>DATBBQ010000110.1:0-39948 GCA_036270915.1 Steroidobacteraceae bacterium
GATCACCAACGGGCATCAGGACCTGGTGCGGCGTGCGGCGCGCATGTTCGTGCGCGTGTTCATCGCCATCGCCGCCAATCCCAACAAGACGCCGCTGTTCCCGCTCGCCGAGCGCGTGGATCTGGCGCGGCGTGTGCTCCACGACCTGCCGAACGTGGAGGTGCTCGGCTACTCGAACCTCACGGTCGAGTTCGCGCGCGAGCACGGGGTCGGCGTCATCCTGCGGGGCCTGCGCGCGGTGTCGGACTTCGAGTTCGAGTTCCAGCTCGCCAACATGTCGCGTCACCTCGATCGCAACTTCGAGACCGTGTTCCTGACGCCGCAGGAGCAGTTCACCTTCATCTCCTCGAGCCTGGTGCGCGAGATCGCCGTGCTGGGCGGCGACGTGAGCCAGTTCGTGCACCCGATCGTCGAGGCCGAACTGAAGAAGATGCGCCGCGCATGAGGCCCCGTGGCGGAACTCTCCCCTGAGGATCCCCGCGCGCTCGAGGGCGCGTGGGCGCCGGTCGCGGTGAGCGTCGGCGGCCAGCGGCTCGAGCCCGCGCAGCTGCGCGTGTGCTACCTGCTCCTGGAGGGCGACGGCTACCGCATCGTCGACCGCAGCAACCAGATCGTCGACTCCGGCCACTACACCGTGAACGCGGACACGACGCCGTGCGCCATGGACATCGTCGGCGAGCACGGTCCGAACGCCGGGCGAACACTCCTGGCGATCTATCGCCTCGAGGGCGATGAGCTCACGGTGTGCTATGACGTCGAGGGCGGCGCGCGCCCCGAGACGCTGGCGGCGCGCCGCGAGGGGGCACGGCTCGTGATCACTTACGAGCGGCGCGCGATCGACCTCGCCTGACGCGGCGCGCGGGAGCACGCTTCGTCCGCCCGGCAGCCGGGGCGCGCTTGAGCACGCGGCGTTTGGCCGCGGCGGGGCGCGCCGCACGGCGCCGCCGCTTGACGCGCGGCAGGCGTATGCGCTCGGCGGGTGCCGGCAGCGTGCCCGCGCGCTTCAGCTCCAGTGCCCGCCACAGATACCACGCGGCCGCCGAGCGGTACGGCTTCCAGCGCTCGCCCCAGGCGGCGAGCGCCTTCGGGTGCGGGAGCGATTTCAGACCGTAGGCGGCACGAAACCCCGCGCGGACGCCGAAGTCATCCACGGGCAGCACGTCGGGACGGCCGAGGCGGAAGATGAGCAGCATCTCCACCGTCCAGCGCCCGATGCCGCGCACCTGCGTCAGTCGCTCGATGATGGCCTCGTCGTCGAGGCCGAGGAGCGCGGCGCGCTCGGGCACCACCGCCGTGAGCGTCTGCGCGGCGAGGTCCTTGAGCGCCGCCACCTTGGCGCCCGAGAAGCCGGCCGCGCGCAGCCGCTCGATCGGAGCGTCCAGGATCCACTGCGGGCTCGGGAAGGGCCCCGCCCCGTAGGCCTCGACGAGGCGCCTGAGGATCGTGTTGGCGGCGATGCCGTTCAGCTGCTGGTGGGCGATCGCCTGGGCGAGCGCCTCGAACGGGTGGCACTCGTCGGTCGCGGGCGCGTAGGGGCCGACGGCGCGCACCAGGGACGCCATCACCGCGTCGCAGCCGGCGAAGTGCGCGAGGATCTCGCGGCTCATGCGCGCTCCTACTTCTGACAGGAGGGACAATAGTAAGTCGAGCGCGCCCCCTGCGTCAGCGCACGCAGCGGCGTCGCGCAGCGCCGGCAGGGCTTGCCGGCGCGCTCGTACACGTACAGGCGCTGGCGGAAGTAGCCCGGCAGGCCGTCGGCGCCCAGGTAGTCGCGCAGCGTCGTGCCGCCGGCGCGGATGGCGAGCGTCAGCACCGTGCGCACGGCGCGCACCAGCCGCGCGCACTCCGCGCGCGTGAGCGTGCGGGCGGCGCGCGTCGGCCGGATGCGCGCCCGGAACAGCGCCTCGCTCGCGTAGATGTTGCCGACGCCGACGACCAGGCGGCTGTTCATGATGAGCTGCTTGATGGCCACACGCCGTCCGCGGGTGATGCGCCACAGGTACTCGGCGCTGAAGGCGCGCGCGAAGGGCTCGGGCGCGAGGCTCTTGAGCAGCGGGTGCTGCCCGGGATCGCCCGGGGTGTAGAGGAGGCTGCCGAAGCGGCGCGGGTCGTTGAAGCGCAGCGCGAGCCCGGAGTCGAGCACGAGGTCGAAGTGATCGTGCTTGACGCGCGGGGACTGCTGGGGCACCGCACGCAGGTTGCCCGACATGCCCAGGTGCACGAGCAGCGTGCCGGAGTCGAGGCGCAGCAGCAGGTACTTGGCGCGGCGGCCGACTCGGCGGATGCGCTGCCCGGCGACCTCGCGGGCGAGCGAGCGCGGCACCGGCCAGCGCAGGCGCGGCTCGTAGACACTCAGGGAAACGATGCGCCGCTGGCGCGCGTACGGGACGAGCCCGCGCCGCGTCGTCTCGACTTCGGGAAGTTCCGGCACGCGCCCGCTTGAGCGAACGCCCGGCTTACTTGATCTTCGCCTCTTTGTAGGCGACGTGCTTGCGTACCACGGGGTCGAACTTGCGGATTTCCATCTTGTCCGGATGCAGCCGCTTGTTCTTGGTCGTCACGTAGAAATGGCCGGTCCCGGCGGTGGACAAGAGCTTGACCTTCTCGCGCATGTCGTAACTCCTTGCTGCCCCGTCAGACCTTCATGCCCTTGGCACGCAGTTCCGCGACGACCTTGTCGAGGCCCTTCTTCTCCACGGTGCGCATCCCGCTCGTGCTGAGGCGCAGGCTCACCCAGCGCTTCTCGGTCTCGAGCCAGAAACGCTGCCTGTGCAGGTTCGGCAGGAAGCGGCGGCGCTTCTTGTTGTTGGCGTGCGAGACGCGGTTACCGACGGCCGGCCTCTTGCCGGTGACTTCGCAGACGCGGGTCATAGGAGCAACCTTGGATTTCAGTGACTTAGGACCGCAAGCGGCGTCCCGCTCGGAATCCCGGGCCGGGCTTTATACCAGCCCGGCGGCCCGTTCACAAGGCGCCGGTCTTGGGCTGACGGGCCGCGAAAACGGGTGGGGAAGCAGCCCTCCCGCCGCACGGGGGGCCTTGGGAGGGGCTCGCCAGAGGCGAGGGAGCACCGCCAACCCCCTAGAGCAACCCATGCTCGCTGAACGAGAAACTCTCTCCGTCACCGATGATGATGTGATCGAGCACGCGCACGTCGAGGAGTGCGAGTGCCTCTTTGAGTCGTCGCGTGATCAGCTCGTCCGCCTGACTCGGCTCGAGCACTCCGGAGGGGTGGTTGTGCGCCAGGATCACCGCGGCGGCGTTGTGGGCGAGGGTCTGACGCAGGACCTCCCGGGGGTGAACGCCCGCGCGGTCGATGGTGCCGCGGAACATCTCCTCGAAGGCGATCAGGCGGTGGCGGTTGTCCAGGTACAGGCAGCAGAACACCTCGTAGGGCTTGTCACGCAGCTGCGCGAAGAGAAACGTGCGCGTCGCCTCGGGCGAGGGCAGCGCGGGTCCGATACGCAAGGCCTCGCGGAAGTGCCGGCGCGTCAGCTCCAGTGAGGCCTGCAGGATCGCGTAGCGCGCCGGGCCGACACCGACGCGCTCCAAGCACTGGACCTTCCCGGCGCTCATGAGATCGCGCAGCGAGCCGAAGTCGGTGAGCAGCGCGCGCGCCAGCTCGACCGCGGAGCGGCCACGGGTGCCCGTGCCGAGCAGCAGCGCGAGGAGCTCGGCGTCCGAGAGCGCCTGCGCGCCCTGCGCGAGCAGCTTCTCCCGGGGGCGCTCGCTGACCGGCCATTCACGGATACTCATGGTGCGGCGCAGGGACCTGGAACTCAGCGAAGTCTAAGGTGAGGAGGCATGCGAGGCAGCCGCAGAAAGCGGCGCGAACGGGTGGATTCACAAGCGGTGGTGGAGTTTGCGCAGGCCATCCGTCGGGGCGCATGGCTCATACCCATCCGTTCTAAGAGACCACCGCGCAGGCGCATGAAGAGGCGCGAAAAGGCGCTCGGAAGCGGGGCCGTTTCACCGTTCAGGCGCGCGGCTGCGCATCCGGGGGAACGCGGTGCGATAATCTCGGGCACGGGGGTGAGCTGTTCTTATGCAGGGCAAACACATACTCCTTGGCGTGACCGGCGGCATCGCCGCCTACAAGAGCCCGGACCTCGTGCGCCGGCTGCGCGAACGCGGCGCGGAAGTCCAGGTGGTCATGACGCAGGGTGCGGGGCGGTTCGTCACCGCGACGACCTTCCAGGCGGTCTCGGGTCGCGGCGTGCGCAGCGAGCTGTGGGATGCGGCCGCTGAGGCGGCCATGGGACACATCGAGCTCGCGCGCTGGGCGGACGCGGTGCTGGTGGCGCCGGCGACCGCTAACTTCCTCGCGCGTCTCGCCGCGGGCATCGCCGATGACCTCCTGACGACCCTGTGTCTCGCGACCGAGGCACCGATCGGCGTGGCGCCCGCGATGAATCACCTCATGTGGGCGAACGCAGCGACGCGCGCGAACGTCACCACCCTGAGCGCACGGGGCGTGCAGATCTTCGGGCCCGCGGCCGGGGACCAGGCCTGCGGCGAGGTCGGCGAGGGCCGCATGCTCGAGCCGCTCGAGCTCGCCGAGCGCGTGGGCGCGCTCCTCGCCGGCACCGGCGTGCTCGCCGGACGGCGCGTGCTCCTCACCGCCGGTCCCACGCGCGAGCGCATCGACCCGGTGCGCTTCATCAGTAACCGCAGTTCCGGGAAGATGGGCTTCGCGGTCGCGCAGGCCGCACGCGAGGCCGGCGCGAGCGTCGTGCTCGTGAGCGGGCCCGTCAGCCTGCCGACCCCGGCCGGGGTCCGGCGTATCGACGTGGAGAGCGCCGCCGACATGCTCGCCGCCGTGCTCAAGGAGCTGCCCGGCACGGACATCTTCATCTCCACCGCCGCGGTCGCCGACTACCGGCCCGCGCGCGCGGCGGCGCAGAAGATCAAGAAGACCAGTGATTCGCTCGAGCTCGACATGGAGCGCACCACGGACGTGCTCGCGACGGTCGCCGCGCGCGCCGACCGGCCCTTCGTGGTCGGCTTCGCCGCCGAGACCGAGGCGGTAGAGCAGAATGCGCGCGCCAAGCTCATGAAGAAGAACCTGGACCTGATCGCGGCCAACGAGGTTGGACACGACAAGGCCTTCGACAGCGACGACAACCAGCTGGTCGTGCTCACGCGCAACGGCCGCCACGAGCTCGGGCGCGCGGGCAAGCTCCGCCTGGCGCGCGAGCTGATCGCGCTGATCGCCGCCGAGCACGCCGCCCGCAGCGGCGTCCGCCAGCGCGGCACGGCGCACGCTTGACGCTCCCCGCGGTGACGCGCCGCGCGCTCAAGGTGCGCATTCTCGACGCGCGCGTCGGGCGCGAGTTTCCGCTCCCGGCCTACGCCACGGACGGCTCCGCCGGGCTCGACCTGCGTGCGTGCCTGGAGGAGCCGCTGCTGCTCGCCGCGCAGGAAGCGCGGCTCATCCCGACGGGACTGGCCATTCACGTCGAGGACCCGGGGCTCGCCGCGATGATCCTGCCGCGCTCCGGACTCGGCCACAAACACGGCATCGTGCTCGGTAACCTCGTCGGACTGATCGACTCGGACTACCAGGGCCAGCTCATGGTCTCCTGCTGGAACCGCGGCACGACGGCCTTCACCGTGCAGCCCGGCGAGCGCATCGCGCAGCTGGTCGTGGTACCGGTCGTGCAGGTGGAACTGGAGATAGTCGCCGACTTCGCCGCGAGCACGCGCGGCGCGGGCGGCTTCGGGCACTCGGGCAGGGGCTAGGCGCGCTACTGCGCGGAGTGGATCGTGTGCAGCTGCCGGTAGCGCTCGATGTCGGCATCGAACTGCGCGCGCAGGTTCTTTTCCTCTTCGCTCTTGGCGGCGATTGAGCTCATCTGGGTGCGCATCTCGTCGAGCGTGCGCACCAGGTTCTCGGCGAGGTCATCGGGCATGCTGCGCGCGTTCGGGTTGCTGCTGTAGGGGCGGAAGCTCACCGCACGTACCTGGAGCGACCCGAGGCGCGCCCGCAGGCTCTCGACATACTGTTCGGCGGCGGCGTGCTGGCCCTGCAGCTGGTCGAGGCGCACATCGCGCAGTGCCTCGATGTCCTTGACCGACGTATATGTGGAGACGAGGAAGCTGTCGTGCTGTCGCTGCTTGAGCGCCTCGCTCTTTGCCTGCGCGTCCGCCTTCGCCTGCTCGGGTGTCTTGGCGGCCTCGACGCGCCCGACCTCGACGCCGTCGCGGTTGAGCACGGTGCGCTCCTGCGCGGCGTACTGCGGCGGAATGTTGTCGCCGTAGTGCACGACCCCCTGCTCGTCGACCCACCGGTAGGCGATGCCGCCCTTGGCGGGGGAGGACTTCTGTGCCTGTGCCGCGTAAGCGGCGGTGGCGAGTAGCGCGGCGGCGGACAGCAGCAGCGCCAGGAGACGGTGAGGCGTGGCGGGGAGCATGTTGGATAGTTTCCAGCGCCGGGCGGGCGGCGCGCAAGCTCAGGAGGCGCGGTAACGCGCCTGATACGCCTTGAGCGATGTGAGCTGTTCGGCAGAAATGCGCGCGCGTCCGTCGGTGCCTTGCGACAGCGCTTCGATGAGCTCGGCAAGTGTGACGATGCTCACACAGGTGAGGCCGTGCTGCCGCTCGACCTCCTGCACCGCGCTCAGCGTGCCCCTGCCGCGCTCCTGACGATCGAGCGCGAGCGCGACGCCCACCGGCTCGCCGCCGGCGGCGCGGATGATGGCGAGCGACTCGCGCACCGCCGTGCCGGCGGTGATCACGTCGTCGATGATCAGCACCCGACCGGCGAGCGGCGCGCCGACGAGGCTGCCGCCCTCGCCGTGCTCCTTCGCCTCCTTGCGGTTGAAGGCGTAGGGGACGCTGCGCCCGTGACTCGCGGCGAGCGCCACCGCGGTTGCGGTCGCGAGCGCGATACCCTTGTAGGCGGGACCGAACAGCACGTCGAAGCCGAGGCGCGAATGCAGGATGGCATCCGCGTAGCACTCACCGAGCACGCGCGTGGCCTCGCCGTCGCTGAACAGCCCGGCGTTGAAGAAGTAGGGGCTCTCGCGCCCGGATTTCAGGGTGAACTTGCCGAAGCGCAGCGCCTCGCGGGAGAGCGCGAGGTCGATGAACGTGAGCTGGGATTGCCGCATGTCCTATCATTGCCTCATGCGAGTGATCACCGTCAACGTCTGCGGCATACGCTCGGCGGCGGCGAAGGGCCTGTTCCGCTGGCTGCGCCGCCAGGACGCGGACTTCATCTGCCTGCAGGAGACGCGTGCCCAGGAGCACCAGCTCGCCGCACACGACGTGCGCCTCAAGGGCTACCACAGCCACTTCTGCGACGCCCGCCGCCCCGGCTACGCCGGGGTCGCGATCTACACGCGCCACGAGCCCGAGCGAGTGGTGCGCGGCTTCGGCGTCACGGAGTTCGACGGCGAGGGACGCTACCTCGAGGCGCAGGTCGGTGACCTCTCGGTCGTCTCCCTGTACATGCCCTCGGGCTCCGCGGGGCCGGAGCGGCAGGCGTCCAAGTTCCGCTTCCTCGCCGCATTCCGCCCGCACCTCGAGCGCCTCGCGCGCCGCCGCCGCCACTACATCCTCACCGGCGACTGGAACATCGCCCACCGCCCGATCGACCTGCGCAACTGGCGCGCGAACCAGAAGAACTCCGGCTTCCTGCCCGAGGAGCGCGGCTGGCTGGACGAGCTGTTCGGGCCCGCGGGCGGCTACGTGGACGCCTTCCGCGAGGTGCACCCCGAGAAGCCCGACCTCTACACCTGGTGGTCGAACCGCGGTGCGGCCCGGGCAAAGAACGTCGGCTGGCGCATCGACTACCAGGTGGTGAGCCGCACGCTCGCCGGTCGCGCGCGCCGCGCGGCGATCTACACGCGCCGGCGCTTCTCGGACCACGCCCCGCTCATCATGGACTACGACCTGTGAGCGAGCCGCGGGTGCAGCCGCGCCTGCGCGAGGTGCTCGCCAGTCCGAAGATGCTCGCGATCCTCGCGCTCGGGGCGGCGTCGGGCTTCCCCAACCAGATCACCGAGAGTGCCCTGCAGGCGTGGCTGAAGGACGGTGGCCTCTCCAACACCCTGATCGGCGCGATGACCTACGTATCGCTGCCGTACGTGCTCAAGGTGTTCTGGGCCCCCATCGTCGATCGCTACACGCTGCCCTTCCTCGGCCGCCGGCGCGGCTGGATGCTCCTCATGCAGATCGCGCTCGCGGCCGGGATCGCCGCGCTCGCGCTCCTCGACCCGCGTGCCGGGCTCAGGCCGGTGTTCGCGTGCGCGCTCGCCGTCGTGTTCTTCTCCGCGACCCAGGACATCGCGATCGACGCCTGGCGCGCGGACGTGTCGCTGCCGAGCGAGCGCGGGCTCGCCGCCGCGGCCACCAATCTCGGTTACCGCGCGGCCTCCTGGCTCGCCGTGGGGGCGGCGCTGCTCATCGCGCAGTACGTCGGCTGGCGCGCCGCGTTCCTCACGCTCGCGGTGGCGATGCTGCTGTTCTGCGTGGCGACGCTACGCGCGCCGAGCTCGCACAACGCCTACCAGCCGCGCACGCTCGCGGAGTCGGTGATCGCGCCGCTGCGCGAGCTGCTCGCCAATCCGGCGGCGGTGTCGCTGCTCGCGGTCGTGCTGCTCTTCAAGGTCGGCGATGCCTTCGCCAACAAGCTGTTCACGCCCTTCATGATGGACGTCGGCTTCAGCAAGGCCGAGATCGCCTACTTCGTGAAGTCGCTGTTTACGGCGAGCACCATCGGCGGCTCGATCCTCGGCGGCGTGCTCATGGTGCGCCTGGGCCTGCTGCGCTCCATGCTGACCTTCGGCGTGCTCCAGGCGCTGAGCAACCTGCTCTACTGTGCGCTCGCGCTCGCCGGCAAGAGCTACCCGATCATGGTCGCGGCGGTGGTCATCGAGCACGTCGCCGGAGCCATGGGCGGCATCGCCCTCATCGCTCTCATCATGGCGCTCTGTGATATGCGCTACAGCGCGTTTCAGTATGCGCTGCTGTCGGTGCTGGCCACGCTGCCGCGCTACTCGCTCGGCTACCCGGCGGGGTGGATCGCCGACCACGCCGGCTGGTACGGCTACTTCGTCGCGAGCTTCGTGCTCGCGCTCCCGGGACTGGCCATCGTGTGGCTGAAGCGCCGGCGCATCGAGGCGCTCGACGTGCAGGGCACCGAAGGCGACCCGGGCGCGCTCGTGCACTCGCCCGCCACGGCGCCGGCGAAGTGACGGCGCGCGTGCAGATCGACGTCACGCGCGTCCTGTGCCGGGTCGCGGACGTCGAGCGTCAGGGGGCCTGCGCGTTTCGCCTCGGGGGCGGGGACTGGCCGCTGCGCGGGTTCGTCGTGCGCGCGGGCGGGCAGCTGCGCGCCTACGTCAACCGCTGCCCGCACGCCGGACACCCGCTCGACCTGCTCCCCGGGCGCTTCCTCACCGCCGACGGCACGCTCATCCTGTGCGCCTCGCACGGCGCGCTCTTCGAGAAGTCGACGGGGCTGTGCGTCGCGGGACCGTGCGCGGGGCGCGCGCTTAAGCCCGTGCCGCTCGAGGTCGTCGCCGGCGTCGTGATGCTCGCGGAGGGTGTGGCGGCGGAGGCGCTCGCCGCGGCGGACCGTTAGGGGTTATTCGAACAGGTCGATGCCGTCCAGGCCGCTCGCGCGCAGGTCGCGCTCTTCGTCGCCCGGGTCCGTGCTGCGCGCGTCGTCATCGCCGCCCGCGACGTCGACCGAGCCGGTCCAGTCCTCGGGGGCTTCGGCGGCCTCCAGCGCGCCGTCGTCCCACTGCGTGTCCCAGTCCTCGATGTCCATCTCCTCGACCGTACCGTCGAAATACTGGATCTCGACGGTGCCGTCGTCGTCATCGAGTGCGACTACTTCAAACAGCGCGCCGCCGTGTAAGCGATACCAGTCGCCGATAGCCGGTTGCGGACTCGCCATGGTCGCCACCTCTTGCGCGGAAAACGTCGGAAGTGCCGTAGAACACGCGGGCGTTCTACAATCGATGTTGCGCCCGGCGGTTGACCGTTTCAAGGACTTATTCGCCGTTGCCAAGCCCGAGCGCACGTTCCGTCCGCGCCGCGTAAGCGGCATTTTTTTGCGCAGCATCAATGTTCGAGCAACCGCTGAAATTCTTCGTAGTGTTCTTCGTGGTCGTCGAGCCGATCTCGCTGATCCCGCTGTTTAGCGGGCTCACGAGCGGCGCGACCGGCGAGTACAAGCGGCGCATGGCGCTGAAGTCGGTCGTCATCGCCGCCGCCATCCTCGTGCTGTTCGCACTCGGTGGTGCGGGGTTTCTCGACCTCATGGGCATCAGCCTCCAGGCGTTTCGCATTTTCGGCGGCATGCTGCTGTTTCTGCTGTCCCTGGAGATGGTGTTCGCGCGTGAATCCGGCACCCGCACCTCGCAGAGCGAGGCGGCCGAGAGCAAGCGCCGCGCGGACGTCTCGGTGTTTCCGCTCGCCTTCCCGTTCATCGCCGGGCCCGGGGCGCTCGCGACCATCCTGCTGTGGTTCGCTCCGCTGCACCTCTCGGTGCAGCCGGCGCTCTTCGGCGCCTACCTCCTCGGGGTGCTTGTGGTGCTCGCCCTGGCACTCGTGTGCATGCTGCTCGCCGAACCCCTGATGCGGGTGATCGGCGTCACCGGCGCCAACGTCGCCAGCCGACTGCTCGGTGTGATCCTGGGCGCGCTGGCCGTGCAGTTCGTGCTCGACGGGCTGCGCCAGGCATTCAACCTCGGCTGATCAGGCACGCCGGAAGGCGAGGTCGAAGACCTCGTGGCCGAGCCGCTCGCCGCGGCGCTCGAAGCGTGTCGCCTGGCGCGCCGCGGGGCGCGCCACGAAGCCCCCGTCGCTGGCGAGATTCTGAAGGTCGCCGGTCCCGGCAAGGACCGCGAGCATCTCGAGCGCGTAGGGCTGCCAGTCGGTCGCGAGCCGCAGCACGCCCCCCGGGGCGAGCCGGCTCGCGGCGAGGGCGGCGAACGGGGCCTGCAGCAGGCGGCGCTTGTGATGGCGCTTCTTGGGCCAGGGATCGGGGAAGAGGATGAGAATCTCGGCGAGCGAAGCGGGCGCGATCTGCGAGGCGAGCACCTCGACCGCGTCGCGGCAGATGACCCGCACGTTCGTCAGCCGTGCGCGCTCGAGCGCGAGCAGCAGGCGCCCCACGCCCGGGCGGTGCACCTCGACGCCGAGGAAGTCCTGCCCGGGGTGGGCGGCGGCGAGCGCGAGGAGATTGTCGCCGTTGCCGAAGCCGATCTCGCACACCCGCGGCGCGCGGCGGCCGAAGAGGGCGTCGGCATCGAGCGGCGCGGGAGAGTGGGCGACGCCGTAGCGCGGCCACAACTCCTCGAGCGCCCGGCGCTGCGCGTCCGTGATGCGCCCGGCGCGGGTCACGAACGAGCGGATGGGGCGCGGATGCGTGGCGTCGGTCATGTAGATCGGGTCTAAAGGCCGGGAGCGGCCCGCCATCTTAGCGCGCCCGCGGCGATCCGCCGGCGCACGCGGGCGCGCTCGTGGTATAAGCCGCGGCGTTTGCGCCGCGTGCGCAGAGAATCCAAGGAGATGTCGATGCTGAAGGGCTGCTTGGCGGGCGTCATCGCCCTCACGGGTCTGGCCGGCGCGGCTTATGCGGAGGACTCCCCGCCCAAGGGCGAGAAGAGCGACGCCCCGTCCCCGGGACTGGTGTCGCAGCTGTGCAAGATCGACATCAAGGGCGACAAGAAGGAAGAGTGGATGCGGCTGCCGAAGGCGGAGAGCTCCGTCACGCAGCACCGCTTCTCCGCCGGCGGCAAGGGCTTCGACTACACCGCGACCGCGGGCACGCTCATCGTGCGCGACGACGCGGACAAGCCGATCGCCAGCATCGGCTACGTCGCCTACACCCGTAAGGACGCGAAGGGCGGAACGCGCCCGATCACCTTCGCCTTCAACGGCGGCCCGGGCTCCTCCTCCCTGTGGCTGCACATGGGGGTGCTCGGACCCAGGCGCGTCGTGGTCTCCGACCCGGCGCCCACCCCGGCCGGCCCCTACCGCACCGTGGAGAACGAGTACGGGCTCCTCGACAAGAGCGACCTCGTCATGATCGACCCGGTCGGCACGGGCCTGTCCCACGCGGTCTGCGCTCACAAGGACGACGAGTTCTGGGCGGTCGATCCGGACATCGACTCGGTCAGCCGCTTCATCGCGCAGTACGTCAGCGACAACGAGCGCTGGACCTCGCCCAAGTACTTGCTCGGGGAGAGCTATGGCACCACGCGCGCGGCGGCGATCGTCAATTACCTGCGGGCGCGCCGCTCCTTTGCCTTCAACGGCCTGATCCTGGTCTCGGTGGCGACCGACATCGAGGCGATCTTCGCCGAGCTGCCCGGCAACGACCGCCCGTACGCGGTCTACCTGCCGGCCTACGCCGCGGTCGCCGCCTACCACAAGATGGTGCCGAGCCAGCCGGCCGCCCTCGAGCCCTTCCTCACCGAGGTACGCGCCTACGCGATGGGGCCCTACAACGCGGCGCTCATCAAGGGCGACGCCCTGAGTGACGCCGAGCGCCAGGCGGTCGCCGAGAAGATGCACGAGTACACCGGATTGCCGGTCGAGTACCTCAAGGAGGCGAACCTGCGCGTCTCCGAGAACGCCTTCGCGCACGAGCTGCTGCGGGCACAGCGCAAGACCGTCGGCCGCCTCGACGGGCGCTTCGTCGGTCCTACCTGGGACCCGCTGCAGAAGGAGACCGACTACGATCCGCAGTCCGAGGCCATCAGCGCCGCCTATGCGGCGACCTTCCTCGACTACTACCACGGGGAGCTCAAGTTCGGTCAGGGCGTGACCTACCGGACGACCAACTTCGAGATCGGCGAGCACTGGAAGTGGACGCACAAGACCGCGCTCGGCGATCAGCCGGTGGTCAATACCGACGTCGACCTGGCCGAGGCGCTCATCAAGGACGCGAACCTCAAGGTACTGGTGCTGAACGGCTACTACGACCTCGCGACGCCCTTCTCGGCGACCGAGTACGTCATGGCGCACCTCGGCATACCCCAGGACCTGCGACCGCGCATCAGCATGAAGTACTACGAGGCCGGGCACATGATGTACGTGAACCCGCCCTCGATCGCCAAGATGAAGCGCGACATCGACGCCTTCATGGACGCGACGCAGAAACAGTAGACGAAGGCCCGCCCCCGCCGAAGGCGGGGCGGGCTCAGCGACCCGGCAGCACCATCTGCGCGCGCAGGCCGGGGTGATTGTCGAGCAGCTGCAGCACCCCGCCGTGCAGCCGGGCGACCGCGTCCACGATCGACAGCCCCAGGCCCACCCCGGGCGTGCCGCGGCTGGCATCGCCGCGGAAGAAGCGCTCGGTGGCCTTGGGCTTGTCGGCGTCCGCGATACCCGGTCCGTCGTCGGCCACCGCGATCTCCACCGCGCCGTCGGCGCGGCGGCCGACGTGCACGCTGATCGCGCCCTTCTCGGCGACGCACTTGAGGGAGTTGTCGATGAGGTTGCTCAGCGCCTGGGCGAGCAGCACCGGATCGCCGGCGACGGGGGCCTCCCCGCCGTTCAGGAACGAGAACACCACGCCCTTCTCCTCGGCGGCGGGCTCGTAGAACTCCACCACCTCGGCGGCCACCCTGGCGGCATCCACACGCACGAAGCCCGAGCGGCGCGCGCCCGAGTCGATCTCCGCCAGGCGCAGCAGCGCGTTGAACATACCCATCACCCGGTCGACGTCCGCCACCGCCGCCTCGATCTCCGCGTAGGCCTCGGCCGGCGGCGGCCGGGTGAGCGCCAGCTCCTCGAGGCGCGAGCGCACCTCGGCGAGCGGCGTGCGCAGGTCGTGGGCGATGGAGTTGGAGACGTTCTTGATGCCGCAGATCAGGTGTTCGATGTGATCGAGCATGCCGTTCAGCGTACGCGACAGGGTCGCGAACTCGTCCGAGCCGCCGCTCGGCAGGCGCCGGTGCAGGTCGCCCCGCATGATCGCCCCGACCGTCTGGCCGATGTCCGAGACGCGCGCGAGCAGCGCCCGGCGGATGAGGAACGCGCCCAGCACGCCCACGACGAACAGCAGCAGCACGGCGCTCACGAGCCCCCAGGTGAAGCGCTGCTCGACCGGGGCGAGGCGCGCGAGGTCGCGGCCGACGAGCAGGTGGTAGCCCCCCGGCAGCGTCGCCTCGACGAACAGCGTGCGTCCGTTCTGGCCGGGCAGCTCCGCGAGCACCGCGTTGCTGCCGGCGCGTGCGCTGATCGTCTGCGGCCAGGCGGCGATGTTGCCGGCGAGCGGCTGGTAGGCGGCATCCGTGAGCAACAGCGTGCGCTCGCCGGCGATCTGCATGGCGACGCGCGCGTCGATGTGCGCGGTGAGGGCCGAGATGCCCCCGCGCTCGAACACCGCCGAGAGGCGCTGCGCATCCTCGCGCAGCAGCTCCTGGCGGCCGGCGGTGACGGTGGCGTTCCAGGCGTACCACAGCGGGATGGCGAAGGCGGCGAGCGCCGCGAGCCCCATGAGCACCGTGCCGAGCGCCCAGGTCGCGGCCGAGGAACGCAACAGCCTATTCATGCTCGCACATCATATAGCCGGCGTTGCGCACCGTGCGCACCAGCGGCGGCTCGCCGTCGAGCTCGATCTTGGAGCGCAGCTTGCTGATGTGCACGTCCACCACGTTGGTCTGGGGGTCGAAGTTGTAGTCCCACACCGCCTCCAGGAGCATGGTGCGCGTCACCACCTGGTCGGCGTGGCGCATGAGGTACTCGAGGAGCTTGAACTCGCGCGGCTGCAGGGTGATCGTGCGCGCGCCGCGCGTCACCTTGCGCGACAGCAGGTCCATGCGCAGGTCCCCGACCAGCAGCACGCGCTCGCCGCCCGACTCCACCGGGCGCCGTCCCAGGGCGTCGAGGCGCGCGAGCAGCTCGCCGAAGGCGAAGGGCTTGGTGAGGTAGTCGTCCCCGCCGCTGCGCAGGCCGCGGATGCGCTCGTCGACGTCGGCGAGCGCGGAGAGGATCAGGATCGGGGTGCGGTTGCCGGACTTGCGCAGCGTCTCGATGATCGCGAGTCCGTCGATGTTGCCGGGGAGCATGCGGTCCATGACGATGACGTCGTAGGGCTCGCTCGCGGCGATGAACAGGCCGTCGCGGCCGTTGTTGGCGTGCTCGACCGTGTGTCCGGCCTCGCGCAGGCCGCGGGTGACGAAGCGGGCGACGCGTTCGTTGTCCTCGACGATCAGGATCTTCATGGGCTCGCCTCTACGGAGGCCGGGGCGTGGTGTCCCTCGGCGTGCGGGTGCTTGCGCGCCCAGCGCACCACGAGGCGGTCCAGGTACAGATAGATGACCGGGGTGGTGAACAAGGTCAGCATCTGCGAGAGCACCAGTCCGCCGACCATTGTATAGCCGAGCGGCTGGCGCAGCTCCGAGCCGGTCCCGCGCCCGAGCATGAGCGGCAGCGCCCCGAGGATCGCCGCCATGGTGGTCATCATGATCGGCCGGAAGCGCAGCAGGCAGGCCTTGCGGATCGCTTCCTGGGGAGGCAGGCCCTGGTCGCGCTCGGCGTGGATGGCGAAGTCCACCATCATGATGCCGTTCTTCTTGACGATGCCGATCAGGAGGATGATGCCGATCAGGCCGACCACCGAGAGGTCGAAGTGAAAGATGAGCAGCATCAGCAGCGCACCGACGCCCGCCGACGGCAGCGTCGAGAGGATCGTGAGCGGGTGGATGTAGCTCTCGTAGAGCACCCCGAGAATGATGTAGACCGCGAGCAGCGCCGCGAGGATCAGGAAGGGCGCGGTTTTCAGCGACGCCTGGAAGGCCTGCGCCGTGCCCTGGAAGGTCTGCTGGACCGCCGCCGGCAGGCCCATGCCCGAGGTGGTCTTCTCGATCGCCTTCACGGCGTCCCCGAGCGCCACCCCGGGGGCGAGGTTGAAGGACAGGGTCACCGCCGGGAACTGGCCCTGGTGGTTGATCGACAGGTAACTCGTGTGGTCGGTGTCGTAACGCGTGAAGGTCGAGAGCGGCACCTGCTGTCCGGTAATCGGCGACTTGATGTAGATCTTCTTGAGCGTATCCGGGTCGCCGAGCAGCCGCGGTGAGACCTCGAGCACCACGTGGTAGCTCGCGAGCTGGGTGAAGTACTGCGTCACCTGGCGCTGGCCGAAGGCGTCGTAGAGGGTATTGTCGATCAGCTGCGGCTGGATGCCGAAGCGCGCCGCCTGGTCGCGGTCGATGACCAGCGCGAGCTTGCTGCTGCTTGACTGCTGGTCGGAGGCCACGTCGCGCAGCTGTGGCAGCTTCTTCAGCGCCTCGAGCACCTTGGGTGCCCAGGAGTTGAGCTGCTCCAGGTCCGGGTCCTGGAGGGTGAACTGGTACTGCGTACGCGTCAGGCGGCCGCCGACGTTGAGATCCTGCGAGGCCTGCATGAACACCGTGCCGCCGGGCACGTCGGCGATCTTCCTGCGCAGGCGCTCGATGATCTGGTCGGCGCTCGCGTCGCGCTGGTCGCGCGGCTTCAGTCCCAGCACCACGAAGCCGTTGTTGAGCGGGCGGCCGCCGCCGACGAACGCCGCCCAGCTCTCCACCCCCGGATCCTTGGCGAGCACGTCGGTGAGGCGCTTCTCGAGGTTCACCATCCCGGTGAAGGACACGTCTTGCGGGGCGTCGGTCAGGCCCTGGATGATGCCGGTGTCCTGCTGCGGGAAGAAGCCCTTGGGCACGAACACGTACAGCAGCACCGCGATCGCGACGGTGGCGACGAAGGTCAGCAGCGTCGCGGCCTGGTGGCGCAGCACGAAGTCCAGGCCGCGCGTGTAGTGCTCGATCAGCCAATCGAACCCGCGCTCGAGCGTCAGGTAGAAGCGCCCGTGCTGCGCCTTCTTCTCGTCGCGCAGGAAGAGGGCGCACATCATCGGCGACAGGGTGAGCGCCACGACCGCCGAGACCGCGATCGTCATGGTGACCGTGACCGCGAACTCGCGGAACAGCCGCCCGACGATGCCGCTCATGAGCAGCAGCGGAATGAACACCGCCACGAGCGAGATGCTGATCGAGAGGATGGTGAAGCCGATCTCGCCCGAGCCCTTGATCGCCGCCTCGTAGGGACTCATGCCCTCCTCGACGTGGCGGTAGATGTTCTCGAGCATCACGATCGCGTCGTCGACCACGAAGCCGACCGCGATGGTGAGCGCCATGAGCGAGAGGTTGTCGAGGCTGTAGCCGACGGCGTACATGAGCGCGGCGGTCCCGAGGAGCGCGAGCGGCACCGTGACTCCGGGGATGGCGGTCGCCCAGAAGCTGCGCAGGAACAGGAAGATCACCGTCACGACGAGCGCGATCGCGAGCAGCAGGGAGAGCTCGACGTCCTTGACCGAGGCCTTGATGGTGGTCGTGCGATCGATGACCTGGTCGACCTTCAGCGACGGCGGCACCGAGTTCATGACGCGCGGCAGGGCTGCCTTGATGGAGTTGACGGCGTCGATGACGTTGGCTCCGGGCTGCTTGTAGACCAGGAGCAGCACGCCGAGCTTGCCGTTCTGGAAGCCGCGTATCTGGGTGTTCTCGGCCCCGTCGACGGCGACGCCGACGTCCTTGATGCGGATCGGCGCCCCGTTGCGGTAGGCGAGGATCACGTCGTTCCACGGGGCGGCCGTCAGCAGCTGGTCGTTGTCGTAGATGGTGAAGTTCTTCTCCACCCCCGTGATCGCCCCCTGGGGTGAGTCGACCGAGGCGGTGGTGATGAGGTTGGCCACGTCCTCGAGCTGCAGGCCCACCGCGGCGAGCTTCACCGGGTCGATCTGCACGCGCACGGCGGGCTTCTGCTGACCGCCCACGGTCACCTGCGCGATGCCGGCCAGCTGGGAGAGCTGCTGCGCGATGACGGTCTCGGCGTAGTTGTCGACCTCGGTGATCGGCAGCACGTCCGAGTGCACGGCGAGGATCAGGATCGCCGAGTCCGCCGGGTTCACCTTGCGGTAGCTGGGAGGCGCCGGCAGGTCCTTCGGCAGCTGGCCGGCCGCGGCGGAGATCCCCGCCTGTACGTCCTGCGCGGCGGCGTCAATGTTGCGGTCGAGGTTGAACTGCAGCGTGATCTGGGTGGAGCCCAGTACGCTCGTGGAGGTCATCTGCGAGACCCCGGAGATCTGCGCGAACTGCGTCTCGAGCGGCTGCGCGACCGAGGAGGCCATGATCTCCGGACTCGCGCCCGGCAGCTGTGCGCTCACCAGGACGGTCGGGAAGTCGACCTGGGGGAGCGGTGCGACCGGCAGGAAGGGGAAGGCGGCGAGACCTACGAGCAGCAGCGCCGCCATGAGGAGCGTGGTCGCGACCGGGCGCTCGATGAAGGGGCGCGAGATGTTCACGGCGCCTGCTCCGGCGCCTTGGCCTGCGCCGGCTTGGCCTCGTTTGCCTTGACGCGCGCGCCCGGCTGCAGGCGGTACTGGTTGCTCGCCACCACCTGATCGCCGGCCTTCAGTCCCTTCTCCACCACGACGAAGCCGCCGTTCTCGGCGCCGGTGGTGAGCGGGGCGACCGCCACGGTGAAATCCGGCTGGACGACGTAGGTGAAGACCCCGTCCGGGCCGCGCTCGACCGCGCTGGTCGGAATGGTGAGTACCTGCTTCTCGACCCGGGTGAGCACGCGCATGCTGACGAACTCACCCGGCCAGAGGCGCCGCTGCTTGTTGGGCAGCGTCGCCTTGACGCGCAGCGTGCCGGTCGTCTGGTCGATCTCGTTGTCGATGAGGGCGACCGTGCCCTGGTCGAGCTCCTTCGCGTTCTCGCGCGCGAGGGCGACCACGCTCACCGGCCCCTGCTGCAGCGCCTCGGACAGCTGCGAAAAGTGCTCTTCCGGGAGCGAGAAGATCACCGAGATCGGCTCGATCTGCGTCACCATGACGATGCCGGTGGAGTCGCTCGCGTGCACGTTGTTGCCCGGGTCGACCTGGCGGATGCCGGTGCGCCCGTCGATCGGGGAGCGGATGCTGGTGTACTCCAGTTGCGTGCGGGCGTTGTCGATCGCCGCCTCGTCGCCCTTGATCTGCGCGCTGAGCTGACGGATGAGCGCCTTCTGCGTGTCGACCGTCTGCTTGCTGGCGAGATCCTCGGGCGCGAGCAGCTCGTAGCGCTCCATGTCGTGGTGCGCGTTCTCGAGCTGCGCCTTGTCCTTGTCGCGGGTGGCGATCGCCACCCCGAGCGCCGCCTGGAACGGCCGCGGATCGATCTGCGCGAGCAGGTCTCCCTTCTTCACGTCCTGGCCTTCCGTGAAGGCCACCTTCTGCACCTGGCCGTCGACCCGCGAGCTCACCGTGACGGTGTAGAAGGCCTGCACGGTGCCCAGTCCCTCCAGATACACCGGCATGTCGCGCGCCGTGACCGTCGCCAGGTCGACGGCGATCGCGGGCGGCCCCCTGTGATCGGCCTTGGGCTTGGCGCGCAGCCCGAACCAGGCGCCCACCAGGACGAGGAGCGCGAGGGCGGCGACGAGCAGGTTACGGTGCTTCACGAGGCCTGCGCCTGCCAGCCGCCGCCGAGGGCCTGGTAGAGCGACACGATCGCCTGCAGGTGCGCGAATTTTGCCTGCGCGAGGGCGTCACGGGCGTTGAACAGGGCGGTCTGCGTATTGAGCAGGGTGAGGACGTTGATGGTGCCGGCGCGCATCTGCGTCTGCGCGAAGCGGAAGGCGCGCTGCGCCTGGTTCGCGGCCTCGCCCTGGCGCTTCACGAGCTCGGCCGTCTGCTGCACGGCGACGAGTGCGTCCTCGACGTTGCCGTAGGCGGAGATCACCGCCTTGTGGTAGTCGGCGAGCAGCTCCTCGTAGCGGCCCTGCGACAGGCGGTACTGGCCGACGAGTGCGCCGCCCTGGAAGATCGGCTGGGTGAGGCTCGCGCCGATCGACCAGACGCGCTCGGCGGGATTGAGCAGGCTGGTGAGATCGGAGCTCACGTAGCCGCCCTCGGCGGTGAGCGAGAAGCTCGGGAAGAACGCGGCGCGCGCCGCCTGGATGTTGGCGTTGGCGGCCATGAGGTTCGCCTCGGCCTCGGCGACGTCGGGGCGACGCGCCAGCAGCTGCGACGGCAGGCCCGGGCGTACCTGCGGCTGACCGACCTCATCGAGCGTGCCGTGGATCACGTCGACCGTCTCGGGCGTCGCGCCGACGAGGATCGCGAGCGCATCGAGCGTCTGGCGCAGCTGCTGGCGCAGCGGCGGGATGGTCGCATTGACCGTGGCGGTGACCGTTTCCTGCTGCGCGACGTCGAGCCCCGTGGCGGTACCGGCGCGCTGCTCGAGCCGCAGCCCGTCCAGGGTCTTGGTGGCGTTGGCGAGGTTGGCGTCGGCGATGGCGAGCCGGTCGCGCAGCTCGAGCACCTGGAAGTAGGTGCCGGCGACGCCCGCCATGACGGTGAGCTCCACGGTCGTGCGGTCGAAGCGGCTCGCGTGCAGCGCCTCCGTGGCGGCCGCGCGCGTCGCGCGGTTCTTGCCCCAGAAGTCCAGCTCGTAGCTCGCCGTGACGAAGGGGTTGAAGGCGTTCGCGGTGACGAAGCCGCCCTGCGGCACGCCGGCGCGGGAGCGCGAGGCGGTCGCTCCCGCGTTCACCGCCGGCAGGAGCGGCGCGCCGGCGATGCGGCGCTGCGCGTCCGCCTGGTGCACGCGCGCGATCGCCGCCTTCAGGTCGTCGTTGGCGCGCTGCGCCTGGGCGATGTACAGGCTCAGGTCCTCGGAATGGAACTCCTGCCACCAGTCCGCCGGCGGCCATTCGGCGGCGGCGGGCTCCGGCTTCGTCAGCCAGTCGCCCGGAGGCGGCACGTCGGGACGATGGTAGTAGGGGCCGAGGTTGCAGCCCGCCACGAGCAGCGATGCCGCGAGCGCCGTGAGGGAGGCGCGCGAGCGCACGGGCCGCGCGCGGACCGTACGCCTCTTGCGCTGCCCGCCTTGCATGGCCCGACACAGTAGTCCCGGGGGGTTAGCCCCCCCGTGGGCGAATGATTAAACTCCGTTAACCTTCGACGTCAGCATGGTTTCGCCGCTCGGGATCAGCGCGATCACGTTCCTGTTCATCCTCGGGATGGTCTTCCTGCGCACGCGCATGCAGTACCCGAAGGGAACGGGAACCCTGGCGCTGACACGAGCCGGGGCCGGCTACTTCGCCGCGCTCGTGCTCTTCCTGGTGGGGGGCTACTTCGCCGCGCCGGCGCTCGCCCGCTCGTTCCTCGCGGGTGTGCCACAGACCGCGGCGCTCGGTCGCACGATCTGGTTCCTCGCCGGGTACTACCTCTTCATACCCGTGCACGGGATGCTCAGGGCTCGGGGTCTCGGGGTGTTCCGCACGTCCGCGGCAGGCGCCGGGCTCTAGATGGCGGCGAAGTCGCGCGCCTCGGCGCTCCAGCCGGGGGCGCTCGCGAGCGCCTGCGGCACCTCCTCGGGAGCATCCACCACCTGCCACATCTGCAAGTGCCGCACGTCCATGAAGCGCTCCTCGACGGCGCGCGTCAGGGTCTCGAGCAGCGGGGCGAAGAACCCGCGCGTATTGATGAGCACGATGGGATTGAGGTACAGCCCGAGTCGCTTGAGCGTGATCGCCTCGAGCAGCTCCTCGAGCGTGCCCGAGCCTCCCGGCAGGGCGATGGCCGCCTGGCTTAAGGTGAGCATCAGGTGCTTGCGGCTGCGCAGGTCCTCGACCAGCTGCAGCTCGGTGATCCCCTTGTGGCCCCACTCGAGCTCGGCCATGAAGCGCGGCAGGATGCCGAGCACGCGGCCGCCGCGGCTCAGCGCGCCGTCCGCGAGAGCCCCCATCGAGCCGACGGCGCCGCCACCGTAGACGATGCGCACACCCTCGTCGGCGAGCACCTCGCCGAGCCGGCGGGCGGCGGTGCGGTATTCGGGGTGCGCGCTGCGGCTCGAGGCACAGTAGACGCACACGGAGCGCTCGCCCGCGGCTGCAACGTTCATGCGAAAGGACTCGCCGTCATGGTGCGCCATTATAAGGAGAGCGCGGGCGCACCTGTGCGCCGCGGGGAGCGCTGGCCGTCCCGCCGTCGCTCAGTGCGCGGTCGGCGCCGGCGCGGCGTCGGGCTCCGCGGCGAGCTCGCTCGCCTGCTCGACCCAGCCGTCGCGCGTGATGCGGCCCCTGAAACGCGGCAGCTGGCTGTCGACGTACTGCACGTCCTCGGCAGACCACTCGGCGATCTGCCAGAAGTAGAAGACGCCCACGCGGTGCAGCGTGCGCTCGAGCACCTTGTCGACGCCCTTGAGCCGCGTCAGGTCGTCGGGCCTGTCCTCGGCCGGACGGGTGAGGAGGTTGCGGCTGCCCTCGCGCACCGCGGGCTTCACGGGGGTCGCGCCCTCCAGATGCGCGCGCAGCGCGGAGAGCTGCTCGAGCACCGGCGTGAGACCGCCGTCCGCCTCGCCGCGCGAGCTGCGCACGGCGCTCTCGAGCTCATCGAGACGCGTCTGCACGGGGAAGAGCGCGTGCTCGATCGCCATCAGGCGCTTGTCGAGTGGGCCGAGGTCGGCGGAGGGTCGCTCGGACAGCCTGCGCATGAGTGCCTCGAGCGTCGCGAGGCGCTCACCGGGGGGCTCGCCGTCGGCCGGTGCGAGTCGCAGCTCCGCGAGCCGCACCTCGATGTCATCCAGACGCGCCTGCAGCGGCGCGAGGTCCAGCCGCGCGGGCATCGGCAGGTGCAGGGCGGCGATCGCATCCATCAGGGGTGTGAGCTCGACGCGCTCGGCCTGGGGCAGAGCGCGCACCGCGTCCTCGACCGCCTGCATCTGCAGGCTCAGCGGCGAGAGGTCCACTTCGGGCCTCGCGCTCAGGCGCTCCTCGAGCGTTCGACGCCACGAGCTCCATTCGGCGCGCGAGCGCGTGTACTCGAGCGTCACGTCCTCGTAGTGCCGGCGGAACCACCAGTAGGTCAGGAGGCCGCCCGAGGCGGCCGCGAGCGCGAGCAGGACCACCATCTTCGCCAACAGGAAACCCATCGTGTCTCTCCTGCCTTAGGGACTCACTTGCTGCCGATCACGTAAAACTCGATGCGCCGGTTCTGCGCCCGGCCACTCTCGGTGGTGTTGTCCGCGATCGGATGCCGCGCACCGTAGCCCTTGGCCCTCAGCCGCGTGGGCGCTACACCGCGCGCGATGAGCGCGTTGCGCACCGCCGTGGCGCGTGCCTCACTCAGGTGGCGGTTGACGATCCCGCGACCGACCGAGTCGGTGTAGCCCTCGATGAGGACCGTTCCGGGACAGCCGCGCACCTGCTTGGCGAGGCGATCCAGCAGCGGACCGCTCCTGGGATCGATGTGGGCGCTGCCGGGGGAGAACTCGATCTGCTCGTGGGAGACGAGGCCGGCGAGGGCGGCCGCGCACGAGTGGGACGAGGCGTGCGCCGCGGGCACCGGAGCCGGCACCGCCGGCACGGCCGGCACGGCCGGCGCGGTGGCCACGGCGGGTGCGGCCACGGGCGGTGCCGTGGTGAAGTCCCCGGAGACACGCGTCGCGCACACTCGCTCCCCGCTCAACGTCGGACAGCTGACCGTGCGCGCCAGTGCGACGGCACCTGCGCCGTCACCGGCGTGCGGCTCGGTGCCGGTGAGGCGCACGCTCTGACCGGAGACCGACAGGCCGACCCAGGCGAAGCCGCCGTTACTGAGCCGCTCGCGGACCCTCTGCTCGACCTGCTCCTGGATCCCGCGATGTGCGAAGGGGCCGAGCGCGTAGATGACGACCGCGGCGAGTGCGGCGAGCGGCAGCAGCCCCCGCCACAGGAACGGCCAGACCGGCGGATCGCGCCAGAGCAGGAGGTGTCGCTCGATCACCGCCACGGACTGCATCGCTTACCCTCCGCTCACGAGTTGGGTCGCCAAGCGCGCGTCGCCGTATTTTTGCACCGCGGAACGGCGCCGCCAAGTGTGGCCCGCCAGCCCGCGCACCCAACACTGGCGGCGGCGTGCCCGGGTGCCCGCCGCGGCCTTAATGCATCAGAAGGGGTAGTTGATGCCGCTGAACACGGCCGACCTGCCGTGACCGTAGCCGATGTCGACGTAGCCCACGACGAAGGGACTCGCTACGGCGCGTACGCCCAGGCCGGCGGCGGCGTGCAGGTGCGTGAACGGGCTGGTCCCGTAGCTGGAAAACACCTTGCCGCTGTCCACGAACGGGGCGAGCTCGAGGCTCACGCGCGTGCCGAAGGCGTTGAAGCCGGCGACGCGCGCGCGCAGCTCCGCGCCGCTCGCGAACAGGTTGCGGTCCACGTAGCGGTCGGCGCCCTCGGAGCGCAGCGGCTCGCGCTCGTCGGTCACGCTGCGGTCGCCCCCGAGGCTTGAGAGCGCCCAGAACGGCGCCTCGGCGGCCGAGGGCATGTAGCGCAGGGCCGCGTGCCAGGCCAGCGTGACGCCCGGGCCGAGCGGCCAGTAAACGTGTGCCTCCGCCCCGAAGTAGGTGTAGGCGACCGAACTGCCCAGGGCGCGGCTGACGAAGCCGCCGTACACGAGGAGGCGCGTGCCACGCTGCGGTACGACGGGAGCGTCGCGCGTGTCGCGCGTGAGGACGACGCCGTTCTCGAGCGCCTGCTCGTGACCGATTCCCGGCAGCCCCGGAAACCGCTCCTCGATGGAAGGGATGCCGGCGAGCACGCCCGGCAGCACGTCCACGTCACGCTCGCGTACCTCGTACGCGAGCTGCAGTGCCGGGGTGAAATTGAGACCGAGCGACGCCGCCACCACCACCTGGTTGTCCACGTAGGTGGTCTGGTTCGCGTAGCGCGAGTCGTTGCCGAGGCCGAAGAAGCGCGGCGTGCCGCTGCGGTCGTAGAGGGCCTCCAGCGACCAGGAGAGCGTTCCGGTGCGGGTCTGGCCGGCGAGGTAGCGGCCGTCGAATTCGCGCTCGACGCGCTCCTTGCCTCCGCCCACCAGCGACCACTGGGTGTCCTCGGAGGGGTAGGCGAAGATCCGCATCCGCGCGCCCCAGCCGAAGTACTGACTGTAGATGATATCCGGAGCGGTAATCCGCTCGATCTCGCTGTGGTCGTTGATGCGCAGGGTGGTCGGGATGAGGCCGAGCGTGGTTCCGGTCTGCGGGCCGGTGTCGATCTCCGGAATGGGGATGAATGGCGCGTTGGCGGGATCCAGCCAGCGTGCCAGCCCGCCGGGGGGCGCCGCCTGAGCCGCCTGCGCCGCCTGCGCGGCCGGCGCGGCCGGCGCGTCGGCGCCGAGATGCCCCTGCGCTGCCGTGACCGAACACCAGAGCGCAATCAGCGTCCCGGCCGCGGCTGCCCTTGGGGTGCGGCGAGGCGCTTGCATGCGCTCCGCGCGCTCAATGCGCGTTCCAGCGATAGGTGCCTTCCACGCCCGCGACGCGGCGCGCACCCGGAATGTTCCAGGCGATGGTCGGACTCGGCGAGAGTGGCGCGCCCAGGGTGCCCCCGGTGTAGGCGTAGTGCCGGTCGGCGAGGTTGGTGCCGAACACCGCGAGCTCCCAGGTGCGCGGGTGGTCGGCGACGGCGATGCGGGCGTTCGCCGTGCCGTAGGGATCCTGAAAGTTGAAGTCGTTGATGACGTTGAACTCCACCTTCGACTGCCAAGCGTAGTCGGCGCGCAGCAGCAGGTCGAGGGCCGACATCGGCACCTGGTAGAACACGCCGAGGTCGGCCTGATAGCGCGGCGTCTGGTAGAACTCGTTTCCGGACAGGTCCTGCACCGGGCCGCCCGGCACGGGCTGGTAGTTGAAGGTCTGATAGCGGGCGTCGGTCCAGCCGAACGCGAGCTGCAATGCGGCGCGGGAAGCCAGCCACCACTGCGACTCGAGTTCGGCGCCGCCGATGCGCGCCTTGCCGGCGTTGGTGATCAGCGTCACGGGTGTGCCGTCGGGATTGAGCCGCGCCAGCAGCCGCTGCATGTCATCGTAGTTGCCGTAGAACACGTCGGCGTTAAGCGAGAGCGCGCCGCCGAACAGGTTGGCCTTGAGCCCGAGCTCGTAGTCGGTGAGCTCCTCCGGCCTGAACGGCTCGTCCTGCAGCGTCGCCAGCGGCACGTTCCATCCGCCCGAGCGCTGGCTGCGTCCGATGCGCAGGTAGGCGTTCACCTCCGGGCTCAGCCGGTAGCGGGTCGAGAATTCCCACGACCAGAAGCCGAAGCTGACGCTCTTGTTGATCGGCGGGCAGGGACCGCCGATCTGGTAGGGCGGCGGCAGGCTCAGGTCGAGGATGGTGCAGTTCTCGCCGAGCCCGGGAATCACGACGAAGCTGTTCTCCTGCAGTTCGCGCAGGTCGTTAGTGCGCCGCAGGCCCGCCGACACGAACCAGTCCGAGGTGAGCTGATATTCCCCGTGCAGATACCCCGCGATCGAGCGGTTGGTCACCGAGTTCTGCTCGTAGACGGGGAGCGGAGGCGGCGCCGCCCTCGGGCGAGGCGGGCTCCTCACCCCATGCGCCTGCCGCAGCCGCGAGCAGCCCGACCGCGAGCAGCACGCTCACCCGCCGCACGCCGCTCGCCAAAGTGGGCCCGGTAGCCCGATCGTGTGTCGGTTGCATGCTCCTGATTCTCGCGCCGAGGTCCCGGCCGAGGCGCTGATCCGGACGACGTTCGCACCCGAGCGGCAGGGGGCTGCGTCCCCCTCCGCGGACGTTCCGCCCGGCTCCGCTCGGCGGCGCCGGACACCGTTAGCGACTGTCCGCCGCGATAATGCCGTGGCACGTCGCAGACAGGCATAGATGAAAGATAGCGGGGAGGCGGGAGCGAGCGTTGCCGCCGGTCGCGCCCGCAGAATAAGATCCGCGATTCCGGCGGGTGTAGTTCAATGGTAGAACTGCAGCTTCCCAAGCTGCTAACGTGGGTTCGATTCCCATCACCCGCTCCACTTCCGCAGGCCCGCCCCGAGTTGTGGGACGCGCGCCGCAGCCCGAGTCACCGCCGGTGCGCGGGGCACCGAATCGGTGAGCCCGGAAGGGCCATGTACTGACATCTGCGAAGCACGTCCACCGCCGTGACCGTTCGGTGACATTCGCCCCGGGGGCGCCATTAAGCTGCGAAAATGCACCAGGTGGGGGTGATCGGCCTGTCCTATCGCCATGCGGGCGTGGACGAGGTGGCGCGCTTTTCCGTGCCGCGCGCGGAAGTCTCGGCACGCCTCCAGGGTCTGCGCACCGGCCTAAGGGCCGCCGAGACGCTCTACGTCGGCACCTGCAACCGGGTCGAGGTGCTCTTCGCCGCCGAGGACGGCCGGGAGGCGGCCGACCTGCGCGCCGAGGTCTTCCGCTGCCTCACCGGACGTGAGCCGCAGGCCGGGGAGGCCGCCCGCCTGCTGCGCGCCTGGACGGGGGAGGCCGCCGTCGAACATCTCTTGCTGCTCGCCTGCGGCCTGGATTCCGCGCAGACCGGGGAGCAGGAGATCGCCGCGCAGCTGCGCCTCGCCTGGGAGGACGCGCGCGCCGCGCACACCTGCGGACCGCTGCTCGATCGCCTGCTCGGCGAGGCCCTCGGGATGGCCCGCCGCGTGCGTCGCCTGACGGCGCACATCCGTCCCCCCTCGCTCGGGGATCTCGCGGCCGAGCGCGTCACGGCGCACCTCGCGGTGCACCCGGGCCGCGTCGCGCTCGTCGGCGTGTCACCCATGACGCGCCGCTGCGCCGCCGTGCTCGCCGGCGGGGGCGTGCCGCTCCTCATCGTCAACCGCACGCTGAGCACGGCGCGCGAGCTCGCGCACACCGCGTCGGGTGCCGCGATGGCGCTCGAGGAATTCCGTGCCGACCCACCGGTCCTCTCCGCCGTGGTGCTCGCCGCCGGTGGCGGCGAGGCTCTCCTTTCGGGCGCGGTGCTCGCGCGCCTGAAGGCGGGTGCGGCGGCGGCGCCGCTGCTCATCGATTTCGGCGTGCCGCCGAATGTTGATCCGGCCGCGGCGCTCGCGGCAGGATGCACGCGTGTCGGCATGCACGATCTCATCGAGGCCGCCCAGGGGCGGCGCCTGGCGCAGCTCGTGCGCCTAGCCCCGGTGCGCGCGGCGATCGACGAGCGCCTCACGCGTATGCGCTCCGAGCTCGCCACGCGGGCCATCGGTCCGCGACTGGCCGAGCTGCGCGACACCTTCGAGCAGATCGCCGCGGCGGAGGTGGCGCGCGCCCTGCGCGGGGAGCTGCGCTCGCTCGACGCCGAGGAGCGCGCGCGGCTCGAGCGGCTCGCCGCGACGGTCGCCCGGCGCCTCGCGCACCTGCCACTCGCGGGACTGCGCGCGGCGGCGCTGCACGCGAGCCCCGATGCGGTCGAGGCCTTCTTCGCCGGGGCGCGCACCGGACGCGGCGGTCGGGGGGATTCTTGAGCCGGCCGGCCCAGGACCCGGCGGTGGAGGGTACGCACCCGCTCTCGGGGCAGCTCTATGCACGCGCTTGCGCGGTCATCCCGGGCGGGGTCAGCTCCCCGGTGCGCGCGTTCCGCGCGGTGGGCGGCACGCCGCTGTTCATCACCCGCGGCGAGGGGGCCCGCGTGACCGACGCCGACGGCCGCTCGTACCTGGACCTCGTGTGCTCCTGGGGTCCGCTCATCGCCGGGCACGCCCACCCCGAGGTGATCGCCGCGGTGAACGCGGCGGTGGTGCGCGGCATGAGCTTCGGGGCGCCGTGCGCCGCGGAGGTCGAGCTCGCCGAGCGGGTGGTCGCCGCTTACCCGAGCGCCGAGCAGGTGCGCTTCGTGTCCTCCGGCACCGAGGCGGTGATGAGCGCCATCCGCGTCGCGCGCGCCGCCACGCGGCGCGACCTCATCGTCAAGTTCGCCGGCTGCTACCACGGGCACGCCGATCACCTCTTGGTCGCGGCCGGCTCCGGGCTCGCGACCTTCGGCCGTCCCTCCTCGGCGGGCGTGCCCGAGGCCTTCACCGCGAAGACACGCGTGCTGCCCCTCGATGACACGGCCGCGGTCACCGAGCTCTTCGCGCGCGAGGGCGCGAGCGTCGCCGCGGTGATCATCGAGCCGGTCCCGGCCAACCACGGCCTGCTGCCGCAGCGCCGCGAGTTCCTCCAGTGCCTGCGCGACCTCACGCGCGCGCACGGCGCGCTCCTCATCTTCGACGAGGTGATCTGCGGCTTTCGCCTCGCGCGCGGCGGGGCCGCGCAGCTGCTTCGCATCTCGCCCGACCTCGCCACCTTCGGCAAGGTGATCGGCGGGGGCATGCCGGTCGGGGCCTTCGGCGGCGCGCGGGCGCTCATGTCGCACCTCGCGCCGCTCGGCGACACCTACCAGGCGGGCACTCTCTCCGGCAATCCGGTGGCGATGGCCGCCGGCCTCGCCACGCTCGCGGTGCTCGAGCGCGCGGACGGCTGGGCGAAGCTCGAGGCGCTCGGAGCCGAGCTCGAGCGGCTGCTCGGGCCGGTGCTCGCGCGCGCGTCCTTTCCCGTGCACCTGGTGCGGGTCGGCTCGCTCTTCTGGCTGTGCCTGAACGAGGCCGGCGCGCCGCGCGCGGCCGTCACGCTCACCGAGGCCGAGCGCGCGCGCTTCGCCCGGCTCTTCCACGCGATGCTCTCGCGCGGGGTATACCTGCCGCCGTCCGCCTACGAGGCCTGCTTCCTCTCGCTCGCACATACCCGCGCCGACCTCGAGCTGTTTGCCGGCGCGCTCGGGGAGTCACTCGGGGCGGCCTCGTGAGGGCGGTGCGCGTCTTTCAGCTGACGACGCTCGCGCTCGTGCTGGTGGCGGCCGTGCAGGTCGGCTACTGGCTCTTCGACCAGCGCGCCTACACGCTCGAGACCGTCGCCGCACAGCGCGAGAACTACGCGGACCAGATCGCCGCCGCGCAGGCGCTGCTCGACTCGGGCGTGCCCGGCGCGCGCGTGCAGCAGCTGCTGCCCCGGATCCGCGTGCAGGCGGGGCGCGCCGCGCTCGCCCCGGAGGTCGCCGCCGGCCTCGAGAGCCTCGAGCGGCGCCGCATCCGCCAGTACGCCTGGGAGGGCACGTTCTTCCTCATCGCGCTCGGCCTGTGCCTCGCGGTGATCGCGCGCGCGCTGCGCGCCGAGGCCAAGGTGCTCGAGGAGCAGGACGGCTTCCTCGCGCTCGTCTCGCACCAGTTCAAGACGCCGCTCGCGAGCCTGCAGCTCTCGCTCGAGACGCTCGCGCTGCGCACCCCGCCACCCGAGCAGGCGCGCGTGCTCACCGAGCGCATGCTCGCGGACCTCTCGCGCCTCGAGCTCATGGTCACGCAGATCCTGGAGAGCGCGCGCCTCGAGCGCGGGCGGGTCGACTTCCGGTCCGAGCCGCTGCAGCTCGCGGGCGCCGTGCAACACGTCCTCGCCCACCTCGAGGAGCGCATCCGCGGTGCACACGCCGAGGTCACGAGCCGCATTCCCGCCGAGCTGTACGTGGTCTCCGACCCGCTCGCGCTGGATGTCGTGGTGCGCAACATCATCGAGAACGCCCTCGCCGCGCTCGCCGGCGTGGGCGGGCGCGTGGAGCTCAGCGCGCGCGCCGAGAACGGCGAAGTCGAGCTCGAGGTGCGCGACAGCGGCGTCGGCTTCGCCCCCGCCGACGGCGCGCGCCTGTTCGAGAAGTTCACCCGCCTGCACCCCGGCGGCGGCGGCGGCTACTACGGCACCGGCCTCGGGCTGTTCATCGTGCGGCGCCTGATGCAGCTCGCGCGCGGACGGGTGAGCGCGCAGAGCGAAGGTCCGGGCAAGGGGGCACGGTTCCTGCTCGCCTGGCCGCAGGCGGTGGGTGAGCGGCCATGAGCGCACCCGGCGCCCAGGTGCTCGTGGTCGAGGACGATCCGCACCTCGCCGCGGGCGTCGCGGAGAACCTGCGCGCCGAGGGCTACGCCGTGCGGCTCGCCGGGGATGGCGAGGCGGCGCTGCGCGAGCTCGGCGCCGTCCCGTGCGCGCTCATCGTGCTCGACGTGATGCTGCCCGGGATCGACGGCTTCGCCGTCTGCCGCACCCTGCGCGCGCGCGGCGACAACACGCCGGTGCTCTTTCTCACCGCGCGCGGGGACCCGCAGGACCGCCTGCGCGGGCTCGAGTCCGGCGGCGACGACTATCTCGCCAAGCCCTTCCACCTGCAGGAGTTCCTGCTGCGCGTGCGCGCGATCCTCAGGCGCTGGGACTGGTACCGCGGCGCCTCGGCGACGGCCGCGACGGCGGTGCTGCGCTTCGGGGGCAACGAGGTGGACTTCCGCACCTTCCGCGCGCGCAACTGGAACGGCGAGGCGCAGGAGCTCACCGAGAAGGAGGCGATGATCCTCAAGGTGCTCGCCGAGAGCGCGGGCGAGATCGTCTCGCGCGAGGACCTGCTGGAGAAGGTCTGGGGCTACGACGTCTTCCCCTCGACGCGCACGGTCGACAACTTCATCCTGCGCCTGCGCAAGCGCTTCGAGGCGGACCCGGCGAGCCCGAAGCACTTCCTGACCGTGTGGGGAGTGGGCTACCGCTTCCTCGCCTCGGGTGAGCCGTGAGCGAGCGCGTGCTGCGCATCGGCACCCGCGCCTCGGCGCTCGCGCTGTGGCAGGCGCGCCACGTGCAGGGCCTGATCGGCGCGCAGGCCGGCGCGCCGCGCGTCGAGCTGGTGCACATCCGCACCGCCGGCGACGAGCAGGCGAGCGTGCCGCTGTGGCAGGCGGGCGGGCGGGCGTTCTTCACCAAGGAGATCGACCGTGCGCTGATCGAGGGCGCGGTGGACGTCGCCGTGCACAGCCTCAAGGACCTCGCCACGCAGCTCGAGCCGGGCGTCACGCTCGCCGCCGCGCTGGCACGCGCGGACGCGCGCGATGCGCTCGTCAGCCGCTCGGGGGCGAGGCTCGCGCAGCTGCCCGCCGGGGCGCGCGTGGGCACGAGCAGCCTGCGCCGCCGCGCCTTCCTCGCGCGCGCGCGGCCGGACCTTGCGCACGCGGAGCTGCGCGGCAACGTGCCGACCCGCCTGAAGCGGCTGCGCGAGGGCGAGTACGACGCCATCGTCCTCGCCGCCGCCGGGCTCGCGCGCCTGGGCCTCGAGGCCGAGATCAGTGAGTACCTGCCGCCGGAGGTGTTGCCGCCGGCGGTCTCGCAGGGCGTGATCGGCGTTTGCGCGCGCGCCCAGGATGGCGCGACGCTGCGGTGGCTGCTGCCGCTCGACGACCGCGAGGCGCACCTCGCCTCGGCGGCCGAGCGGGCGCTGCTCAGGACGATCGAGGGCGGCTGTCAGGTGCCGCTCGGCGCGCTCGCGACGGTGAACGACCGGCTGATGAAGCTCGCGGCGAGCGTCTGCGCGCTCGACGGCCGGCAGAGCGTCTCGGCGCAGGGGGCGGCACCGGCGACCCTCGGGGAGGCCGTGGCGCTCGGCGAGCGGGTCGGACGGGAGCTGCTCGTGCGCGGGGCGGCCGCGATCATCGCCGCGTGCCGCGAGACGCTGCCGGTGGAGGAGCCGTGAGCGCATCCACGGTCAAGAGCGTCGTGGTCACGCGTGCGGAGAGTGCCGACGGCCCGCTGAGCCGCGAGCTCCGCAGCCTCGGCCTGCAGGTGATCCTCTGGCCGGCCGTGGGGGTCGCCGCCGGCGACACCGCCGCGCTCGACGCCGCGCTCGCGCGTCTCGGGGACTTCGACTGGCTGGTGTTCGCGAGCCGCCAGGCGGTCGCCGCGGTGCTCGAGCGCGTGCCGCGCCTGCCCGCGCACCTCAACGTGGCCGCCGTCGGCCAGGCGACGGCGCAGGTGCTGCGCCAGCGCGGCTCGCGGGTCGACCTCGTGCCCGACGAGGCGAGCGCCGCGGCGCTCGTCGCCGCCTTCGCGGCGCAGCTCGCCGCGGGCGCCCGCCCGCCGCGGATGCTCTTCCCGGCGAGCTCGCGCGCGCTGCCGACGATCGCGACGGGCCTGCGCCAGCTCGGCGCCCAGGTCGAGCAGGTCACGGCCTACGAGACGCAGGCCGGCCGCCTCGACGTCGATGACTGCCGCGCCCTCATCGGCCGGGCGCAGATCAGCGCGGTGACCTTCGCCAGTCCCTCGGCCGTGCACGAGCTCGCCGACGCCCTGGGACGCGAGGACTTCGCGCGCCTGCTCTCCGGGGCGCGCGCGGTGGCGATCGGGCGCACGACGGCCCGCGAGCTCGCGGCCCTCGGCCACGAGAGCGTCGTCGCCCCCACCGCGACGCTGCACGAGCTCGCCCTCACCACGGCGCGCGTCGTGAACCCCGCGGGGACCTCTTAGATACAGGAGCGAGAGCCCATGGGATTTCCACAGGAGAGGCCCCGGCGCACGCGCGCGAGCGAGCAGTGGCGGCGCATGGTGCGCGAGACGCGCCTCACGACGGACGCGCTCGTGTACCCGTTGTTCGTCGTCGAGGGCAGCGCCGTGCGACGCCCGGTCGAGAGCATGCCGGGGATCTTCCAGCTCTCGGTCGAGGAGGCCGCGCGGCACGCCCGCGACGTGGCCGCGACCGGGGTCGGCGCGGTGCTGGTATTCGCCGCGCCGGCCGATAAGGACGCCGGCGCGAGTGCGGCCACGGACCCCGGCGGACTCGCCGCGCGCGCCATCGCCGCGATCAAGGCGGCGTGTCCCGAGCTCATCGTCTGGGCGGACGTGTGCCTGTGCGGCGCGACCGATCACGGGCACTGCGGGCACGTCACGGCGGACGGTGAGGTCGACAACGACAGCTCGCTCGCGACGCTCGCGCGCGTCGCGCTCAACTATGCGCGCGCCGGCGCCGACGCGGTGGCGCCCAGCGACATGATGGACGGACGCGTGGGAGCGATCCGTGCGCTGCTCGACGAGCACGGGCACGCCGCGACCCCGATCGTCGCCTACGCGGCCAAGTACGCCTCCTCGTTTTACGGACCCTTCCGCGAGGCGGCCGACTCGGCGCCGGCCTTCGGCGACCGCCGCTCCTACCAGATGGACCCGGCGAACGTGCGCGAGGCGCTGCGCGAGGTGCTGCTGGACGTCGCCGAGGGGGCGGACCTGGTCATGGTGAAGCCCGCCGGCCCGTATCTCGACGTCATCCGCCGGGTGCGCGACGCGGTCAACGTGCCCGTGGTCGCCTACCAGGTGTCCGGCGAGTTCAGCCTCATCAAGGCGGCCGCCGCGCGCGGCTGGATCGACGAGCGCGCCGCGGTCCTCGAGACGCTCACCGGGATTCACCGCGCCGGGGCGGACCTCGTCATCAGCTACTTCGCTCCCGAGGTGGCCGGGTGGCTCGCATGAGCGCCGCGTCCCCCGGCGCCTTTCTCGGCGCGTGTGCGCGCGAGCCGGTGCCGCACCGGCCGATCTGGATCATGCGTCAGGCGGGGCGCTACCTGCCCGAGTACCGCGCGCTGCGCGAGCGGGTCGATTTCGCGACGCTCACGCGCAGCCCGGAGCTCGCCGCGGAGGTGACCCTGCAGCCGGTGCGCCGCTTCGAGCTGGATGCCGCGATCCTGTTCTCCGACATCATGACGCCGCTGCAGGGGCTAGGGATCGACATCGACTTCGAGCCGGGGCCCGTCGTGCGCTCGCCGATACGCAGCGACGGGCAGATCGACGCGCTGCCCGCGCTCGTGCCCGAGCGCGACGTGCCCTTCGTGCTCGACACGATCCGCCTGGTGCGCGCGGGCGTACCGCGCAAGGTGCCGCTCATCGGCTTCGCCGGCGCGCCCTTCACGCTCCTGTGCTACCTCGTCTGCGGCCGTCCCTCGAAGGAGTTCGCCGCCGCGCGCACCTTCCTCTATGCGCAGCCCGAGTCGGCCACGCGCCTGCTCACGCATCTCGCGGACGCAATGGCGGCGTATCTGCTCGCGCAGGCGCGGGCCGGCGCCCAGGCGCTCATGCTGTTCGAATCCTGGGCGGGCCTGCTCGCGCCGCGCGAGTTCGAGCGCTTCGCACTGCCGGCGGTGCGGCGCACGGCCCGCGCGCTGCGCAGCGCCGGCGTCCCACTTCTCTATTATCTGAACCAGGGCGCGACGCTCATCCCCTCGGTCGCGGATCTCGAGGTCGACGTCATCGGGGTCGACTGGCGCTCGCGCCTCTCGCAGGTGCGCCAGGTCCTGGGTCCCGCCAAGGCCGTGCAGGGCAATCTCGACCCGGCGGCCCTCTTTGCCTCCCCGCCCGAGCTCAGGCGCCACGTCGACGCCGTGCTCGAGGAGGCCGGTCCCGCCCCCGGGCACATCTTCAACCTCGGACACGGGATCTGGCCGGACACCGACCCGGACGCCGTGGCGCGCCTCGTCGACTACGTGCATGAGCGAGCCTAGCGACTTCGCGGCGACCGCGACCGCCTACTTCCGCGACCTGCAGGAGCGGCTGTGCCGCGCGTTCGAGAGCTTCGAGTCCGAGGCTCGCTTTGCGGCGCGCCCCTGGAGCAAGCCGCCCGGGCATCCCCTGGAAGGCGGCGGCGAGACGCGGGTCATGCGCGGGGCTGTGTTCGAGAAGGTCGGCGTCAACGTGAGCCACGTGAGCGGCGTGCTGCCCCCCGAGTCGCACGCGCAGGTCGCAGGCTGCGCGGAGTCCGGCGGGCGCTTCACGGCCTGCGGTATCTCGCTCGTGGCCCACATGGCGAATCCCTACGTGCCCGCCGTGCACATGAACCTGCGCTACCTCTCGACCAGCCGCGCCTGGTTCGGGGGCGGCTCGGATCTCACGCCGACCTTTGCGTTCGAGGAGGACACGCGCGCCTTTCACGAGGCGCTCAGAGGCGCCTGCGATGGCTACCGCGCGGGGGCGTACGCGCAGTTCAAGGCCTGGTGCGACCGGTACTTCTACCTGCCGCACCGGAAGGAGCCACGCGGCGTCGGCGGGATCTTCTTCGACGATCTCGCGAGCGGGGATCGCGCGCGCGATTTCGCCTTCACGCAGGCCGTCGGTGAGGCGCTGCTTAAGGTCTACCCGCAGATCGTCGCTCGGCGCAGGGACACCCCCTACGATGACGCGGCGCGCCAGAAGCTCCTGGTCAAGCGGGGCCGTTACGTCGAGTTCAACCTGGTGTACGACCGCGGCACGAAGTTCGGCTTCGCGACCGACGCCGACCCGGACGCCTACCTGATGAGCCTGCCGCCGCTCGCGGCGTGGTGAGGACGTACGGCGACGGTGACCGGCTCGCCCGAGGTGCGCAGCCACTTCGGTGCCCCCGCCGCGAAGAGCTGCGGCCCGATCCGGGCCGTCTCGCGCCAGTGCTCGGTCAGGACGTCACCGAGGGCGCCGAGAGCCTCCTCGCCCGGCCGCCAAAGGCGCCGCAGCGCCTCGTACATGGTTTCCATCGGCACTCTCCCCGAAAGGTTGCCGTCGCATCCGACGGTGTGGGCCATAAGTAAAGGAGTGCGGTGGGGCGCGGGCGGTTCCGTGAAAAAGTGTTGCCCCTGAGCGACTTTGGCCTTAAACCGGTCGGCCGGACGGCGCCTCTAAGGGACAGATGAGCTACGCGCAGGCCGAGGACAGCCGGGTGGACTGGGAGGGAGCGCTCGTGCAGCGCGCTCGGGCCGGGGATACCAGGGCCTTTGAGCGACTGTACCGGGAACATTCGGGGCGGGTCTACGGGCTGTGCCTGAGGATGACGCGCGACGCGCAGCTCGCGGAGGACTGTACGCAAGACACTTTCATCAACGCGTGGCGGGCGCTGCCCCAGTTCGAGACACGCAGCTCGCTCGCCACCTGGCTGCACCGGATCGCGGTGAACGTGAGCCTCGGCAGGCGCCGCAAGAGCTCCCCGGTCGAGGTCGCGCCCGAGGACGGGGAGGAGGGCGCGGTCGCCGCCTTCACGCTCGAGACGCCCGTCGAGGTGCGCGAGCTCGAGACCGCGATCGGCGAGCTCCCGCAAGGGGCGCGTGACGCCCTGGTGCTGCACGCGCTTTACGGCTACTCGCACGGCGAGGCCGCGCAGATGCTCGGCATCGCCGAGGGCACCTGCAAGGCCCAGCTGCACCGCGCGCGCAGACTCCTGCGCGAGCGGCTCAATATGGAGGTCAACTGACATGAACGCCCCAGAGGAGCGCCCGGTGCGATCGGTCGGGGAGCTGCCGCGGCAGATCGAGCCCGCGCGCGACCTGTGGCCGCAGATCGAGGCGCGCCTGGAGCGCGCGCGGCCCGCGACGCCCGCGCTCGTGAACCCGCAGCTCAGGAGGCCGCCGCTCGCGCGGCTGCGCTGGCTCGCCGCCGCGGCCATGGTGGCGAGCGTCGCGGTGGGGGTATGGATCGGGCGTGACTTCCTGCCCGAGCACGCGGCGTCCCCGGTCGTCTCGGGGCCGCTCCGCCCCACGCCCGCCGTGCCCGCGGGCCCGGACGCGGAGACGCTCGGCGGCACCGCGCTCGACGCCCGCTTCGTGAGCGACCCGCGCTACCAGCGCGAGCGGGCGGAGCTGCTGAAGTCGCTGCAGGCACGGCTCGCGGCCCTGCCGCCGCCGGCGCGGGCGAAGGTTTCGGCGAGCCTGGCGACCATCCAGCGCGCCAAGGAGGACCTGGAGAGCGCCCTCGGCAAGGACCCGAGCAACGCGCTGCTGCAGGAACTGCTCATCAACACGTATCAGGATGAAATGCGCGCCCTGACGGACGTGCACGAAGCCGGTGATCCTGGCAGGGGTATCTAGCATGCGTAGTGTTCTCACCCTCTCGGCCGCACTCCTCGTTCTGGGCGCAGGGACCTCAACGAGCGCCGCCGGGCGAGACTTCAGCAAGAGCTTCGACAAGAGCGTGCCGGCGGAGGCCAGCGGCACGGTCGAGATCTCCAACGTCGCCGGCAGCATCGAGGTCACGGGCTCCGACCGCGCCGAGGTCACCGTGCACGCCGAGATGCAGGCGGACGTGGAGCGCGTCGACGTGACGAGCGATCACGGGCGCACCGTCGTCAAGGTCGTGCTGCCCAACCACTCGAACAACTGCGCGTGCGAGGCGCACCTGCGCGTGCAGGTGCCGAAGGGGAGCGAGCTGAACGTGTCGGCGGTGAGCGCCGACCTGCGGCTCACCGGAGTGAGCGGCGCGCAGCGCCTGAACAGCGTGAGCGGCGATACCTCGACCGAGATCTTCGGCGCGGACCTGGAGCTCAAGAGCGTGAGCGGCGACGTCAAGGTGCGCGGCCACGGCCAGCCGGCGCGGCTGCACGTGAGCACCGTGAGCGGCGACGTGCACCTGGAGCACGGCGCGGGCGACCTCGAGGCCGGCTCGGTGAGCGGCAGCCTGGTGCTCACCCTGGATGCGGCGCACTCGGTGCGCACCCGCACCACCTCCGGCGACCTGCGCTTCGAGGGCAAGCTGACGCGCGGCGGGAGCTTCGACGCCAGCACCGTGAGCGGCGACTTGAACGTGCGCGCGAGCGCCGACGGCGGCTACGCCTACGAGGTCTCGACGTTCTCGGGCGACATCAGCGACTGCTTCGACGTACGCCCCAACAAGCCCGGTCCGGTGGGCGAGTCGCTCTCCGGCGCGCGCGGCGAGGGCGCCGGGCACGTGCGCCTGAAGACCATGAGCGGGGACGTGCAGCTGTGTGATCGCACCTGAAGCGGGCGGCGACCTTGGTTGACGCAGCGACGCCGGCCACGAGCCGGCGTCGTCGTTTCCGGGCGCCCGCGAGCGGTGCCGTAGAATGCGCGCCGTGAGCGACACTTCCGCGATCGCCCCGGCGCTGCTCCCCTGGCACGCCGCGCACGGGCGGCACGACCTGCCGTGGCAGAGCGAGCGCACGCCGTATCGAGTGTGGGTGTCGGAGATCATGCTGCAGCAGACGCAGGTGGCCACGGTGATCCCGTACTACCGGCGCTTCCTCGCGCGCTTCCCTGACGTGCGTGCGCTCGCCGACGCCCCCGTCGACGAGGTCCTGCACCTGTGGTCGGGGCTCGGCTACTACGCGCGCGCGCGCAACCTGCACCGTGCCGCGGTGCGCGTGCGCGAGGAGTACGGCGGGGAGCTGCCGCGTGATTTTCCCGCGCTCGCCGCGCTCCCGGGCATCGGCCGCTCGACCGCGGGCGCGATCCTCGCGCTCGCGCTCGGCGAGCGCTTCCCGATCCTCGACGGCAACGCGCGGCGCGTACTCGCGCGCTACTTCGCGGTCGCGAGCCCGCCGGGCGCGGCGACGACGCGGCGGCTGTGGGAGCTCGCCGAGCACGCCACCCCCGACGCGCAGGTCGCCGACTACACCCAGGCGATCATGGACCTGGGCGCGACGGTGTGCGTGCGCCAGCGGCCGCTGTGCCCGACCTGCCCGCTGAGTGCGCGCTGCGCGGCGCGCCGCCGCAACCGCCAGCCGGACTGGCCCGCGCCGCGCGCGCGCGCCGCGCGCCGCCGCCGCAGCGTCTACCTGGTGGTCGCGCTCGCCGACACGGGCGAAGTCTGGCTCGAGCGTCGCCCGGAGAGCGGCGTGTGGGGGGGGCTGTGGTGCCTGCCCGAGTTCCACACCGCGAGCGCGGCCGGGGCGTTCGTGCGCGCCACGATCGGCGGGCAGCGCAGCGAGACGCTCGCGCACATCGAGCACGGCTTTACGCACTTTGACCTCACGATCACCCCGCTCCTCGTGCGCTGCGCGCGCGGCGGCTCGGTCATGGAGGCCGCGGCGGGCCTCTGGTATAACATCCGCGAGCCGGCGCGCATCGGCCTGCCGGCGCCGATCACCACGCTGCTCGCGGGACTGGCCCGCGAGTCGCTGTTCGACGCGCCGCCGGCGCGCTGAAGGACTTCCGTGGCACGCCTGGTTCACTGCGTCGTACTCAAGCGCGAGGCGCCCGGACTCGAGCGCGTGCCTTATCCGGGCGAGCTGGGCAAGCGCATCTACGAGCACGTTTCCCGGGAGGCGTGGGCGAGCTGGCTTAGTCACCAGACCATGCTCATCAACGAGTACCGCCTGACGCCCATCGAGCCCAAGGCGCGCCGCTTCCTGGAAGGGGAGATGGAGAAGTTCTTCTTCGGGCCCGGGTCGCAGGCGCCGCAGGGGTACCAGCCCCCCAAGGACGAGTGAGCGCTAGAGGTGGATCAGGCCGCGCTTGTGCGCGACCGCCACCGCCTCGGTGCGGCTGATGGCGTCGAGCTTGGTGAGGATGGCCTTCACGTGCGTCTTGGCCGTGCCCTCGGTGATCGACAGCCGCCGCGCGATGTCCTTGTTGCTGCGGCCCTGGGCGACCAGCTGC
>DATBBQ010000111.1:0-5864 GCA_036270915.1 Steroidobacteraceae bacterium
GACGTTGCGGCCGATCTGCGCGCAGGAACCGACCGTCGCCCAGGTATCGACCATGGTGCCCGCGCCGATCCAGGCACCGATGTTGACGTAACTCGGCATGAGCACCACGTCGGGCGCAATGTATGCACCGCGGCGCACGACTGCCGGCGGCACGATGCGCGCGCCGCCGGCGCGCAGCTGCGCCTCGCTCGCGTGCGCGTACTTCAGCGGCACTTTGTCGAAGAAATTGCTGAAGCCGGGTATGAGCTCGTTCTCGCGCGTGCGGAAGGCGAGCAGGACCGCCTTCTTCAGCCAGGTGTTGACGCGCCAGCCGCCCGCGAGCGGCTCGGCCACCCGCGCCGTGCCGCTATCGAGGAGCGCCAGACACTCCTCAAGTGAGCGTGCGAGCTCGCCCGGGACGTTTTGCGGCGTGAGCTCGCCACGGCGCTCCCAGGCGGACTCGATGACGGCCTGCAGTTGCGTGTGCTCGTTCATGCGTGCCTGCTCAAAAAGTTGCCGATGCGTTCGGCGGCCTCGACACATTGCGCCACGGGCGGCACGAGCGAGATGCGCACGCGCCCGGCGCCCGGATTAGCCCCGGCCGCGGTTCGCCCCAGGTAGCTGCCGGGCAGGACGGTCACGTTCTCGCGCGCGAACAGGGCGCGCGCGAACTCCTCGTCATCGCCGCCCACCTCGGGCCACAGGTAGAAGGCGGCGCTGGGCCGCGCCACCTTGAGCAGCGGCGCGAGTACGGGCAGCACGCGCGCGAACTTCTCCTGATAGAGCGCGCGGTTAGCGGCGGAGTGGGCGTCGTCCCGCCAGGCGGCCATGCTCGCGTGCTGCGTGGGTACCGGCACGGCGCTGCCGTGGTACGTACGGTAGAGCAGGAAACGCTCGATCAGCGCGGGGTCGCCGGCGACGAAGCCCGAGCGCAGGCCCGGTACGCTCGAGCGCTTGGAAAGTGAGTGAAAGACCACGCAGCGCTCGAAGCGCGTGCGACCGGCCGCCTCACAGGCCTCGAGCAGTCCGGGGGGCGGCGAGGCCTCATCGAGGTAGATGTCCGCGTAGCACTCGTCGCTGGCGATGATGAAGTCGTGGCGGTCGGCGAGGTCGAGGGCGCGCCCGAGGTACTCGAGCGGCAGCACCGCGCCGGTGGGATTGCCGGGGCTGCAGAGAAAGAGCACCTGGCAGCGCTGCCACACCGACGCCGGCACCGCGGCGAGATCGGGCAGGTAGCCGTTCTCTTCGAGCGTGTCGAGGTAGCAGGGCTCGGCGCCCGCGAGCAGCGCCGCGCCTTCGTAGATCTGATAGAAGGGATTGGGCAGCGCCACGAGCGCGCCGGCCCGCTCAGCGACCGCCGCCTGCACGAAGGCGAACAGCGCCTCGCGTGTGCCGTTCACCGGCAGTACCATCGTCGCGGGGTCGACGCCGCCCTCCCTGAGCGCGTAGCGGCGCGTCAGCCAGCCGGCGCACGCCACGCGCAGCGCCTCGAGACCCTGCGTGGTCGGATAGCTGTCGAGCTCCGCTTGATGCCTGTGCAGCGTCTCGAGCAGGAATTCCGGGGGCGCGTGCTGCGGCTCACCGATCGACATGGCGATGTGTCGCCGGTCGGCCGGCGGGCTTACGTTCTGCTTGAGACGGGCCAGGCGCTCGAAGGGATACTCGTGCAGCGTCTTCAGGCGCGGGTTCACGCCGGCACGCTCCCGGGCGTCGGGGCGCGCAGCGCCGCCTCGCGCTCATCGAGCGCCTGAACCAGGCGCTCCTTGAGACGCTCGCCGGCGGGCGCGGCGAGCGGACGGTTGTTGAAGTCGGTGAGGAAGAAGACGTCCTCGGCGCGCTCGCCGACGGTCATGATCTTCGCGGCGTGCAGCTCGACGCGCTCGGCCATGAGCACCTTGCCCACCTCGCACAGCAGGCCCGGGCGGTCACCGGCGGTGAGCTCGAGCACCGAGCGGCGATTGCGCTCATCCACGCTCAGGCTGATGTGCGTCGGGGTGTTGAACATGCGGGCCTGGCGCGGCGCGCGCCGCGAGACCGCGAAGGGCGCATCGGCGCTGCCCTGCAGCGAGCGCCACAGCGCCTGCTCGATCTCCAGCTGCCGATCGCTGTCGGTGATCGGCGCGCCGTCGTCCTCGAGCAGGTGGTAGAGGTCGAGCGTGAAGCCATCGCCGGTGGGGGTAATGCGCGCGTCGACGATGTTGAGGCCCAGCTGATCGAGCGCCGCGGTGGTGCGGGCGAAACCGTGGCGGCGCGGACGGGCGAAGATGAGCGCTGCGGTCGTGCCGCGCACGCTGCGCGCATCGAGCGCGACGAGCGGGTCATCGCTCGCGGGGTCGCGCTCGGCGAGGAGGCGCGCATGCCAGGCGATCTCCTCAGGGGAGTACTGCAGGAAGTACTCGGGCGTGAAGCGGGTCCAGGCGCGAGCGATGTCGGCCTCCGCGACACCGCGCTCCATGAGCAGGCGCCGTGCCGCGTCCTGGTTCTCTCGCACCAGGTGCTCGGCGTCGATCGGACTCTCCAGGCCGCGTCGCAGGGCGCGCTTCACGCGCTGGTAGAAGTCGCGGAACAGCGATGCCTTCCAGGAGTTCCACAGCTTGGGGTTCGTGCCGCGCACGTCGGCGCAGGTGAGCACGTAGAGGTAGTCGAGGTGCGTCTCATCGCCGACCTTGCGGGCAAAGGCGTTGATCACCTGCGGATCGCCGATGTCCTGCTTCTGCGAGGTGATGGACAACTCCAGGTGATTGCGCACGAGCCACGCCACCAGGCGCGCGTCGTAGGGCGAGAGGCCCTGCTCGAGGCAGAAGGCCTCGGCGTCCACCGCGCCGAGCTCGGAGTGATCGCCGCCGCGGCCCTTGGCGATGTCGTGGAACAGGGCGGCGAGGTAGGCGACCTCGCTTCGCGGCAGCTGCTGCATGACGCGCGACGCGTCCGGGAGCTCGTGGTCGTAGCGCGCGATGGCGAAGCGGCGCAGGTTGCTGACGACGAACAGCGTGTGCGCGTCGACGGTGTAGGCGTGGAACAGATCGTACTGCATGCGGCCGACGATGCGCCCGAACGCCGGTATGTAGCGGCCGAGCACACCGTACGTGTTCATGCGCCGCAGTTCGTGGGTGACGCCGACCGGCGAGCGCAGGATCTCAAGGAACAGGCGGTGGTGGCGCGGGTTCTGGCGGAACTCCTCGTCGATTAGCCAGAGGTTCTTGGCGACCGCCCGCATGGTGGCGGCGCGCACGCCGCGGATCTCGGGATTCTGCTGCAGCAGCGCGAACAGCTCGAGGAGCGCAGCGGGCGTGCGCGCGAAGACCTCCTCGCTCACCGCCTCGAGCGAGCCGTTGCGCACCTGGAATCGGGCATTCAGCGGCCGGGGCGGCTCGCTCTCACTCAGGATCGCCTCGCGGAACAGCTGCAGCAGCAGCTCGTTGAGCAGGCTCACGTCCATGACCGTGCGGTAGTAGCGCTGCATAAACTGCTCGACCGCGAGCGTGTAGGAGGCATCCTCGTAGCCGAAGCGCTGCGCGAGGCGCAGCTGGTGGTCAAAGAGCAGCCGGTCCTCGCGCCGTCCGGTGAGCGCGTGCAGCCCGAAGCGCACCTTCCACAGGAACGCCTGAGCCTGCTTCAGGCGCCGCAGCTCGGCCTCGGTGAGAAAGCCGTGCGTGGCGAGGCCGTCGAGGGTCTCCGCGCCGAAGTGCCGCTTGGCCACCCAGGCGATGGTCTGCACATCGCGCAGGCCACCGGGCCCGGTCTTGACGTTGGGCTCGAGGTTGTAGGCGGTATCGTGCGCCTTCAGGTGCCGCTCGGCCTGCTCGCGCACCTTGGCCTCGAAGAAGGTCTTCACCGGCCACACGTGCTCGGGCGAGAGCGCGGCGCGCATCGCCGTGAGCAGCGTCGCATCGCCGGCGATGGGACGCGACTCGAGCAGCGTCGTCATGACACTCACGTTGCCGATGCACTCCTCGACGCACTGGGCCACCGTGCGCACGCTGTGTCCGACCTCCAGACCGATGTCCCAGAGAAAGGCGACGAGCTTCTCGAGCGCACGGCCGCCAGCGCCTTCGGGGGAGCCGGGGACGAGCAGGAGCAAATCGATGTCGGAAGCCGGATGCAGCTCGCCGCGCCCGTAGCCACCCACGGCGACGAGCGCCGAGGCCGCCAGCCCCGCGCCGTGCCAGGCCCAGGCCTCGCGCAGCACGAGATCGACGAGTGCCGCACGCGCGTGCACCAGTTCCTCGACCGGCTCCTCGGCGAGGAAGCGATCCTTGAGTTCCTCGTGCGCCTGGCGCAAGAGCTCACGCCACGCGGCAGGATCCTGCGAGTCCTTCAGCTGCGCCGGCAGGCGCAGCAGCAGGGGCCAGTTCGCGCCGGCGGCGCCGGCCGGAAGCATGGCGTGCGGCTGGGCGGTATCGGCGACGCCCATCTTGCGGTGGTCAGTGCGGCCGGCCGGCCGCGCCGAGTGTGAGCACGTCGACGCCGGCATCGGTGACCAGCACCGTGTGCTCCCACTGCGCCGAGAGAGAGTGGTCCTTGGTGATCACGGTCCAGCCGTCGGGCAGCAACCGCACGTGTCGCTTGCCGGCATTCACCATCGGCTCGATCGTGAACGTCATGCCACTTTTGAGTTCCAGGCCGGTCCCCGGCTCGCCGTAGTGCAGCACCTGCGGGTCCTCGTGGTAGACGCGGCCGATCCCGTGCCCGCAGTACTCGCGCACCACGGAGTACTCCTGCTCCTCGACGAAGCGCTGGATGGCATGGCCGATATCCCCGAGATGCGCGCCGGGGCGCACCACCTCGATACCGCGCCACATCGCCGCGAAGCAGGTCTCGGCGAGGCGCTGCGCATGGGCCGGCGGCTTGCCGACGAAGTACATACGGCTCGTGTCGCCGTGGAAGCCGTCGCGGATCACGGTCACGTCGATATTGACGATGTCCCCGGCCTTCAGGCGCTTGTCGTTCGGGATGCCGTGACAGACGACGTGGTTCACCGAGGTGCAGATCGTCTTCGGGAAGCCACGGTAGTTTAGGTTCGCGGGGACCGAGCGCTGCACGTTGACGATGTAGTCGTGGCAGAGCCGGTCGAGCTCCTCCGTGCTGACCCCGGGGACGACGTGCTCGCCGATCATGTCGAGAACTTCGGCCGCCAGACGCCCGGCGACTCGCATTTTCTCCTGCTCTTCAGAGTTCTTGATCGTCACGTGCATAGGGCTGTGAAATGAGGCCGCTGACCCCCTCCCGCAAGGGCCACGACTGCCGCCGTAAGACATTGTTCCGACGAGGTCTTCATGGTATAAAGCGCGGCCTTTTTTGGCAACGCAACCCACACGCGCATCATTATCCTTAGTGACTGGGTGTCCCGGGAGGAGCCGCTGGCGGCCGCCTCGGGATGGTCACGGGGATGCGCGGAGGCTTAACCCACACAGGAGCTTTTCATGTCCGGCGTGTCCATGCGACAGATGCTGGAGGCGGGAGTCCATTTCGGACACCAGACCCGCTTCTGGAACCCGAAGATGGCCCCCTTCATCTTCGGTGAGCGAAACAAGATCCACATCATAAACCTCGAGAAGACGCAGCCGATGTACGCGGAGGCGGCGCACTTCATCAAGGGAGTCATCGCGGACGGCGGCAAGGTGCTGTTCGTCGGCACCAAGCGCTCGGCGCGCGAGTCCATCCAGAAGGAGGCCGACCGCGCTGCCCAGCCGTTCGTCAACCAGCGCTGGCTTGGCGGGATGCTCACGAACTTCAAGACCATCCGCCAGTCGATCAAGCGGCTCGGCGAGATCACCGAACTCGCCGCCTCCGGCGCGCTCGAGAAGCGCGGCAAGAAGGAGGCGACCCAGCTGCGCCGCGAGATGGACAAGCTGGAAAGAAGCCTGGGCGGCATCAAGAACATG
>DATBBQ010000112.1:0-7824 GCA_036270915.1 Steroidobacteraceae bacterium
CAACGCCAAGACCCTGGAGGTGTTCTGGGCCGGGGTAAAGTTCCCGCTGTCGGACGTGTTTGACATCTCCCTCGCCTACTACGGTTACAAGCAGAACGCCTTTGGCACCGGAGCGCTCGCCGGCTGCAGCACCACCGCCGCCGCCTCCTGCTCCGGAACCGAGGAATCCGGCTCGCTGGTCATCGACTACAAGCTCTCCAAGCGCTTTGACTGGTACGCCGGTACCTTCTACACCGCGGTCGCCGACGGTCTGGCTTCCGGCTTCCTCAACAAGAACACCCTCACCACCACGACCGGCGTTCGTTTCCGGTTCTAGCGACGGTCCTCAGGGAAGACCCCCTAAAGTCCCAGGGACGGGGACGCCAGTATTCGGGCCCGCGTAAGCGGGCCCGAATGCTTTCTGGTCGGGGAAAATCGCGGCGCAGCGCGCGCTAGCCGAAACGGCCGGTGATGTAGTCTTCGGTGAGTCGGTGGCGTGGATTGGTGAACACCCGGTCGGTGTCCCCGACCTCGATCAGCTCGCCGAGGTGAAAGTACGCCGTGCGCTGCGAGACGCGCGCGGCCTGCTGCATCGAGTGCGTGACGATGACGATCGCGTACGATTCGCGCAGCTCGTCGATCAGGTCCTCGATGCGCGCGGTCGCCACCGGATCGAGCGCCGAGCACGGCTCGTCCATCAGGATCACTTCCGGCTGCACGGCGATGGTGCGTGCGATGCACAGGCGCTGCTGCTGGCCGCCGGACAGTCCGGTGCCCGGACTGCTCAGACGGTCCTTGACCTCGTCCCAGAGCCCGGCGCGCGTGAGGCTCGTGCATACGACGTCATCGAGCGCGGCACGGCTGCTCGCCAGGCCGTGGATGCGCGGTCCGAAGGCGACGTTGTCATAGATCGACTTGGGAAAGGGGTTCGGCTTCTGGAACACCATGCCGACGCGGCGGCGCAACTGCACGGCGTCGACCTCGGGCGCCTGGATGTCCTGCCCGTCGAGCGCGATACGCCCCGTGACCCGCGCGCCGGGGATGGTGTCGTTCATGCGGTTGAGGCAGCGCAGGAAGGTCGACTTGCCGCAGCCGGACGGACCGATCATGGACAGCACCTGGCGCGGCGCGACGTCGATGCTCACGTTCTTCAGCGCGTGCTTGCTGTCGTAGAAGACGTTGACGTCGCGGCAGACGAACACGGGGTTCGGAACCTGGGCCGTGCCCTCACCGGCGCCCGCGGCGCGCGCCTCTGCAGCGGCGATCGGCAGGCGACCGCTCGGTTTGAGGTTCAGCCCACCCTCCCCGGTTAGGGAGCGCGCCGGCCTCTCCGTCCCGGCCGCGCCGTTGCCGGCGGCGGACGGCTCGGCGCCGTTGGGACGCGATGCACGCGGCTCGTGACTACCCGGCTCGGCGGTTTCGTTCATGCGAACTCCATCAGCCGAAGCGGCCGGTCACGTAGTCGTCCGTGCGGCGGTTCTTCGGCGCGGTGAAGATCTGCTCGGTCGGTCCCATCTCCACCAGGTCCCCAAGATACATGAAGGCCGTCACATTCGAGACTCGTGCGGCCTGCTGCAGGTTGTGCGTGACGATGGCGATGCAGTACTCCTCGCGCAGGCTCTGCAGTGTCTCCTCCACCCGCAGCGTCGAGATCGGGTCCAGGGCGGCGGTCGGCTCGTCGAACAGCAGCACCTCGGGCTTGAGTGCCAGGGTGCGTGCGATGCACAGCCGCTGCTGCTGTCCACCCGAAAGACTGCGTCCGTCCTCGTGCAGTTTGTCCTTGACCTCCTCCCACATGGCCGCCTCCCGCAGCGCCTCCTCGACCCGCTCGGTGAGCTCGGTGCGCGAGATGCGCCGCGACAGGCGCAGGCCGAAGGCGACGTTGTCGAAGATCGACATGGGAAAGGGCGTGGGTTTCTGGAACACCATGCCGACGCGGAAGCGCAGCTCGGCGATGTCCACGCTCGGGGCGAGGATGTCCTCGCCGTCGAGCCGGACGTCTCCGCTGGCGCGATGACCGGGATAGAGCGCGTACATCCGGTTGAATACGCGCAGCAGGGTCGATTTGCCGCAGCCCGAGGGACCAATGAAGGCCGTGATTTGCCGGTCGGCCAGCGTCAGGTTGATGTCCTTCAACGCCTGCGTCTGCCCGTAGTAGAAGTTGAGGTGCCGCATCTCAAACTTCACGGGGTGTGCTGCGCCGGTCACGGCGGCTGGCGCGGGCTGCGCTTCGGGGGTGCTCATCGTCGCCCGCCCGGCCCGAGGCGCGCCACGATGACGCGCGCCGCGACGCTCAGCACGAGGATGCTGAAGGTGATGATGAGCGCCCCGGACCAGGCGAGCTGCTGCCAGTTGGGATAGGGACTCAAGGCGAACTGGAAAATCACCACCGGCAGGTTCGCCATCGGCGCCGCGACGTTGGTGCTCCAGAACTGGTTGTTGAGCGCGGTGAACAGCAGCGGCGCCGTCTCGCCGCTGATGCGCGCCACGGCGAGCAGCAACCCGGTGACGATGCCGCTGCGCGCCGCCGGGTAGATGACGCTCAGGATCGTGCGCCAGCGGTAGGCACCCATCGCGGTCGAGGCGTCCTTCATGCCCTGCGGCACGAGATTCAGCATGTCCTCCGTGGTGCGCACCGTGACCGGCATGGCGATGATCGCGAGCGCGACGGCGCCCGCGATGGCCGAGAAGTGGCCCATGCCCACGACCAGGATCTCGTATACGAACAGGCCGATGATGATCGAGGGGGCCGAGAGCAGTACGTCGTTCACGAAGCGGACCACGGTGGAGATGCGTGAGGTCCGTCCGTATTCGGCGAGGTAGGTGCCCGCGAGCATGCCGATTGGGCCGCCGATCAGTATGCCGATCACCGTCATCACGACGCTGCCGTAGATCGCGTTCAGCAGACCCCCGCTGCTCCCCGGCGGCGGGGTCATGGCCGTGAACACCTTGAGCGACATGCCGCCGATGCCGTTCTTCAGGAGCGTATAGAGGATCGCGCCGAGGAAGAACAGGCCGATCGCGGTCGCAAGCCCCGAGAGACCGAGCGCAAGGAGATTGGTGAACTTGCGGATCGCGCGGCGCTTCATACCGAGGAGAGCGCGCGGCGGTCGAGGCGCAGCAGCATGTAGCGCGCGAGCGCGATCACCGAGAAGGTGATCAGGAAGAGCAGCGCGCCGAGCGCGATCAGTGAGGAGGTGTAGAGGTCCCCGACGGCCTCGGCGAACTCGTTGGCGATCGAGGCGGAGATCGTGGTGCCGGGGGCGAGGAGCGAGGAACCGATACGGTGCGCGTTACCGATGACGAAGGTGACCGCCATGGTCTCGCCCAGCGCACGCCCCAGGCCGAGCATCACGCCGCCGATCATGCCGGTGCGCGCGTACGGCACGACGACCTGCCAGATGACCTCCCAGGTCGTGGCCCCGAGCCCGTAGCCGGACTCCTTGAGCACGTCCGGAACGGTCTCGAACACGTCGCGCATGACCGCCGAGATGAACGGGATCACCATGATCGCGAGCACGAAGCTGGCCGTGAGGATGCCGATCCCGAAGGGCGGTCCCTGGAACAGCTTGCCGACGATCGGCAACGGCCCGAACCACTCGATGAGCCAGGGCTGAACGTACCGCTGCAGGACCGGCGCGAGCACGAACAGGCCCCAGATGCCGTAGATGATGCTCGGTACCGCCGCGAGCAGCTCGATCGCGACCCCGACCGGGCGCTTGAGCCAAACGGGCGCCAGCTCGGTGAGGAAGATCGCGATGCCGAAGCTCACGGGAATCGCGAGCAGCAGGGCGAGGAAGGAGGTCACGAGCGTGCCGTACACCGGCGCGAGCGCGCCGTATTTGTCGGTGACCGGGTTCCAGATCTCGGTGGTGAGGAACCCGAGCTTGAAGTGCGAGAAGGCGGGCCACGCGCCGATCAGAAGCGAGATCGCGACCCCGCCCAGGAGCAACAGCACCAGAAGCGCCGCCGCCAGTGTCGCGCCGCCGAACACCCGCTCGCGCAGCCGCTGGCCGGCGGCGTGCCGCGAGGCGAGCGCCGCGGCGGTCGTGTTCATCGCCGTCGCCAAGCGTTCACGCCCGCTGTCTTTCCCGTAACCGCAAACCGGCGGCTGCCCCGCACTCGAAGCAGCCGCCGGTACTTGTTCAACCCCCTGGTCGCGCCCGCGGCGCAGGCCTCACCGCGGCGTCGCCGCGGTGCGCCTTACATCCGCGTCGCGTCGGCCGTGCTCGCGACCGTCGCCCCCTTGATCTGGGCCTTCCAGGTCGCCCGGACCTGCTTGATCAGCGCGTCCGGCAGCGGCACGTAGTCCAGTTCGGCCGCCATCTTGCCACCGTTCTTGTAGGCCCAGTCAAAGAACTTCAATGCTTCATTGGTCGCGGCCGCATCGGGCGGCGTGCCGTACACCAGAATGAAACTCGCCCCGGTGATCGGCCAGCTCTGCGCCCCTGCCTGGTCGGTGAGGATCAGGTAGTAGCCGTCCGCGTGCGCCCAGTCCGCGTTCGCGGCCGCCGCCTGGAACGCCTCCGCGTTCGGCGCCACGGTCTTGCCCGCCTTGTTGATGAGCTCGGCGGTGGGCATCTGGGTCTGCTTCGCGTAGGCGTACTCGACGTAGCCGATTGCCCCGTCGGTCTGGCGCGTCATGTTGGCCACGCCCTCGTTGCCCTTGGCGCCGATGCCGACGGGCCATTGCACCGAGGTCGCCGCTCCGATGGAGCTCTGGAACTTCGGGCTGGTGCTCGCGAGGTAGTTCGAGAACAGGAAGTTGGTGCCCGAGCCGTCCGAGCGAGAGATGGGCGCGATATTGGTGCCCGGGAGCGTGAGCTTGGGATTGAGCTTCTTGATGCGCGCGTCGTCCCACTTGGTGATCTCGCCCAGGTAGATGGCAGCGACCGTCGGTCCGTCGAGCACCAACTGATTCGCAGCCACGCCCTTGATGTTCACGACCGGAACCACCCCGCCGATGATCATCGGGAACTGCACGAGTCCGGCTTCCTTGAGTTCCTCGGGCTTGAGCGGCATGTCGGATGCACCGAAGGTGACGGTCTTGGCTTTGATCTGCTTGATGCCGCCGCCCGAGCCGATCGACTGGTAGTTAAGTCCGATCCCGGTCTGCTGCTTGTACGCGTCCGCCCACTTCGAGTAGATCGGATACGGGAACGTCGCGCCGGCGCCGGAGATGTCTGCAGCGAATGCGGCCCCCGTGAGCAGCGCGACGCCGGCGGCCGCTATCAGCACCTGCTTCACCTTGATTCGATTCATGATTCGACTCCTGACACGTTGAGCTGTGGACCCGGGTCTGTGCCCGACTGTCGCTGCTGCGCATTAGATGACAGTGTTGTGACGCTCTCATGACAGCCGCAAAAGTAGCCCTGCCTTGAGCGCGACCGGCCACGTCCCTGTGACCGCCGCCCCTAAGTTTTGCAACATCAGTTTGCAGGCGCGTGACATTCCGGGCGCCTTGCCCGAGGCGCCGCTGCACCGTATAAACGCCCACCGTCCGAGGGACATGCCTTCTTTCCCGCGACAGCCAGATGTCACAAGCGCTTGAACTGACGAAGGATCTCATCGGCCGCCGCTCGGTGAGCCCGGCCGACGAGGGCTGCCAGGCGCTGTTGGGCGCGCGCCTCGCTGCCGCCGGATTCGTGCTGGAATCGCTGCCCTTCAACGGCGTCGCGAACCTCTGGGCGCGGCGCGGCAGTGCGCCGCCCGTCTTCTGCTTCGCGGGGCACACGGACGTCGTCCCGAGCGGCCCGATCGAGGAATGGCACAGCGATCCGTTTGTCCCGGCGCTGCGCGAGGGGTTCCTCTACGGACGCGGGGCTGCGGACATGAAGAGCGGCCTTGCGGCCATGGTGGTCGCGGCCGAGGCGTTCGTGCGCGAGCACCCGAGCCACCGTGGTTGCATCGCCTTTCTCATCACGAGCGATGAGGAGGGTCCGTCGGTGGACGGAACGCGCCGCGTGGTGGAGACGCTGCGTGCCCGGGGCGAGCGCATCGACTACTGCCTCGTCGGCGAGCCCTCGAGCGAGCACACGCTCGGTGACACCGTCAAGGTCGGACGGCGCGGTTCACTGAGCGGGCGGCTCACCGTGCACGGGATACAGGGTCACGTCGCTTACCCGCAGCTCGCGGAGAACCCGGTGCACACCCTCGCCCCGGCGCTCGCGGAGCTCACGCGGCGGGAGTGGGACCGCGGCACCGAGTACTTCCAGCCGACCACGTTCCAGGTTTCGAACCTGAACGCCGGCACGGGCGCGCCGAACGTCATTCCCGGAGAGCTGCGCGCGCGCTTCAACCTGCGCTATAGCCCGGCGCAGTCTCTCGAGGGACTCAAGGCAACCGTCGAGGAGATCCTGAGCCGTCACGGCGTGCGCTACAGCCTCGAATGGTTCCTCTCGGGCGAGCCGTTCTACACGCCTCCCGGAAAACTTTCTCAGGCGGTGCAGGAAGCCGTCGCACGCGTCACCGGCGCTGCCCCCCGGCTCTCCACCGGCGGGGGCACCTCCGACGGGCGCTTCATCGCACCCCTGGGCGCCGAGGTCGTCGAGCTCGGCGTCGTGAACGCCTCGATCCACAAGGTGAACGAGTGCGTGCGCGCGGCGGACATCGACGCGCTCGCGCGCATGTACGTCAACGTGCTCGAGAACCTGCTCGTCTGAGGTTCGCGAGCGCCGCGAGCACGCCGAGCGCGAGCGCGCAGATCAGTACCCACGCGGGCATCGCGAGCCCGAGGAAGCGCCAGTTCACCTCGCCGCACTCCCCGCTCCCGGTGAGTACCTTGCGTACGACCTGCCAGAGCGGCGCGTACTTCAGCAGTACCCCGAGCGGGGCGCCGCAGGAGGGCAGCGTACCCGGTGGCAGGCTCTGCACGTACACGTGACGGGCGGCGACCGCGGCGGTGAGCAGCGCGGCGAGCACGATCAGCACCCCGTACCCGTAGCGCCCGCGCCCGCGCGGGGCGTGCAGCGCGGCGATGAGGAACAGCACGCCGGTGGCGGCGACGCCGATACGCTGGAAGATGCACAGCGGACACGGCTCCAGCCCCAGGTGAAACTGCGCGTAGAGCGCGTACGCGGTGAGCAGCGCGCACACAAGGAAGCCGGCGAGGTTCAGCAGGCGGGGCTGCGCCGTCACGGGTGCGAAGGCTGGGGACTAGACGGGCGAGGACGTCGAGGCACCGGCCGCCGCGGGGCCGCCGCGCAGCTCGCGTTCCACGTCATCGAGCGAGGTGTGGCGGATGTCCTTGCCGTGGACCATGTAGATCACGTACTCGCAGATATTCTTGGCATGATCGCCGATACGTTCCAGAGCACGCACGATCCACATGATTTCGAGCGCCCGACGGATGGTGCGGGGATCCTCCATCATGAAGGTGATGCACTGACGATGGATCGATTCGTACTCCTCGTCCACCATCCTGTCTTCTTGAGCCGTTCGCACCGCGGCTTGAGAGTCCATGCGGGCAAATGCGTCGAGCGCATCGTGCACCATGTGCGCGACCTGCCGTCCAAGATGTTTGACCTCCCGATATTTGTCCGCCGGCCGTTCCATCGTGGCGAGCTGCGACGCGATGTAGCCTATCTTTTCGCCTTCGTCGCCGATGCGCTCGAGGTCCGTGATGGTTTTGATGATGGCCACGATGACGCGCAGGTCCCCGGCCGCGGGCGCGCGGAGCGCCAGTATGCGGCTGCATTCCTCGTCGATGGACACCTCCATGCCGTTGACCTTGTAGTCGTCGGTCGCCACCGATTCGCCCAACTGGCTGTCTCCCTCCACCAGCGCGGTGATGGCCTTCTGCAGCTGCTGCTCCACGAAGCCGCCCATCTGCAGCACTTGGTTGCG
>DATBBQ010000113.1:0-11142 GCA_036270915.1 Steroidobacteraceae bacterium
CACGCCGCGCGGCCTGCAGCACCTGCTGCGCACCGGCATCGGCGTCGCGACCGGCGCGCACGCCAAGGGTGGCAACCCCTAGAGGATGTAGCGGCTGAGGTCCTCGTCCTTGACGAGGTTGCCCAGGTGATCGTCGACGTACTTCGCGTCGATGGTCACGCTCGCCGCGCCGTCTGCCTTGCCGCCGCGCTCGGAGGCCTCGTAGGAGACGGTCTCGAGCAGCCGCTCCATCACGGTATGCAGGCGGCGCGCGCCGATGTTCTCGGTGCGCTCGTTGACGTGGAAGGCGATCTCGGCGATGCGCCGCACCCCGTCCTCGGCGAACTGCACCCGCACGCCCTCGGTCTCCATGAGCGCCGTGTACTGCGCCGTGAGCGAGGCGTCCGGCTCGGTGAGGATGCGCACGAAGTCGCCCACCTTCAACGAGTCGAGCTCGACGCGGATCGGCAGCCGCCCCTGCAATTCGGGGATGAGGTCCGAGGGCTTGGAGAGGCTGAAGGCGCCGGAGGCGATGAAGAGCACGTGGTCGGTCTTCACCGGCCCGTACTTGGTGGCCACGGTCGAGCCCTCGACGAGCGGCAGCAGGTCGCGCTGCACGCCCTCGCGCGAGACGTCGGCGCCGATCGTCTCCTGGCGGCGCGTCACCTTGTCGATCTCGTCGATGAAGACGATGCCGTTCTGCTCCGCGTTGGCGAGCGCCTGGATCTTGAGCTCGTCCTCGTTGATGAGCTTGCCGGCCTCCTCGTCGGTGAGGAGCTTGAGCGCCTCGCGCACCTTCACCTTGCGGGTGCGGGTGCGGTTGCCGCCGAGGTTCTGGAACATCGACTGCAGCTGCTGCTGCATCTCCTCCATCCCCGGGGGTGCCATGATCTCGACCCCGGCGGGCATGGAGCGCAGCTCGATCTCGATCTCGCGATCGTCGAGCTCCTTCTCGCGCAGCATCTTGCGGAATTTCTGCCGCGTCTCCCCGTCGCGCGCGCTCGCGGGCTCGTCGGTCGAGAAGCCCATCATGCGCGGCTTGGGCAGAAGCGCGTCCAGCGCGCGCTCCTCGGCCGCGTCCAGGGCGCGCTCGCGCACCTTGGCCATCTCCTGCTCGCGCGTCATCTTCACGGCGACGTCGGCGAGCTCCTTGACGATCGATTCGACGTCGCGGCCGACGTAGCCGACCTCGGTGAACTTGGTCGCCTCGACCTTGACGAACGGGGCGTTGGCTAGCCGCGCCAGACGGCGCGCGATCTCGGTCTTGCCGACCCCGGTGGGGCCGATCATGAGGATGTTCTTCGGGGTGATCTCCTGGCGCAGCGGCTCGCTGACCTGCATGCGGCGCCAGCGGTTACGCAGCGCGATGGCCACGGCGCGCTTGGCCGCGTCCTGGCCGATGATGTGCTTGTCCAGTTCCTGGACGATCTGACGGGGTGTGAGTGCTTCCATGGCTTCCGTTAGACCGGCGAGGTCGTGGAGCGTTTCAGCTCCTCGATGACCAGGTTGCGGTTGGTGTAGATGCAGATGTCGGCCGCGATGTTGAGAGAGCGCTCGACGATCGCGCGCGCGTCGAGCGAGGATGCGTCCACGAGCGCGCGCGCAGCGGCGAGCGCGTACTGCCCGCCCGAGCCGATCGCGGCGACGTCGTGCTCCGGCTCGATGACGTCGCCGTTGCCGGAGATCAGGAACATCTTGTCCGGATCGCCGACCAGCAGCAGCGCCTCGAGGCGCCGCAGGTAGCGGTCCGAGCGCCAGTCCTTGGCGAGCTCGATCGCCGCGCGGGTGAGATTGCCGTACTTCTCGAGCTTGCCCTCGAACCGCTCGAAGAGCGTGAACGCGTCCGCGGTGCCGCCGGCAAAGCCGGCCAGCACCTTGTCGTTGGCGAGCCGGCGCACCTTGCGGGCGTTGCCCTTCATCACGCTGTTGCCGAGCGTCACCTGGCCATCGCCCCCTAAGGCAATGGCACCCTCGCGGCGCACGCCGAGGATGGTGGTGCCGTGGGGATTGAAACCGGAAGTCTCACTCATGGATTTCTGTGTCTCGTCTTGCGTCGCGGGCCGCAGGCCCGGCGCCCTGCCTTGGCCTAGGCCTTGCGGCGCGCGCGCGGGTGCGTAGCGTCGTAGATGCGGGCCAGGTGCTGGAAGTCAAGGTGAGTGTAGACCTGGGTGGTGGAGATGTCCGCGTGTCCGAGCAGCTCCTGCACGCCGCGCAGTTCTCCACTCGATTCAAGCAGATGCGAGGCGAAGGAATGGCGGAACAGGTGCGGATGCACGTGCATGCTCAGCCCCTGGCGGCGCGCCCAGTAGTCCACCCGGTTCTGCACCGCGCGCGGCCCGAGCCGGCGGCCGCGGCGGCCGATGAACAGCGCCGTCTCGTCGGCGCGCGCAAGTCCCGCACGCTCCTTGAGCCATACGTGCAGCGCCTCGGCGGCCGCGCGCCCCACGGGCACGATGCGTGTCTTGCGGCCCTTGCCGAGCACTTCGACGAGCCGGTCCTTGAGGTCGATGCTGGTGAGGTCCAGGCCGACGAGCTCGGCGAGACGCAGTCCCGAGGAATACAGCAGCTCCATGATCGCGCGGTCGCGCACGCTGAGCGGCTCGCCGGCGGGGATCTCGAGCAGCCGTCCCATCTGGTCGGCATCCAGCGTCTGCGGCAGGCGCCGCCGCGCCTTGGGCGCGCGCACGTCGTGGGCGGGATTGAGCTTCACGCGCCGGACACCGCGTGCGCCGCCGGTGGCGAGCGCGCCCGCGGCCTCGCGCAGCAGGAAGGCGTAGAAGCTGCGCACGGCGGACAGACGCCGCTGGATGCTGCGTGGCGCGAGGCCGCCGGCGTGCGAATGCGCGGCGAAGGCGCGCACGTGCTGCGTGTCGAGCGCGCTCCAGTCACGCAGGCCCGCGCGCTCGCAGTACTTGACGAGCGCGCTCAGATCGCGCGCGTAGCTGCGGTCGGTGTGCGCGGACATGCGCCGCTCGGAGAGCATGTAGCGGCGAAAGCGGGCGAGCCACTCGAGCGCCGCGGGGGTCATGGCCGCGTGCCTCGGCTGCGGACTTCAGAGCCCGCCGGTGCTGCTCAGCGCGTCGGCGATCAGGTCCGCGAGCCGGGCGAGGAACTCGGTGCTCATGCCGGGATGGAAGCGGTCGCGGTCGGCACTGCCGAGCGCCAGCAGTCCCAGCGCACCCTTCTCGCCGAGCGGCACGAGCGCGACCGAGCCCATCGACAGACCTTCGGGCCCGAAGAGGAACTCGCGTTGCGAGTCGCGCGCCTGGCCGCAGCGCGGCCGGCCGCTCGCGAACAGCGTCTCGAAGGACTTCAGCTGCGCGTCGTCGGCGCGCACCGTGCGCACGAAGGCCGGCGCCTGCGGGTCGGGTGCCTCGCCGATCATGACGAGCGTCGCGTTGAAGGCGTCGAAGTCCTCGCGCAGCCCCGCCTCGATACGTCGCAGCGTCTCGCTGCGCGGCGCGCCGCGCAGCAGGCGCCGCGTGAAGCGGTGCAGGCGGTCGGCGATGGCGTCGTTGGCGCGCGCCACGCGCACCAGCTCGGCGAGCTTGCTCTCGAGCCCCGCCTGTTTCTCGCGCAGTACCTCGATCTGCCGCTCGATGAGCGAGATCGTGGAGCCGCCGCGCGCGTGCGGCAGCTTCAGGCGCGCCAGCAGCGCCTGGTGGCGCTCGAAGAACTCCGGATTGCGCTGCAGATAGGCGGCGATGGACTCCTCTTCGGTGTCTGCCGCCGCCAGCCCGCGAGCCTCACGTGTCGTCATAGTGTTCTAGACCTCGACATGACCTTCGAAAGATATGTGCGTCGGGCCGCTCAGCCAGACGTGCTCCCCCGGCCCCGGCCAGTTTACCTGCAACTCGCCGCCGCGCACGCTCACCCGCACCTCGGGGTCGAGCCGGCCGCGACGCCGGGCGATGACGACCGCCGCGCAGGCGCCCGTGCCGCAGCTGGCGGTCTCGCCCGCGCCGCGCTCGTAGACGCGCAGGCGCACCTGGGCGCTCGACACGATCTCAAGGAAGCCGACGTTCACCCGGCGCGGAAAGCGCGGATGGCGCTCGATCTGCGGTCCGAGGGTCGCCACCGGTGCGGCGCCCACCGAGGCCACCGTGAGCACGGCGTGCGGGTTACCCACCGAGACCGCGCCGATCTCGACGCTCTGTCCCTGGACCTCGAGCGCGTAGCTGTCGGCCTCGCGCTCGGCGAGAAACGGCAGCGAGGGAGGCGCGAAGTCCGGCACGCCCATGTCTACGGCCACGTGCCCGGAGTCGCACAGTCGCGCCTGCACCACGCCCGCGGGGCTCTCGAGGGTGACGGCGCCGTCGCGCGTGCGGCCGCGCTCGTGCAGCAGCGCGGCGATGCAGCGCGCGCCGTTGCCGCACTGCTCGACCTCGTGGCCGTCGGCGTTGAAGACCCGGTAGAAGACCGCGGCGTCCGCGCGGCGCGCGCCACTCAGGACCAGCGCCTGATCGAAGCCGATGCCGGTGCGGCGGTCGGCGAGCGCACGCAGCCGCTCGGGCTCGAGGAGGGACTCGTCAGCGGGCGCCTCGAAGACGACGAAATCGTTGCCGACCCCGTGCATCTTCGTGAAATCGATGCGCATTACGCGCAAGCATAGCGGAAATTCAGCGCAGTGCCGCGCGATCCCTGAAGATGCAGCGATCCATGACCGTGAAGATCCCCGCGTACGCGGCGCGCTCGGCCGCGGCGGCGTCGATGACGCCCTCCTGCAGCCACAGCGCCGGGAGCTTCAGGCGGATGCAGTCCGCGACGATGCCGGGCACGTGTACCGGGCGGCGGAAGACGTCGACGAGATCGATGCGCTCGCCGGGGGCGAGCACGTCCGCGGCCTGATCGAGCCCGTCCACCGCCGCCTCCCCGAGGATGCTCTCGGCCATGGGCGTCACGGGAATGATCCGGTAGCCGAAGCGCTGCATGGCCCGGGCGACGCCGTGACTCGGACGGGTGCGGTCGGCGGAGAGACCCACCACGGCGATGGTCTGCACGCGGCGCAGGAGCGCGGCGATCTCCTGCGACGACGGATTCCTGAACACGGCTGCTCCTTGGCCTTCGCCTCCGCGCGCGACTAGTCTACCCTGCAGCGCGCGCAGCCCGCGTGAAAGGCACATGACAGCTTGAGCGAGGAACACAGCGTTCGAATCGAGCCGCACGGGCGCACGCTGCGCCTCGCGCCGGGCCAGCCGGTGCTCGAGGCGGCGCTCGCCGCCGGACTCAACCTGCCGCACAGCTGCAAGTCCGGACACTGCGGCTCCTGCCGCGCGCGGCTGATCGCCGGGGAGATCCGCTACCCGCACGGGCGACCGCTCGGCATCACCGCCGAGGAGGAGGCGCGCGGCGGCGTGCTCCTGTGCCAGGCGCGCGCGCATTCGGACCTCACCGTCGAGGCCCGCCTGGTGGCGAGCGTCGCCGACGTGGAGATCAAGACCCTGCCGGTGCGCATCGCGCGCCTCACGCCGCTCGCGCCGGACGTCATGCAGGTGTGGTTGCGCCTGCCATCGGTCGAGCGGCTGCGCTTCCACGCCGGCCAGTACCTCGACGTGCTGCTCGAGGGCGGCCGGCGCCGCAGCTTCTCGATCGCGAGCCCGCCGCACGACAGCGAGCTGATCGAGCTGCACGTGCGGCGCGTGAGCGGCGGCGGCTTCACCGAGCGGCTGTTCGCCGCCGCGCCGGGCGCACCGGGCGCGCCGCTCGCGGAAGGCGCACTGCTGCGCATCGAGGGGCCGGTCGGCCAGTTCGCCTACCGCGCCGGTGTCGACCCGGTGATCATGATCGCCGGCGGCACCGGCTTTGCACCGCTGAAGTCGATGCTGCGTCACGTGCTCGAGACGGGCATCGAGCGCGACCTGCACTTCTACTGGGGCGCGCGCGAGGCGCACGACCTGTACGAGGAGGCGCGCGTGCTCGAGTGGCTGCAACGCCACCCGCGGCTGCGCTACACGGCGGTGCTGTCCGCATCGGGCGCGGCCACGGGCGCGCACCGGCGCAGCGGCTGGGTGCACGAGGCGGTGCTCGCCGATCACGAGAGTCTCGAGGACTTCGAGGTCTATGCCGCCGGCCCCCCGGCGATGATCGAGGCGATCCGCGCGAGCTTCCCCGGGCGCGGCCTGCGCGCCGGGCGGCTGTACTTCGACTCCTTCGACTATGCCCCGGATGCGCCGGTGCGTCAGCCGGTCTCCCCGGCGAAGGCCTCGCGATAGTCCTCGATGGAGGCGCGCACGACCGCCGCCGCGTGCGCGTAACCGTAGCGCCCGCCGACGGTGATCTTCGGCGGCTCGTCCGGTACGAGCTTGTAGGTGGCGAAGTAGTGCTCGATGCGCTCGAGCAGCGCCGGCGGCAGCTCGTCGATCTCGCTGGCTTCGCCCCATACGTAATCGCCCTCGAGCACGGCGATGATCTTGTCGTCCGCCTCGCCGCGGTCGATGATCTTCAGACCTCCGACCACACGCGCGCGCAGCAGCACCTCGCAGTGATTGATGGGCCGTTCGCTGATGACGCAGATGTCGAGCGGGTCCCCGTCGCCGCGCTCGCAGCCGGGAGCGAGGCGACAGACGCGCTCGCCACAGTAGGTCTGCGGCACGAAGCCGTACAGGGCCGGCGGCTGCGAGGACGTACGCTGCGGGCGATCGACGCGCAGATAGCCGCTCGCCTTGTCGACCTCGTACTTCATGAGATCGAAGGGCGTGATCTCGATGTAGGCGTTAACGACGCGCGGCGCGTCCGCACCCGGCTCGAGTCCGTGCCAGGGATGCGGGCGCCAGCGCGAATAGGCGGGCGGGGTCGGCACGCTCACGATTGTAGCGCCCGCCTGCTATTCTTATGAAGCCAATGGCAGCGGAGCATTCCGTGACGCATGCGGCGATTACCGGCTGGGGCAAGTGCCTGCCGCCGGCGGTTCTGAGCAACCAGGACCTGAGCACGCTCCTCGACACGAGTGACGAGTGGATCGTGAGCCGCACCGGGATCCGCGAGCGGCGCATCTCGCACGTCGGCCTCGAGGAGCTCGCCTACGTCGCCGCGGCGCGCGCGCTCGCCGCCGCGGGCATGGCCGGCGCGGACGTCGAGCTCATCGTCTTCGGCACCTGCAGTCACGAGGATCAGGTGCCCAATATGGCGTCGGGCATCCAGGCGCGAATCGGCGCGGGCGCCTCGGCCGCGTTCGACATCAATACCGCCTGCACCAGCTTTCTCTACGGCCTGTCGGCCGCGAGCGCCCTGATCCGCACGGGCGTGGTGCGCAACGCGCTCGTGATCGGCGCCGAGCTCATCTCCCCGTTCATGGACTGGAGCGACCGCGACGTCGCGGTGCTCTTCGGCGACGGCGCCGCGGCCGTGGTGCTCGAGGCGAGCGAGCACGAGGAGGGTCTGCTCGCCGAGAAGCTCGGCTGCTTCGGCGAGGCGCGCGACATCCTGCGCGTGCAGGGCATGGGCGGGCGCTACGCCAACCACGGCGTGCTCTACGGTGTCACGCGCTGGCAGTTCGAGGGACAGGAGATCTTCAAGCGCGCGGTCGCCGGCATGGCGAGCGCCTGCGAGTATGCCCTGGCGCGCCGCGGGTTCACGCCCGAGGACGTCGACCTGCTCGTGCCGCACCAGGCGAACCTGCGCATCATGGAGGCCGTGGCCAAGCGCGCGCGCGTGCCGATGGAGCGGGTGTTCGTGAACATCCAGCGCTACGGCAACATGTCCGCAGCCACCGTCGCGGTGGCGCTGTGCGAGGCCGTCGAGGAGGGACGGGTGCGGCCGGGGAGCCTGCTGCTGTTGCCGGGCTTCGGCGGGGGACTCACCTACTGCGCGCACCTGGTGCGCTGGGGCACGCGAGTGACCCCGCTCGAGCCTACGCCCGTCGAGCTCTCGCCCAACGGGCGTCCGGCGCTCGAGCTCATCCGCGAGCTCCTCGCGCGCAAGCTCAGCCCGACGGATCGCCCGGCGGGCACGCCGTTCGCTGGCCTCTAGCCGGCGCCGTCTAGCGCTTGGCGGTCTTCGCGGCCCGGCGCTTCTTCTTCGCCGGGTCCTTGGGACGGGACTTGCCGAATGACCCCTGGTAGATCTTGCCGCGACGGCTTCTGTGATCGCCTTTACCCATGAAGAAATGACTCCGATTCGCTGCACTGCAATGAAAAGGGCCGGACGCCCCTGCCGTTCCCGGCAGTGACGACCGGCCCTCGCGGTTACTGGTCTACCAGCGCTTGGGTCCGCCGCCGCCGCCGCCGCCGCCGCGGTTGCCACCACCACCGCCGCCGCCGCCGCCGCCACCGGTGCGCTCCTGAGCCTCATTGACGCGCAGCGGACGTCCGCCGAGGTCCTTACCGTTGAGGTTCTGGATGGCGCGCGAGGCGTCGGCGCGGGACATCTCCACGAAGCCGAAGCCGCGCGGACGGCCGGTGTCGCGGTCGGTGATCAGGCTCACGGACTCCACGGTGCCGTGCTGCGCGAACAGCTCACGCACCTCGGCGTCGGTCGCGGAAAATGGCAGGTTGCCAACATAGATCTTCGTCATGCAATCAACTCCTACTGAGAACGCTACTGGAAGTGCATGCGAAGCTTGTGAAGCACGCACTGCCACCTGGTCGGGAACGATTCGGCTTTTCAGACTCGGAAGCCAACTCGCTAACACGCGGGCGGCAGGCGGCAGGAAAGGGAAAGGTCACGATCCGCGGGCGACGATACCGCATGCCATGGCCGCCGCACAAGCGCGTACTGTCTTAATAAGGTGACCGCCGGCGTGGGGGGTGGCGGCGGACCAACACCGCCCCCGGGCAACCTAACCTCCGCGTTCTTTGCGGGTGTCGCCAAGCAAACACGCTTCAGCCGGGGCCTCGCTTGGCGAGGGTCTCCAGCGCCCGGATCTGCAGGACGGTGGAGTCGGAGGCCGGCAGAAGCGCATTGGCCTCACGCACGTAGGCGAGCACCTGCTCGGGGGGCAGTGGCGGGCTGATGAGATACCCCTGGGCGTAGTCACAGCCCAGCCGGCGCAGCAAGTTCCAGGCCGCCGCCTCCTCCACCCCCTCGGCGACCACCTTGAGGCCCATGCGGTGCCCGAGCTCGATGGTCGAGCTGACGATGGTGATCGCGTGGGCGTCGGCGTGCACGACGAAGGAGCGGTCGATCTTCAGCTCATCCACCGGTAGCACGGCGAGCTGCGAGAGCGATGAGTGGCCGGTACCGAAATCGTCGATCGAGAAGCGCACGCCGGCGATGCGCAGCAGCTGCATGTTGCGCACCGCGCTCGCCGGATCACGCATCACGGCGCTCTCGGTGATTTCGAGCAGGAGCGCGCTGGCGTCCACGCGGTGGCTGCGCAGGAGCCTGAGCACCTCGTCGGGCAGATCCGGGTCGAGGATGTCGGGCGCCGACAGGTTGACCGCGAGCTCGAGCTGCAGTCCCTCCCCGCGCCACTGCCCGAGCTGAGCGATGGCCGCGCCGAGCACCCAGCGGGTGAGGCGGCGCGAGCCGCCGGTGCGCTCGGCGAGCGGCACGAACTCCGCCGGCGAGACCGTACCGAGGTGCGGATGTGTCCAGCGCACCAGCGCCTCGAGGCTCTGCACCGAGCGGCTCGCCATCGCCACCTTGGGCTGATAGACGAGCCTGAGTCCGCCCTGCTCGATCGCGCTCGCGAGGTCGGTGATGAGGGTGAGGCGGCGGCGGTGCTCGCCGTCCTGGCCGGCGCGGTAGAGGGCGACCTCGCCGCGCGTCTCGTCCGCCTCCTCGAGCGCCACCTGCGCGCGCTGCAGCAGCTCGTCCGCCTGGCGCCCGTGCGCGGGCGCGACGCACACACCGCAGGCGAGGCGCACGTCGAGGCTGACGCCGGCGATGTGAAAGCCGGCGCGGATCACGGCGGCGAGCTGCGCGGCGTACAGCAGTGCGCGCTCGGCGGTGCAGTCCTGTGCCAGCACCAGGAACTGTGTCTCGCCGAAGCGCGCCACGGTGTCGCTCGGCGCGACGTTCTGCTGCAGGCGCCGCGCGGCCTCGCGCAGCACCTCATCGCCCATCTGCAGGCCGAGCGAGACGTTGATGTCGCGCAGGTTGCGCAGCTCGATGAGGATCACCGCGCCGGCGCGGGTCTCGCCGTGCTCGGCGAGACCCGCGAGCACGCGCTGCGCGCGCACGCGGTTCGGCAGCTGCGTGAGCGGGTCGTGCAGTGCCTGGTAGGTGATGTCCGCCTCGCGTGCGGCGATCTGGTGCTGCATGGTGTTGAAGGCGGCCGCGAGTGAGCGGAACTCGTCGCCGCCGCCGACGCGCACCGCGGTCTGATACTCGCCCCGCTCGATGCGCTGCGCCGCGCGCACCAGCTCCCCGACCGGGCGGGTCGCGCTGCGCCCGAGCACCGCGCCGACGATTCCGGCGAGCGCGAGCGCCAGGCCGTCGATCGTCAGCATGTCGTCGCGCAGCTCCCGGTAGGGCGCGAATACCTCCGGCAGTGGCTTGAGCAGGACGAGCTCGACGGCATCGCCGCGCGCACTCAGGCGGTGCGCGTAGCTCAGGTACTCGGTCGCGCCCAGGCGCGTGACGTGCGGCCCGTCGGCGCTCTCCTCGGCCGGCGCCGCGGTCCCGGCCTCGGGCCCGGGGAGCGAGGCGGCGCTGCGCGCTTCGCCGTCCGCGCCGTGAGTCACGATCTGCACCTCCGAGCCAACGAGCTCGCGGATGCGCTGTGCGAGCGCCCGGTCGGCGACGAATCCCATGAGCACCCAGGCGATGGTCTCGGGCGTGCGCACCGGGGCGAGCACCACCTGGTAGGCCTGCGCGCCGAAGGCGCGAAAGGTCGGCTGCTCGCGTGCCCCGGCGGCGTCCTCGAGGAGACTCTCGAGCGTGCCCTCCGGGGTGACCTGCGGCGGGGCGCTGGAGGCGAGCACGGTGCCGCGCGTGTCGAGCACCATGACGAGGTCCGCGCCGATGCGCTGCGCGTTGTTGCGCGCCGCCGAGAGGATGGTCGGCGCGTCCCCGCTCGCCACCGCCTCGCGAAAGCCGAAGTCCGCGGCGAGCACCGCGACGCCGCTGGCCAGCTGCGTGGCGCGGAAACGGATCAGCTGCTCGGCGAGCGCGTTCCCGGCGCGCAGCTGCTCGGCGGAGCGTGCCTCCACCGTGTGGCGCGTGCTCGCCAGCACTGCGGCCAGCGTCACAGTTTGCGTGACGATGACCAGGCCGATGAGC
>DATBBQ010000114.1:0-6069 GCA_036270915.1 Steroidobacteraceae bacterium
CGGCCCAGATGTAGTGCAGCGCGCCGTTCTGGCCGGTGCGGATCACGAACTGGTGGGCCGGCAGCTTCTCGAGCATCGTCTGGCGCTGCGCCGTGTTCGCCGGCTTCATGAGGAAGCCGGCCGCGGCGAGCTGGTTCTCCGTGGCACCGAAGTCCGGCGGCGCCGAGCTGAACGCGCCGCCGCCGCCGCCCGAAGTCTGGCAGGCCGCGAGCACGGCGAGCACCGCGAGTGCGCCGAGCGCTGGCGGGAGTCGCGACTTCATGTTCGTGTCCTTCCTGGAATCGATCGGGAGTTCCATCATCGCACACCGCGGGTGTGCTGCACCGCCACTAGGAAGGCGCGCGCGCCGCGCGCGTGGCGCGCTCGAGGATGCGCTCATCGCCCAGGCGCTTTGCCCACGCCGGGAAGTCCGTCCGCGGACCGCGCCAGCGCAGCGCCTCGACGTCGGCGAAGAGCGCCGCGTCGCTGCGCAGCGTCGCGAGCCGCTTGAAGAGCAGCGCCAGCGCGCGGTGCTCGCCGAGCGTCTCGGGCGGGAAGTCTTCGATCGGCCCGTGCCGCGTGAGGAGCCGCGCCGCGCCCTTCGCTCCGATGCCGGAGATGCCCGGGTAGCCGTCGGCGCTGTCGCCGACCAGAGCGAGGTAGTCCGGGATGAGCGCGGGAGGAACACCGAACTTCGCAAGCACCCCGGCCTCGTCGCGGATGACCTTCGTACGGCGGTCCACCTGCACGACGCGCGTGTCGCGCACGCACTGCGCCAGGTCCTTGTCGGGCGTCCAGATGCACACCTTCTCGACGCGCGCGTCGTGGTCCGCGAGCGCCGCCGCCGAGGCGAGCGCGTCGTCCGCCTCGAGCTCGATCATCGGCCACACGCAGACCCCGAGTGAGGCGAGCGCCTCCTCGAGCGGCACGAACTGCGCCCGCAGTGCCGGATCGATGCCATCGCCGGTCTTGTAGCCGCTCCACAGATCGTTGCGGAATGACTCGATGACGTGATCGGTGGCGACGCCCAGGTGGGTCGCGCCCTCGGCGATCATCTGCAGCACCGTGTTCAGCACGCCGGCGGCCGCGCCGAGCGGCCGCGCCTGCCCGCCCTCGAAGCGGCGCAGGCCGTAGAAATGCCGGAAGAGCTCGTACGTGCCGTCGACGAGATGGACGATCACGCAGCGTTCCGCGCGTGCTCGCGCTCGGCCTCCTCGACCGCCGGGGTGCGCCAGCCGGAAGCGTTGCCCCAGACGAAGAACGCCAGTCCGATGAGGGCGACCACGACGAGATCCCAGCCCCACTTCAGATAGTCACGTCCGCCGAACTTCGCGCTCCCCGCCCACGACACGAGCGCGATGACCGGCAGATAGGTGATGAGCCAGTAGGCGCCCTTCAGCTGCCGCGCGAAGTCCGGCCAGCCGGCCCGGCCCTGGTAGTACAGGTACAGCGGCAGCGCCACGACCATGAGCAGGATGATCTCCCCGGTGAGCGGCCACTTCGCCCAGTAGAGCAGCTCCGTGGCGAAGATGAAGGCGAGCGCGGCGAGCACGCGCAGCCCCGGCAGGCGCAGCGGCCGGTGCACGAGCGGGGCGGTGCGGCGCAGCGTGAGCGCGCTCACCGGGCCGGTGAGGTAGGAAATGATCGTCGCGACCGAGATCACCGCGGCGAGCTTGCCCCAGCCGCGGAAGAAGAACAGGAAGAGAAACGACACGACGAGGTTCAGCCACATCGCCGGGCGCGGTACGCCGTACAGCGAGTCCAGGCGCCCGAAGAGCGCGGGCAGCGTGCCGTTGCGCTGCATGCCGTAGATCATGCGCGCGGTGCTGGCGGTGTAGGTCATGCCGGTACCGCTCGGACTCACGAACGCGTCCGCGTACAGCAGCACCGCCAGCCAGTTGAGGTTCACGATCAGCGCGAGCTCGGCGAACGGCGAGCGGAAGTCGACGCCGTGCCAGCCGCCGTGCGCGAGCATCTCCGGCGGCACGGCGCCGAGGTACGCCACCTGCAGCAGCACGTAGACCACGGTCGCGAGCGCGATCGAGCCGAGCACCGCGATCGGCACGGAGCGCGCGGGATTGCGCGCCTCGCCGGCGAGGTTCACCGGGCTCTGGAAGCCGTTGAAGCTGAAGACGATCCCCGCGGTCGCCACCGCGGTGAGCACGGCCGCGAAGTCGAGCGCGTGCGACTCCCCGTGCACGCCGACCGCGAAGTTCTGCGCGTGAAAGCCGCTGGCGATGAGCGCGAGCGCCGTGAGCGCCGGCACCACGAGCTTGAAGAGGGTGATCGCCGCGTTCGAGCGCGCGAAGACCTTCACGCTCCAGAAGTTCACCAGGAAGTAGACGACGACCAGCACGGCCGCGATCGCGATCCCGTCGGGCGCGAGCTCGCCGCGACCGTCGGGCAGGTGCACGTACAGCTCCTGCGCCCAGCGCCACGGCCAGGACGCCATGTACTGGACCGAGGCCTCCGCCTCCACCGGAATCACCGAGACGATCGAGATCCAGTTGGCCCACGCGCCGATGAAGCCGACCAGCGAGCCGTGCGAGTAATGGCTGTAGCGCACCATGCCGCCGGACTCGGGGAACATGGCGCCGAGCTCGGAGTAGGTGAGCGCGATGGTGACGATGACGACCGCGCCCAGCACCCAGGCCCACACGGCCCCGGGACCCGCCAGTCCCGCCGCGCGGCCCGCGCCGAACAGCCAGCCCGAGCCGATGATGGAGCCGAGGCCCGTCATCATCAGGGCCAAGGTGCCGACCTGTCGCCGTGTCTGGGTCCGTCCGTTCATGCTGAACCGCTGGTTGTTGGCGCGCGACGAGTCGAGGGCGTCGCGGGCGCGCCATGATGCCTGAACGCGCAAGCGGGCGGGTGTCGGTACGCACAGGAGCGCCCGCGGCCCCGGGGGATCAGTGGCGCGCGTAACGTTCGAGCCCGTCGAGGCAGTCGATCCAGCCGCGCTCGTGACCTTCCCGCGCGGCCGCGCCGGGGATGCGCTCGTGGGTGACGATGACCTCGGTGGACCCGTCGCCCTGCGCGGCGAACTGTACGGTGACCCGCTCGTTCGGCCCGGCGCGCGACTCCAGGCTCCAGGTGTAGGCGAGTCGCACCGGGGGCTCGATCGCCTCGAAGACGCCCGTGATCCACAGCACCGCGCCGTCCGCGAAGCGGTTCGCGATCCGGTAGCGCCCGCCGATGCGCAGGTCCACCTCGGCTGCCGTGCACACCGCGCCCCGGGGTCCCCACCAGTGCATCAGTCGCTGCGGCTGGGTCCAGGCGGCGAAGAGCTCGGCGGCGGACGCCGCGATGCGCCGGCGCACGACCAGCACCCCCGGCTGCGGCGAGTCTCTGTCCGCGTCGCTCACCGCGCGCGCTCCCGGCGCCGCGGCGCGGTCCCCCGCTCCGCGTAGCGCGCCAGTGACTGTAGCTGCGCGTCCCAGAAGTCACGGTACTCGCGCAGCCACGCTTCGAGCTCCCGCGGTGCCCCGTCACTCAGTGCGCAGCGATGCACGCGTCCGGTGACGGTGCGCGTGATGAGCCCGGCCGCCTCGAGCACCCGCAGGTGCTTGGAGACCGCGACGCGCGTCATGGCGATCGGGCGCGCGAGCTCACCGACCGCCGCGGGTCCGCCGGCGAGGCGCCTGAGGAGACGGCGCCGGGTCGCGTCGGCGAGCGCGTGCAGGAGCGCATCGAGGCGCTCCTCGGCGTGCGCCTGCAGACTCACGTTCCCCGCCCTCGTTGATAGGAAACCATCTGGTATCATATTAACAAGAAAACACGGCGTGCGCGCCGCTTTGGGGGACCGTCATGTCGATGACCCACTCCACGCCCGTCCCGCGGCGCGTACTCCTGTGCGGCGCCGCGCTCGGGCTCGCAGGCCTCGCGCTGCGGCCGCGAAGGCTTCCGGCAAACGACACGACGCAGAACGAGATCACCCGCAGCGGGGAAGCGATCCACCAGGAGCGCCAGTTCAAGGCGCCGTGCGCGCGCGTGTACCGGGCGCTCACCGATTCCGCGCAGTTCGAGAAGCTCACGCAGCTCAGCGGCGTCATGCACGGCGCGGCAATGGCCCAGATGCGCTCGCCGACCGCGATCAGTACCGAGCCCGGCGGCGCGTTCACGCTCTTCGGCGGCTATATCGTCGGTCGGCAACTCGAGCTCGCGCCCGCCGAGCGCATGGTGCAGGCCTGGCGCGCGCACAGCTGGCCGGCGGGTGTCTACTCGATCGCACGCTTCGCGCTCGGCGGCACGGGAGATACGACGCTTCTGGTGTTCGATCACGAGGCGTTCCCGCACGGGGAGGCCGGGCATCTCGCCGCCGGCTGGCAGGAGCACTACTGGGGACCGCTCGCGCAGTACCTCGCCTGAGTGCTCACGCCCCGCGGCGCACTTCGATCACGTGCACGACGGGTCCGGTGGGGGCGCCGGTCGGCGAGCCGCCGCGCGGCTCGACCGAGATCGCGAGCTTGTGCGCCGCGAGCACCGCGGTGCGCTGACGCGCATCGAGCGAGCGGCGCTCCACGCCGCTCACCGGAACCAGGCCGAGCGAGACCGGCGCGCCGCCGCTGTCGGACAGCGCCCAGAGCTCGAAGTCCTTGTTCGCCCCGGGAGAGCTGGCGCCGACCGCGGCGATGCGCAGCCGCTCGCCGCGCTCTGAGATGCCGATCTGCCACAGCGCCCGCCCGTCGGGCTGAGTGACGACGGCGGTGGCCGGGTAAGACGGCTCGATCGTGAGCATCCGCCAGGTGATGCCGATGGCCACCAGCGCCACGGCGGCCGCGAGCGGCAGCAGCCAGCGCGCCGGCCGCGCGCGCCGAACCGGTGCCCCCTCGAACCCGAGACGGGCGCCGATGCGCGCGTAGGTGTCGGCACGGGGCGCGACCGGGGTGAGCGCGAGAGCGAGCGGCAGCAGCCGCTCTTCCCAGAACGCGATCGCGCCGCGCACCGGTGTGTTGGAGGTCGCGACGCGCTCGAGGCGTTGCCGCGCCCGGCCGCGCAGCGTGCCGAGCACGTACTCGGCGGCCAGCAGCTCGATGAGCTCGGGGTCGCCGTAGTTCATGTCTGCAGACACTGCTTGAGGGACAGGAGCCCGCGGCGGATCCAGCTCTTGACGCTGCCGATCGGATTGCCGGTCGTGACGGCGACCTGAGCGTGCGAGTAGCCCTCCCAGAACGCGAGCTGCAGGCAGCGGCGCTGCACGGCGGTGAGCTGAGCGAGGCAGCGCCTGAGGAGCGAGGCCGAGCGCTCGAGGTCGGCGGTCTCATCGAGCGCGAGCTCTGCTGAGGCGAGCGCGTCGGGCTCCTCGTCCGCGGGGACCCCCGCGAGCGGGGCGCGCTGCGCGCGCAGCACGTCGATCGCGCGGTAGCGCGCCATGGACACGAGCCACGCGAGCGGGTGCCCGCGCGTCAGGTCGAACTGCGCCGCGCGGTTCCAGATCTGCACGAACACGTCCTGGAGTGCGTCCTCGGCGGCCTCACGGCGCCTGAGCATGCGCACGAGGCACGCCAGCAGGCGCGGCGCCACGAGGCGATAGAGCTCCTCGAAGGCGTGGCGGTCACGGTCCGCGCAGCCGCGGATCAGCCCGGCGAGCTGGCCGGCGTCGAGGTCGCGCGCCTGCCCCGCCGACTCCCCGGAGCGGATCACGCGAGCGTCCTCCGCGTGCCGGGTGCGAGGCCCGAGCGGGTGCGCCTGGTAAGCACGAATCTCTCCAACACCGCGTTTCGCAACCAATACTGCCATAGGCGGGCGCGGTGGGCGGCGGGCGCGAGACCGCCCGGCGCCCAAGCGGCGCGCTCATCGGGGATACGTCGCCACCCCCGGCGCGGATGCACGTGGGTGTCGCATTGGCGCGGCGCACCATCGCCGTTCCCGGCAGAGCCGCTCACGCCGGTGCATCGGGGGCTGCATCCGTTCGCACGCCGGCCGCGTAGGGGACGTGCAGGACGAGGTCCGCGCGGCGGGCGTACCGCCGCGAGAGACACCCAACCAACGATTCGTGCGGCAACCGGAGGGATCGCCCATGACAACCGCCCCAACAGCCATTGCCTCAGCGCGCGGACTCACAGCACGCGCAGTCCACAGCCTTCCGCG
>DATBBQ010000115.1:0-6702 GCA_036270915.1 Steroidobacteraceae bacterium
TACCAACGTCGTCAGCTACCTGTACCGGACCGCAGACTCCCCGGACTGGCACAAGCTCTCAGACTACGACTATGGCGACAGCAGCGGCTTTGGTCCCGTAGCCGTGGACCCGAAGCTGAACGTCGCCTACGGCTTCAAGAAGAAGGACGGGCGCCTGGCGGTGTATGCCGTGGCCCTTGACGGCTCCCTGCGCGAGGACCTGGTCTACGCGCGGCCGGACGTCGACGTCGACGAACTCGTGCAGATCGGCCGCCAGCGCCACGTCGTGGGCGTCTCCTTTGCGACCGACATTCGCCGGACCGTCTACTTTGATCCCGAGATCGAGAAGGTGATCGCCACCCTGCAAAATGCCCTGCCCCACTCTCCGCTCATTCAGGTCGTTGATTCGAGCGCCGACGAGAACTGGCTGCTGATCTTCGCCGCCAGCGATTCTGATCCCGGCGTCTACTACCTGTTCGACCGCAAGGCGCATCAGCTGCAGACTTTTCTCGTCGCGCGCAGGGAGCTCGAGGGTTTGCAGCTCGCCAAGGTGCGGCCCGTCACCTATCAGGCGGCCGACGGCGCGGTAGTGCCGGCCTACCTGACGCTGCCCCCGGGCAAGGAGGACGCCAAGGGGCTCCCCGCGATCGTCCTGCCGCATGGCGGCCCGAGTGCCCGCGACGAGTGGGGCTTTGACTGGCTGTCGCAGTTCTACGCCGCGCGCGGCTTTGTGGTGCTGCAGCCCGAGTTCCGCGGCTCGAGCGGCTACGGCGACGCCTGGTTCCAGCAGAACGGCTTTCGCTCCTGGCAGATCGCCATCGGTGACGTCCTGTCCGCCGGTCGCTGGCTCGTGAAGGAGGGTATCGCCGACCCCGACAAGCTCGCCATCGTCGGCTGGTCGTACGGCGGCTACGCGGCTCTGCAATGCGCGGTCACCGACCCGTCGGTCTTCAAGGCCGTCGTGGCGATCGCGCCGGTCACCGACCTGTCGGCGTTCAAGGAAGAGCACCGTCGCTGGTCGGACTTTGCCGTAATCAGCGCATTCGTCGGTGACGGCCCGTACCTGCACGACGCATCACCTGCGGAGCAGGCCGGCAGGATCAAGGTCCCGGTACTGCTCTTTCACGGGGCGCTTGACCATAACGTGAGTATCAACGAGTCACGCCTCATGCTCGATCGTTTGAGGAGCGCAGGGGTGAACGCGGAACTCGTGGCTTGGGACAACCTCGACCACTATCTCGAAGACTCCGACGCGCGCGCACAGCTGCTCGGCACGAGCGACACGTTCCTGCGCAAGGCTCTGGATCTGTAAACAAGCAGACATCAAGGGCGAAAGCCTGCGCTCCGCCTCTTGATGCTGCCTGCGAACCCTCAGCCGGTCACGTCCGACGGTGGTCCGCAACGCGGGGCCGTCAGACGCATCGCCACATCACTTAGTGCGGCGAAGAGCTCGACTTCAGCTGGCTCTCACAGGTCTGCCGGATCTGGTCCTTGGTCTCGCCGGTGTTCTTGGCCTTCTCGTTGGCCATGCAGTCCTTCAGCAGTTGCTTGTGCGACTCGCTCATGGAAGAACTCGAGCTCGTAGAAGTGTCCGGCGAAGAACTCTGCGGATAGGAACTCGGTGGCGGCGTGGTGGACGGCGAAGTCGTGCTCGACGGCGGTGTTGACTGCGCGAGCGCCACTGAGGCGGCGCCGATCGCGAACAGTGCAACGAGGCCCGATGTCGCTTTGAAATTCATATCGCTCTCCGTTACGGGTAACACGGGTGCTAAGGTGCATCGGGGGGCGGGCCAATTACATAAGGCGTCCGCCGCGCTGAGGGTGGGATACGTCCGACGTCGCCGCAAGGCTACAGCCGACGGACGAGACTTCTTGAAGGAACTTGCGACACACGGCCGCGGCAGCGGTCGTGTTGCGCGACCGGCGCTCTAGAGGCCTCGAACGACGATGTCGACGACGTCCCCGCCGTCCCAGAAGCCGTGCGGGAGCTTGAAGTCCGAACGGCGAATCTGCGCGCGCCCAAAGAAGTGGCAGACGCGATCGCTGCTCACATCCGAGAGATTGCAGTGGATGTCGCTGAACGTAAACACCATCGTGCGCGTGACGCCGTGGAGCGTGAGCTCGCCCTGCACCGTGGCCCGGCCAGCGCCCTCAAAGTGGATTTCGCGCGAATGAAAGACCATGGCGGGGTACTGCTCCACGTCCAGCCATTGCGGCGAGCGCAGGCGCACGTTCCACCCGGAATCGTGGCAGTCGAGCGATCTCATGTTCACCAGCACGCCCAGCGTGCCGTGCTGCCCGGAGGGGTCGAGCTGCAAGTCACCATCGAGCTGATGAAACTCGGCGCTGAACAGGCGCATCCCCAGGCGCCGGACCTCGAAGGTGACGCGGGTGTTGGCGGCCGTCATGTGGTGATAGCCATCGACGGCGCCCGCTGCCACGCACGGCAGCAGACAAATGAGTGCCAGCCCGGCTCTGATCAATCCCATGGTGAATGACTTGCGCAGACAATCCCATGGGGTGAGTGCGCCGCCGTGCGCGTCGGGTTTTGCTGCCGGGAACCTGTGGTGCGACCCGTGTCTCATGCTCGAGGGAGAGTGCCCGGCCGCGAGGCGGATTACCACGCCCCAGGTCAAATTCCGCAGCGCTCGTCGCGAGGCGCGAACCGGTTCGCGGCACCCGCGCACGTTCCCGGCGACTCGGCCGCGTCAGCCGTCCTGACCCTCGTCCGGGTCGGCCGTATGTCGGTCCTCGGCTTCTTCGCGCACGAGGCGGTAGCCGAGTCCCACCTCGGTGATCAGGTAGCGCGGGCGCCGCGCGTCCGGCTCGAGTTTCGCGCGCAGGGAGTTCATGCAAACGCGCAGGCTGCGCGCGTCTTCCGCGCGGTCAGGTCCCCACACCTCGCGCAGCAGCTGCCGCTGCCGCACGACCATTCCGGCATTGCGCGCGAGTGTCTCGAGCACACGGTATTCGAGCGGCGTTAGGTGGATCTCGCCCTCGGGACCGCGCGCCGTCCTGCGCGCGAGGTCGACGCGCCGGGCGGCGAAGTGCAACACCTCGGTCTGTTCCGGGCCGCGCGCTGCGCGCCGCAGCGCAGCGCGCACGCGCGCCAGTAACTCCGGCGCGGAGAAGGGCTTGGTGATGTAGTCGTCCGCTCCGGCGTCCAGTGCGGCAATCTTCTCTGCCTCCATGGTGCGAGCCGAGATCACGATGATCGGTACCGGCGACCAGGTGCGCACGCCGCGTATGAGCGTGAGCCCGTCGCCGTCGGGAAGGCCCAGATCCACCAGCAGCAGGTCGGGCTTGTGACTGCGGGTCTCGATCTCTGCACGGCCCGCGGTCAGCGCCTCGATGGTGCGATAGCCCTCATTCACGAGCATGACGCGCAAAATGCCGCAAATCGCCGGCTCGTCCTCGATGATCAGGACCTGATGCGGGGAGTCGGTCACGAGCCCCTTGCCGTCGGCAGCGTGAACTCGAAGCGCGCGCCGCCGCCCGGACGCGGCTGTGCTTCGATCTGGCCGCCGTGCGCGTCGATGATCGCCCGGCAGATCGCAAGTCCGAGACCCACGCCGCCGACGCTGCCCTCTTCCGTGCCGCGCTCGAACTTGTCGAACAGGCGCGCGGGCTCCCCCGTCGGCAGGCCCGGGCCCTGATCGTCCACGGTTACGCGAACCATGGACCCTTCCGCGCGCGCGGAAATGCGCACCGCGGTGCCCTCGGGAGTGTACTTGGCGATGTTGTCCAGGAGGTTCGTGATGACCTGCACGATAAACGCGCCGTCGACATACACCGCGGGCAGGTCTGCGGGCAGCCGGATGTCGATCGGGTAGCGGACGAGCTTGTCCCCCATACGATGCAGCGCCGCCCCGAGCAGCTCTTCGAGGGACTGCCAGTCGCGGCGCAGGGCGACCTGCCCAGACTGAAAGCGCATGAGGTCGAGCACGTTGGACACCAGCTCTGACATCTCGCGCGCCTTCGACTCGACCGACTTCGCCAGCAGCAGCCGCGTCGCCGGATCGAGCGTCGCCCCATGCTCGACAAGGGTGCTGCCGGCGCCTGCCAGAACCGCGAGCGGCGTGCGCAGGTCATGGGAGATGGAGGCGAGCAGCGTGTTGCGCAGGCTCTCGCGGTCCGCGGCGAGCCGCGCCCCCTCGGCGACCTCCGCCAGTCGCGCGCGCTCGAGCGCGAGCCCGATCTGCCCGGCGAAAGTCTCGAGCAGATGGCTCTGCTCGGGCAGCAACACCCGGCGCGGGTTGCCGGCCAGGACCGCGAGCACGCCAAGTCGCAGCCGCTCGTCGCTCAGCGGCACATACAGTCCGGGCGTCGCCGGCAGCGTATCGGTGCCGAGGCCCGCCTTGCGCCCATGACCGATCACCCACTGGGCGACCGCGAGATCGGCGCCGCGGAACGAGGCCTCGAGCGGCGGGTCGCGCGGATAGCTCAGACGGCCGTCGGCATCCGGTAGCAGCACCACGGCGGCACACTGGAACACCTCGGCGACGTGGCGCACCGCCACGTGTGCGATCGCCGAGGTGCCCCGGGTCACCGCGAGCTCGCGGCTCATGGCGTACAGAAGTGCCGTGCGCCGCTCGCGCGCTCCGGCGACGCGCGTCTGCTGGCGTACGCTGGCCACGAGGTTCGCGATCACCAGAGCCACCACCAGCATCACCGCGAAGGTGACCAGGTACTGCGCGTCGCTGATCGCAAGATTGAAGCGCGGCGGCACGAAAAAGAAATCGAACGCCGCGACGTTCAGTACCGAGGTCAGTGCCGCCGGTCCGCGCCCGAAGCGCAGCGCCGCAACCGTCACCCCGAGCAGGTACACCATGACGAGGTTCGAAAGGTCGAAGTGGGGATAAAGCGCGAAGGCCGCCGCGGTGCACCCGGCGGTCGTCACCAGCGCCCAGCCGTAGCGACGCCAGGGGGTGGGCGTGCGTTCCGCGGCGCTCACCCGCCGCCGTGGGACGGCGGTGCGCTCATCTGGAGCGACGACGGTCACGTCGAAACCGCGCGCCCCGCGCACCAACTGCGTCGCGGTCGAGGGACGCAGCCACGCACGCAGGCCCCATCGCTTGGGCGCGCCGACGACGAGCCGAGTGGCGCCGCGAGTACGCGCGTATTCGATCAGCGTGGCGGCGGGTGACGGACCATCGAGCGTCACCGTCTCCGCGCCCAGCGACTCGGCGAGCCGTAGCACGTCGATGCGGCGGTTGCGGTCCGCGGTCGATAGCCGCAGCAGCCGCGGCGTCTCGACATACACGACGGTCCACTCGGCATCGAGAGCATCGGCCAGACGCTTGCCGGTGCGCACCAGCTGCTCCGCCTGTGCATCCGGTCCCACGGCGACCAGCACTCGGTCACCGGCCAAGCGGCGTTGCGGGCGGTCGAGTGACAGGGCACGCGCCGCGGCCTCGACTCGATCGGCAACCCGCCGCAGAGCGAGTTCGCGCAGCGCCATGAGATTGGGTGTGCGGAAGAAGCCCTCGATGGCGGTGCGGGCCTGATCGCCGACGTACACCTTGCCCGCGCGCAGGCGGGCGATGAGGTCATCCGGCGGCAGGTCGATCAGCTCGATGTCGCTCGCCTCGTCGAACACGCGATCAGGCAGCGTCTCGCGCTGGCCCACGCCGGTGATCTGCGTGACCAGGTCGTTGAGGCTCTCGAGGTGCTGCACGTTGACCGTCGTCCACACGTCGATCCCCGCATCGAGCAGCTCCTCGATGTCCTGCCAGCGCTTGGGGTGACGCGGTGGCGGTTCACCGCCGACGAGGTTCGAGTGTGCAAGCTCGTCCACGAGGAGGATCGCCGGCCGGCGCCCGAGCGCCGCATCGAGGTCAAACTCCTGGCGCACGATACCCCGGTAGCGGATGGGTCGCGTCGGCAGCCGCTCGAGACCCTCGAGCAGCCGCTCGGTCTCGACGCGCCCGTGCGGCTCGACGTAGCCGACCACGACGTCGGTGCCGGAGGCGTGCATGCCGCGGGCGGCCTCCAGCATGGCGTAGGTCTTACCCACCCCGGCCGAGGCGCCAAAGAAGATCCGCAGACGGCCGCGCCGCGCCCGCGCCTCCTCGGCCTGCATCTGGGCGAGAAGTTGATCCGGATCCGGCCGTACCTCGCCCATGCTGTGCTGTGCCTCCGCGCCCGATCCTACCTTAGCGCGTCGAGGGCGAGATTCAACTCGAGCACGTTGACGCGCGGCTCGCCGACGATCCCAAGCAGCCTGGCACGTGTGTGAGAGGCGACCAGCGCCTGCACCGACTCCGGCTGTAGCCGGCGGGCTCGGGCGATTCGTGCCACCTGGAAGCGCGCCGCGGCGACACTGATGTCCGGATCGAGACCGCTGGCCGAGGTAGTTACCAGATCGACCGGCACCGCAGCCGGGCCGCCCGGGTCCGCGCTGCGCAGCGCGGCGACTCGCGTCTTCACCGCCTCGGTGAGTGCCGGGTTAAGCGGCCCGAGATTCGAGCCGGTGGACGCGGTCCCGTTGTAAGACTGCGGCGTTGTCGCCGAGGGACGACCCCAGAAGTACTTCACGTCGCCGAAACTCTGACCGATCAGGGCGGAGCCTATTAACTTACCGTCCCGGACCACCAAGCTGCCCTCCGCCTGCCGCGGGAAAGCGATCTGACTCACCGCCGTGATCAGCGCCGGGTACAGCGCTCCGGTAAGGACCGTCAGATCGCTTTCCCGCGGCAGGCGGAGGGCAGCTTGGTGGTCCGG
>DATBBQ010000116.1:0-15355 GCA_036270915.1 Steroidobacteraceae bacterium
GGCCGCGGCCGCCCGGGTCATGCAGTGCCGCGACCAGGAACAGCACGCCGGCCGCGGCGATGCCGATGCGCTGGAAGATGCACAGCGGGCAGGGCTCGAGTCCGAGGTGCAGCTGCGCGTACAGCGCGTAGGCGATGAGCAGCGCGCACGCGACAAAGCCGGCAAGATTGAGCAGGCGAGGCTTCGCCATCACGGGCGCGGCAGGGGCGGACTAGACCGCGGAAGAGGTCGGCGCGCCGGCGGCGGGGCTGGCGCCACCGCGCAGCTCGCGCTCCACGTCGTCGAGCGAGGTGTGGCGGATGTCCTTGCCGTGCACCATGTAGATCACGTACTCGCTGATGTTCTTGGCGTGATCGCCGATGCGCTCGAGCGCGCGCACGACCCACATGACGTCGAGCGCGCGGCGGATGGTGCGCGGGTCTTCCATCATGAAGGTGATGCTCTGACGCTGGATGGCCTCGTACTCCTCATCGACGAGGCGGTCCTGGCGCGCGACGCGCAGGGCCGACTCCACGTCCATGCGCGCGAAGGCGTCGAGTGCGTCGTGCACCATCTCCGAGACGACGCGCCCGAGGTGCTTGATCTCGCGGTACTTGTCGGCGGGACGCTCCATGGTGGCGAGGCGCGAGGCGATGTAGCCGATCTTCTCGCCCTCGTCGCCGATGCGCTCCAGGTCGGTGATGGTCTTGATGATCGCGACGATCACGCGCAGGTCGCCGGCCGCCGGGGCGCGCGTGGCGAGGATGCGGCTGCACTCCTCGTCGATCGCCACCTCCATGTTGTTCACCTGGTGATCATCGAGCGCCACCGACTCTCCGAGCGAACTGTCGCCCTCGACGAGCGCGGTGATCGCCTTGCTCAGCTGCTGTTCGACGAAGCCGCCCATGCCGAGCACCTTGCTGCGCACGCGCTCGAGATCCTCGTTGAAGCGCCGCGAGATGTGGTGGCTGAGGTCCGCGGTTTCCATCAGTTGACGTCTCCGGCGCTCGTCTGCCAGCGCGCCGTAATGCGGGCGATGATAGCGGAACTGCGGCTCACGGCCAGCCTCGCGCGCAGTGGCGTCGGGATCGGCTCGAGTCCCGTGAGGAACTGCGCGGTGGCCGCCTGCCAGGTGAAGGCCGCGGCGCGCTCGCGGCACACGCGCCGATCGAGCTTCAGGGCGCCCGCGATCGCCAGCGACAGATCCTGGTGCATGACCCCGGTCACGTCCGCCTCCAGGACGTCGATGGGACCCGGGACCGGGAAGGCCGCGACCGGCACGCCGCAGGCGAGCGCCTCGATCATCGCGAGCCCGAAGGTGTCCGTGAGGCTGGGAAACACCAGAACGTCTGCCCCGGCGATCAGCTGTGTCAGTTCCGCCCCGACACGGTAGCCGGTGAAGAGCGCCCGCGGATAGGCGGCGCGCAGGGCCGCACTCGCCGGACCGTCGCCGATCACGAGCTTGGTTCCGGGCAGGTCCAGGCGCAGGAAGGCCTCGAGGTTCTTCTCCACCGCGAGCCGACCGACACACGCCATCACCGGCCGCGGCAGATCCTTCAACAGCGGGTGCGGCGCCTGGGGCCGGAAGCGCTTGAGGTCCACGCCGCGGCGCCACAGGTGCAGCGCCTTGAAGCCGCGTGCGGACAGCTGCTCGCGCAGACTGGCGCTGGAGACGAAGGTGCGGGCCGCGGCGCCGTGGAAGCGCCGCAGCCAGGCGTAGCTCACCGCGGTCGGCAGCGGCCAGCGCGCGCGCAGGTACTCGGGGTAGCGGGTGTGGTAGGAGGTCGTGAACGGTACGCGCCGGGCGCGGCAGTAGCGGCGCACGGCCATCCCGAGCGGGCCCTCGGTGGCGATGTGGATCGCGTGCGGCCGGAAGGCCTTCAGCTCGCGCGCCACGTAGTCCCCGGGCCAGATGGCGAGCCGAATCTCGGGGTAGCTCGGACACGGCAGGCACCGCAGATCCTGCGGATGGATCACGCGCACCTCGTGCCCGAGCGCGCACAGGTGCTCCATGGTCGCATTGAGGGTGGTGACGACGCCGTTGATCTGCGGCGTCCAGGCGTCGCTTGCGAGCGCGATCCTCACGCCGCGTCCGCCACGGGCGCGCCGGGGGAGCGCGCCTCACCGGACAGGCACGGCCAGCGCAGGAGCTCAAGCTCGCCGCGCTCGCTCTCGATGAGCGCCGAGCAAGACTCCACCCAGTCGCCTGTGTTGGCGTAGAGCGTGCCGCCGATGTCGCGCAGGTTGGCGCGGTGGATGTGCCCGCACACCACCCCGTCGTAGCCCTGGTCGCGCGCGTGCTCGGCCGCCAGGCGCTCGAACTCCGCGATGTAACGGGCGCTCACCGGGATCGTGAGCTTCACGCGCTCGGTCATCGGCCAGTACGGCCTGCCGAAAGCGCGCCGCAGGTTGTTGATGCCATGGCTTAAACTCACGGTCGCACTATGGAGTGCATCCCCGAGCGCGGTCAACCAGGGCGGACAGCTTAGCCGGCCGTCGAACTGATCCCCGTGCAGCACCAAAAGTCGCGCGCCGCGGGCGCTGCGGTGCACCCACTCGCGGTGCACCTCGAACTGCCCCTGCAGCATCTGGGCGAGCATCGCCAGGCTCGCGTCGTGATTGCCGGGAATGTAGACGAGACGGCTGCCGGCCCGCTGCCGGGCGAGAAGCGTGCGCACCACCTGGGTGTGCTCGCTCGACCAGTAGGCGCGGCGCGCCAGCGAGAGGGCATCGACGATGTCGCCGACCAGCACGATACGCTCGGCTTGGATGCGGGCCAGGAACTCGTTGAGCTCGCGCGCGCGCGCGTGGCGGTAGCCGAGGTGGATGTCCGACAGAAAGAGCGTGCGCACGCTCACTTTGCTGCGGGTCTGGTTGCCGTTGGCCATGGCGGTGCGGACGCTCCCGAGGCTCCCTGGGGCCGCCCATAGCCTGGGGGCAGGACGTGTCGGTTCCGTGACATTCCTGAGAAGTCCCGCTGACAAATTAGGCGGTTGCGAAGTAAACCTAAGCTGTCGCAGTCGATATCGAGCGGGCCTGGGAGCTCAGGCGCTCCGGCGGGAAGTGGCAGGTGAAGGTGCTCCCGACACCCTGGGTGCTCTGCACCTCGAGGCTCGCCCCATGGCGCTGCAGGACGTGCTTCACGATCGCGAGTCCCAGGCCCGAGCCTCCCCTCGCCCGCGAGCGCCCGGCATCCACCCGGTAGAAGCGCTCGGTGAGACGCGGGATGTGCTCGGGAGGGATTCCCATTCCGGTGTCGCTGACGGCGAAGTGCCCGCCCTCCTCGTCCACCCACCAGCGGATGTCGATGGAGCCCTCCGGGGCAGTGTACTTGGCCGCGTTGTCGACCAGGTTGGAGAAGGCGGAGTGGATCTCCGGCTCGTCCCCGACCAGGTGGGCCTCCGACTCGACGCGCGCGCGCACGTCGCACGGGTGAACGGGACGGGCGAGGACGTCCTTGCGCAAGAGCGCGACCAGCGCGGCCACGTCGACCGGCTCCCCGCCGACGATCTCGTCGGTCTCCTCCAGGCGCGACAGCTCGAGCAGGTCACGGATGATCGCGGTCATGCGTTCGGCCTGGCGACGCATCTCGGCGATCGGCCCCTGCAGGTCCGCGTCCACCCCGGGATCCTGCGCGAGCGTCTCCAGGTAACCGGATATCACCGTGAGCGGCGAGCGCAGCTCGTGCGAGGCGTTGGCCACGAAGTCACGCCGCACCGCCTCGAGCCGCATCTGGCGCGAAACGTCGCGCGCCAAGAGAAGCAGCTGCCCGTCCCCGTAGGGGGCGACCTGCAGTGACAGGTAGCTGTCATCCCCGGTGCTGGGGCGGATGACGACCGGATTGGAGTAGTCGGCGCCGGCGAGGTAGCGCACGAACTCAGGCTCGCGCAGCAGGTGCTCGATGCGCATGCCGAGATCGCCCGTGCGCCGCAGGTTCAAGAGTCGCGCCGCCATGCGGTTGAACCAGACGATCTCGCGCTGGGCGTTGAGGATCACGACTCCGTCGGGAAGGGCCGCTGTAGAGCGCTGCAGCTGGCGCATCAGCTGCACGAAGCGCTGCTTGTGGAAGCGCTTGCGCCGGTGCAGCCGCACGATCTGCGCGATGATCTCGCCCCACACGCCGCCGACGTCCGGCGGATCGGCGTAGCTGCGGTGGCGCAGCCACCACTCCAGGCGGAAGAGGTGCACGAGCACCCAAGCGAGGTGCAGGATGAGCGCGCAGGCAAGCCCGCCCCACGCGCTGCCGAACAGCCAGCCGACGCCCGTGCCCACCAGCACCGTGCCGAGCAGCCGCCCCGCCGCGAACCACCATGCCTGTGTCGCGGGTTGCATCAAAAGGACGCCTCGTCTTTAGTCGTCGCTACACCGCCCGGGCCGAGAAGCGGTATCCCGAGCCCCGGACCGTCTGCACGAAGTGATCGTAACCGAAATCCTCGAGTGCCTTGCGCAGGCGCCGGATGTGCACGTCGATGGTCCGTTCCTCCACGTACACGTTGCCGCCCCAGATGCGATCGAGCAGCTGGTCACGCGTGTAGACGCGCTCGGGGTGGGTCATGAAGAACTCCAGCATGCGGTACTCGGTGGGGCCGAGCGCTACCGTGCGCTCGCCCACCATCACGCGGTGGCTCGCCTGATCCAGCACCAGTCCCTCGAACTCGATCAGCTCGTCGACGCCGTTGGGAGCGCTTCGCCGCAGCACGGCATTGATGCGCGCGAGGAGCTCGCGCGGAGAGAAGGGCTTGGTGACGTAGTCGTCCGCCCCGCCCTCCAGGCCCGCGACCTTGTCGCCCTCCTCCGCCCGCGCCGTGAGCATGATGACGGGCAGCTCCCGGGTCTCGCGGTCTCGCTTGAGGGCGCGTGTCAGCTCGAGCCCGCTCATGTCCGGGAGCATCCAGTCGACCAGGATGAGGTCGGGACGGGCATCGGCGAGGGCCGCGCGTGCACTGCGGCAATCCTCTGCCTCGCGCACCTCGAAACCGGCACGCTTGAGACCGAAGGCGATCATTTCGCGGATCGGTCGCTCGTCCTCAACGATCAGTACTTGTTTCGCGGCGGCCATGGAGTGTTACAGCTTGTCGGCGCGGCTATTACAGTGGCGCTGTGTTGCAGATTCATGACAGGAACTGAGCCGTTCGGACCGCCCGGTCCGACTTAGGCGGGTAACGGCCGCGCCACATCATCGCGCAGATACACCGGAATCGCCTGCTGCGCGCTGCGCAGGTGCCCCGAGCGCACCTCGGCCACCGCGAGCTTCGCCACCTCCTCGGCCCGGGGCAGCAATTCACCCCAGACCCTTCCCCCCGCCCCCTCAAGCATCGAGGTCAGCTCGGGGTAGGCCGCGAAGCCGCTGCCCGCCCCCGCGACCCCCATACCGTCCCAGCCGTCCGGCAGGGTGACCGCCGCCGGGGAGCTGACGTGCTCCGTCGCGGCAGGCTTCGCCATCTCATCCGCCCCGCGCACGAAGGCACCCCAGTACACCTCGTGCATGCGGGCGTCGTTACACACGAGGACGGCGCGCGCGCCGCCCGGCAGGTCGAGTACGCGCTGTGCCACGGCGCGCAGGTCCGAGACCGGCACGACCGGCAACCCCGCAGCGAAGGCGATTCCCTGGGTGACACTCGCCGCGAGGCGCACGCCCGTGAACGCCCCGGGGCCGCAGCCGAAGGCGACGGCGGTCAGCTGCGAGAGCGGCACGCCGGACTCGGCGAGGAGCTCGGCGATCATCGCGAGGATGCGCGCGGCCTGCCCGCGTCCGAGGCGTTCCTCGCGTACGAGGACGGTCGCGTCCATCAGCAGCGCCGCCGAGCAGTTCTCGGTGGCCGTGTCGAGCGCGAGGATCTTCATGGGCCCGCGGCGCGCGCGAGGTGCGGCGCGCGCGGTGCATGGCGCGCGAGGAATCGCGCCGCCTCCTCGGGCTCGCGGGTGATGGTCATGGGCGGCAGCGCCTCGATGAACGCGCGACCGTAGGAGCGGCCCACGAGGCGCGGATCGCAGACCACTACGACACCGTAGTCGTCCTCGCTGCGGATCAGCCGGCCGGCGCCCTGCTTCAGGGCGAGCGCCGCCTCGGGCAGCTGGTAGTCACGGAAGGCGTTGCCGCCGTTTGCGGTCAGGTACTCGATCCGTGCGCGCACCAGCGGGTCATCGGGCGACGCGAAGGGCAGTTTCTCGATGATGACCAGGCGCAGCGCGGCCCCCTTCACGTCGACGCCTTCCCAGAAGCTCGACGTTCCGAGCAGCACGCCGTTGCCGTCGGCGCGGAACTCCTCGAGCAGCCGCTCGCGCGGCGCCTCACCCTGTACGAAGAGCCGGTAAGGAGCGTCCCCCGCCCAGCGCTCGCGCAGCAGCGCCGCGCCGCGCGCGAGTGCCCTGTGGCTCGTGAACAGCACGAACGCACCGCCGCCGGCGGCGCGTATCAGGGGCTCAGCGGTGTCGATGACGGCGGCCACGTAGCCCGCGGAGGTCGGCTCAGGCAGACCCGCCGGCAGATAAAGAAGACTCTGCCGCTCGTGATCGAATGGGCTCTGGATGTGCAGGGTCGACACCTCGGCAAGACCAAGCCGAGTCGTGAAGTGCCCGAACTCCTCGCCGAGGCACAGCGTCGCCGAGGTGAAGATCCAGGCCCCGCGGCGCGCCTCGAGCAGTGCGCGGAAGCGCCCCGAGATGTCGAAGGGCACCAGTCCGAGGGTGAAGCCGCGCGCGCTCACCTCGAGTGTGCGCGCCCCATCGAGTTCTTCCGCGGCGCCAATGCGCGCGAGACTGGCGGCAATGTCTGCGACCCGCTCGGCAAGGGGCACGAGGGGATCGTCGGCTGCGGCGACGCTCAGCGCCTGGTTCAGCTCCTCGAGGGCTTCACGCATCGCGCCGACGGCGAGGCCCAGAGCCGACGCCCCGGGAGTCCACGGAAAGCGCCCCATGGTCGTGGGCGCCGCGGCGCGCAGACGCAGGAGGGCTTCCTCCGCCTCCGCGAGCGCCGCGAGCGGTGTGCGCCCGCCCGCGCCCGAACGCGACAGCTCCACGCGCAGATCCTTCAGCAGCGTCTCGAGCTGACGGCTGCCGACGTGGGCGCCGAAAAACTGGGTCGCGAGATCGGGAATCTGGTGCGCCTCATCGAGCACGATGGCGTCGGCCGACCCGAGCAGGTCACCGAAGCCGTCCTCCTTGAGCGCGAGATCCGCCAGCAGGAGGTGATGGTTGACGATGACCACGTCAGCCTCGAGCGCCTCGCGCCGCGCGCGCACGACGTGACAACGGGCAAACTCCGTGCAGCGCTGCCCGAGGCAGCTCTCGCGCGTCGAGGTCACCTGCGACCACAGCGGGTGCGAGTCGGACAGCCCGCGCACCTCGGCGAGGTCGCCGCGCGCGGTACTCCTCGCCCAGCGCTGCAGACGCGCGAGCATCGTCTTCCCGCGCGAGCCGCCGGCGGTAGCCGCCAGCAACCCGAGCTGCTCGACCTCACTCCCGAGCCTGTCCAGGCGGTAGCGGCACAGGTAGTTGGCACGGCCCTTGAGGAGCGCGACGCGTGCCGGCCGCCCGAGCGCTGCCGCCACCAGCGGCAGGTCCTTGCCGTACAGCTGATCCTGCAGCGTACGCGTTCCCGTGGAGATCAGAACCCGCAGCCCCGAGAGCAGCGCGGGCACGAGGTAGGCGAAGGTCTTTCCCGTGCCGGTGCCGGCCTCGACGACGAGCGACTCACGCTCCGCCAAGGCCGCGGCGATGCGTTGTGCCATGCGCAACTGCTCACGGCGCGCGCGAAAGCCGGGCAAGGCACGCGCGAGCGCGCCGTCGCCGCCGAATATGTCCTCCAAATCCAACATGGTCAGTGGGCGCCTACGCGCACGCGCGGCCGCGAGGCACGGCGGCGCCCGCGGGGCACATATCTATCTGAATTTGCAGCAAAGTGGCGGCCGCCAAGGCAATGCAAGAGAATGTACGAGCGCGTCTACTTTATCAGGGCGCGCTGCGCCACCGGGATATACTTATCGGCTTAAGGAAGGCCGGCTAACAAGAGGACCCGCGGATGGCTACTGCTGCGCACACACTCATGCCGCTCGCCCAGCTCAGCCGCCCGGTGGCCGACTGGGTCCACTCAGTACGCGAGCTCACCCAGCCGCGCGCGGTGCACTGGTGCGAAGGAACCGAAGCGGAGGCGCGGGAGCTCACCGCGCAGCTGCTCAAGAGCGGCGGGCTGCACAGCCTCAATGCCGAGGAATTTCCCGGCTGCCACCTCGCCCGCTCCGCGCCGAACGACGTCGCGCGCGTCGAGCATCTGACCTATATCTGCACCCGTTCGCAGGAGGACGCCGGTCCCAACAACAACTGGATGGACCCACAGCAGGCGCACGCCAAGTTGCGCGAGCTGTTCCGCGGCTGCATGCAGGGACGCACGCTGTACGTCATACCGTACTGCATGGGGCCGATCGACTCGCCCCTGTCACGTTGCGGCGTCGAGATCACCGACAGCCCCTACGTGGTCCTCAACATGCTCATCATGACGCGCGCCGGACGGCCGGCGCTCGAGCGCATCGCGCGCGACGGCCGCTTCGTGCGCGGGCTGCACTCGACCGGCGAACTCGATCCCGAGCGCCGCTTCATCATGCACTTTCCCGAGGAGCTCTCGATCGAGAGCTTCGGCTCCGGTTACGGTGGCAACGCGCTGCTCGGCAAGAAGTGCCACGCGCTGCGCATCGCCAGCTGGCAGGCGCGCGGGGAGGGCTGGCTGGCCGAGCACATGCTGATCGTCGGCCTCGAGAGTCCGCGCGGGGAGACGCACTACGTCGCCTGCGCCTTCCCTTCCGCCTGCGGTAAGACCAACCTCGCGATGCTGATCCCGCCGCAGTCGCTCCCCGGCTGGCGGGTATTCACGGTCGGCGATGACATCGCCTGGCTGCACCCCGGCCCGGACGGGCGGCTGTGGGCCATCAATCCGGAGGCCGGCTACTTCGGGGTGGTGCCGGGTACCAATCCGGAGACCAACCGCAACGCCTACCAGATGATCCGCCGCGACACCTTGTTTACGAACGTCGCCGTTACGGCGGATGACCAGCCGTGGTGGGAGGGCCTGCCGAATGGAACGCCGATGCTCGACTGGCAGGGCCGGCCGTACGATCCGACGCGCGGCCCCGCGGCGCATCCCAACTCGCGCTTCACGGTGTCAGCGCGCCGCAATCCGAGCTACTCGCCGCACTCGGAGGACGCCCGCGGCGTGCCGATCTCGGCGCTCGTGTTCGGGGGCCGGCGCCGCGAGGTGGCCCCGCTCGTATATGAGGCGCGCGACTGGGGCCACGGAGTGCTGGTCGGTGCCTCGGTGGCATCGGAGACGACCGCCGCCGCGGTCGGCCAGGTGGGCGTCACACGGCGCGACCCGATGGCCATGAAGCCCTTCTGCGGCTACAACTTCGGCGACTACTGGCAGCACTGGCTCAATGTCGGCGCGAAGCTCGAGCATCCGCCCCGCATTTACCACGTCAACTGGTTCCGGCGCGATGCCAAGGGAAAATTCCTCTGGCCCGGATTCGGGGAGAACCTGCGGGTGCTCGCGTGGATGCTGGAGCGCTGCGCCGGACGCGCGGGAGCCCAGGAGGCCGCGATCGGCTACCTGCCACGACCCGAGGACCTGAACGTGCAGGGCCTGGACATCCCGCGCGAGGAGCTCGCGGCACTGCTCACGGTCGATGCGACGCTCTGGCGCAAGGAAGTGACCGAGATCCGCGAGTACCTCGCCAAGTACGGCAGCCGGCTGCCTGCGACCATGCTCTCCGAGCTGAAGAAAACCGAGGAGCGCCTCGCCTGACGGCGAAACGCGGGGCCCGCCTTACACTTCCTCGCAGACGAAGCGGATCGTCTGCGGCGAGCCCTGCTCGGGCAGTCGCCCGAGTCCGATCATTCCCTGTCCCTTGAGCTGCAAACTGTCACGGCGCACGAACGACTCTTCCCCGTCTGCGCTCTGCACGAAGGTGCCGTTGGTACTCTGATCGATCAGCACGAACTTGTTGCGGTTGATCTCGATGCGGGCGTGCAGGCGCGAGATGAGGTTGCCCTTGACGACCACGTCATTGTCTTCCGCCCGCCCGATGGTGATGCTCGAATGGCGCTCGTCGACCAGCAGCTCCCGGTCCTGGCAGCGCAGCCGCAGCCGCATGGTGCGCGCCGGACGCGCCTCGGTGGCGATGCCAGGCACCATGCTGGTCACGTCTTCGGTCTGCCACAGCACCTCGTAGAGCGCGACCTCGTTGCCCTGCCCTTTGATGGTCGCGATGTCGATCTGCCGGCACGAGGCGCGCCATTCGGGCGAGAGCCTCTCGACGGTGGCCGCCGTCGTTACGATCTGCCCGGCCTTCGCCTGACTCGTCATGCGGTTGGCGGTGTGCACCGCGGCGCCGAACACATCGCGATTCTCGAGCATCACGGGACCGAAGTGACACCCGATACGGATCGCTACCGGCTGACCCTCGACTTTGAGCTGGGCATGACTGGAGATCTGCTGCTGCATCTGCGCGGCGGCATTGAGCGCGGCGTCGGCGCTGGGGAAGGTCGCCATGACCTCATCCCCCATGGTCTTGATCACCGTGCCCTGGCGCTGCTCGGTGGCGCTGCGCATGACGTCGATGCAGATCGCGACCATATCGCGCGCGCGCAGGTCGCCCATGAGATCGTACAGTCGGGTCGAACCGACGACGTCGGCAAACAGAATGGCGAGTTCGATGTCCCGGCCCATGTGCGAGGGTCAGTGTATACGCAAGGCCTCCGCGCACGCTACAGAGCCGCCGGCGCGCGCGTCGAACGGGGCATCGCCTCGTAGATCAGGTCTGGACCGGCATCAGCGGCGCGCGAACCCTCACTCAGCACGCGGCGGTACTCACGCGCCCCGGGCTCGCCGTTGTAGAGGCCGAGCATGTGGCGCGTTATGGCGCTCAGGCGCGTGCCGGCCGCGAGTTCGCGTCTGGCGTAGCGCTGCATGCGCGCGATGACGGTCGCGCGGTCCGGAATCGGACGCCCCGGATGCAGTCGCTCCTCGAGTTCGGCGAGCAGGTACGGCCGGTGGTACGCCTCGCGGCCGAGCATGACGCCGTCGCACCAACCGAGCGCCGCGCCGATGGCGTCGGCATCGCGCAGGCCGCCGTTGACGATCACCGACAGTGCCGGAAACGTCTCCTTCAGGCGACGCACAACTTCGTAGCGCAGCGGCGGGATCTCACGATTGTCCTTGGGCGAGAACGCGCCGAGGACCGCCTTGCGCGCGTGCACGATCGCAACGTCGCAGCCGGCGTCGCAAATACTCGCGACAAAGTGGCACAGCGCGACGAAATCCTCCTCCGCGTACGCCGCGGAGGCCGCGCGCGCTCCGGCACCCGCGGCCGTGACGACTCCGATACGCATCTTCACGGTGACCGGCATGCCTACGGCCGCGCGCATCGCCGCGACACACGCGGCCACGCGGGCCGGGTCGCGCATAAGGCAGGCGCCGAATGCGCCGCTCGCCACCCGCTCGCTGGGGCAGCCGCAGTTAAGATTCACCTCGGCGTAGCCAGCCTCTTCGCCGGCACGAGCCGCTGCCGCCAGTTCCTGCGGCTCGCAGCCACCCAATTGCAACGCGATCGGCTGCTCCTCGGGAGAAAAAGCCAAAAAGCGCGCCCGGTCGCCGCGGAGGATCGCCGCCGCGGGAATCATCTCCGTATACAAAAGAGCCGAAGCACTGAAGCTTCGCAGGAAGTAACGGCAGTGGCGATCAGTCCAGTCCATCATTGGAGCGACTGAGATCCGCCGATCGATTATTCCTGCGGATTTATCGACAGAAATGCCTATTTTTCCAGTGCTTTCCATGCGGCGTGTTTCTGCGGGATTCCTGCGGGTTCCGGGTAGTTTAGCGGTTGCCGGGGAGATATAAGGAGACAAGAATGGCTTGTCTCCCCGAGCTCCCATCATGCCGACGATTAAGGCACGCAAGCAAACCAACGGTCAGACGCGCTATGCGGCGATCGTCCGCATCCGGCGTGGGGGTGCAATCCTCCATCGGGAGAGCCGGACGTTTACACACAGGTCTGCAGCAATTCGTCACGCACGACATTTGAATCAAACAGCCGCCGAAAAGGCCATCCTGCAACACGTACTAATAGCCCCGATACACGAAATTCTTTTTGGCGTTCTTGCGGTATTTCTGTGAATCATAGTTGTGGCGCCGCAGTCTCGCATGGCCTATTCGGTAAGTGTTTGGCTCTAGCTGCTACTGCTCCGGTCGTCGGTTCAATCCAGCATCCGAAAGGGATGAAGCCCTAACTACCTCGGGGTGGATTCGGGTCCGGCGATCGAACGCCCGAAGATTCCATACAGTCCGATCAACGCCCAAACAACGTTGATGAACGCGGACGGATAGGCACCGTTCCATCCGCTGTTCAGAATGAATCCAGCACCGGAAAGCACGTTCATCCAGTGGTAGGCGTTTGAGCGGGAAGAGACCTTGCCGAGGGTGAGAAGGACGTAGGCTGTCAGCATCATCGCGGCGGCTGCCCAGCCGATGATCTCAATCGCGGATTTCATACTGGAACCCCCCCAGCACGGTCCTTCTCGAGCGCAGCAGTTGGGGACTTAAACAGGGCCCGCGCCAGGACCAGGGCGATCAGGGCGCCCGAGAACTGGGCCGCAACGAACGCGGGTACATCCGCCGGTCGGATCCCGGCGAAGGTGTCCGAGAGTGATCGTGCGATGGTGATCGCGGGATTCGCGAACGAGGTCGATGCAGTAAACCAATACGCCGCACCAATCCAAGCGGCGATCATCCAAGGGGCATCCTCCGATCGGCGATGCCCCAGGATCACCAGCAGCAACCCGCATGTAGCGACCGCTTCGGCCAACCACTGCGCAGGCCCCGTCCTGATGTGTGCAGATGCCTGCAGGAGGGGGAGCTCGAACATGGCATGGGCAAGCAGCGCGCCGACACAACATCCCGCCACCTGAATCACCGCGTAGGCCGAGAAGTGACTCCAAGGGAGCCTCCGGCGAAGCGCTTCGATGAACGAAACCGCGGGATTGAAATGCGCTCCGCTCACGGGTCCGAGCAATGCGATGAGTGTCGCGAGAACCGCCACGGTGGCTCCGGTGTTTGCCAGCAACGCTATCGCGACATTTCCACCGGCCAGGCGCTCGGCCATGATGCCGGAGCCCACGACGGCAGCTGCAAGGAGGACGGAGCCGAGCCCCTCGGCGGAAAGGCGCCGGGTAAGGCTCATGAGCTACCTTGCGTCGCCGTCTTGCCGATCGTGTCGAGCCGCTCCTGCAGCTTGATGCGATCGAGTGAATCGAGCGGCAGGCTCGTGAAGATCTTGATGCGGTTGTCGAGCAACTTGAACGCCGTGCGGAAGGCCACCCACTTCTCCACGTCGGTCCCCTCGACCGCGGCCGGATCGGGGACTCCCCAATGCGCCGTCATGGGCTGGCCGGGCCAATAAGGGCAGGCCTCGCCTGCCGCGTTGTCGCAGACCGTAAATACGAAGTCCAAGGGCAGCGCGCCGGGGGCCGCGAATTCCTCCCAGCTCTTGCTCCGAAGCCCGTCCGTCGACATGTTCATTTTCTTCAGAAGTTCGAGCGCGATCGGGTGCACCCGCCCCTTAGGATGACTGCCGGCGCTGAAGGCCCGAAACTTCCCGCGCCCCCATTGGTTCATGAGGCTTTCCGCGAGGATGCTGCGCGCGGAGTTCCCCGTGCAGAGAAAGAGTACGTGGTATGGCCGATCAGTCATGAGACGGCCTGGTCGGACTTGCCAATTGTCTTGATCATGCAGGTGGCGGAAGACGGACATAGCGAGCGAAACTCCTCGCTCCGTTGCACTTCCTGCGGCGCATCGGCGCGCTCAATGACGCGATAGCCCAGGTCCGCGAAGAATTCCCTCGCCGTCTGCGTGAGAAGTACCAGCCGACCTATCTGAGCGGCCTGTGCGGCGCGCTCGAGCTCCTTCACAATCCCGCGCCCGAATGCAGCGCCGCGCCGATCGGGGTCGACGACGACGGAGCGCAACAGAGCAACCGAGCCAAACCGCTGCAGCGCGCCCGCGGCGATGATCTGCTCGCCGTCACCGATCACCACGAACTGGGACTCCGCGGTCGCCAGATCACTCGTCGGCAATCCGGCGTCCTCCAGCAGCCGACGGACGGATGGCAGATCGGCTTCCGATGCTTTGCGCAACTCGTACACGGGTGCGCCCCGCGCTACGCCGTCGCGGTTGAACAACAGGTGGGCGCGCAGCAAGACGCGTCCCTCTCTCGCGCGGCCACCGATCGCACCTCGTCCGTGCCGTAGACTGTGCTTTGACCTGTGGTCAGAAATACCTCCCACGGAACGCCCTGCGGGTCATCGATCCAGCTCTTCTCGCTTTGGGCGTAGCAGCAAGTGGTAGCGCCCTCCTCGAGCACCGGTCCCTCGGCACGCTTCAACCGTCCGTAGACCTCCTCGAGCTCCGCGCGCTCCTCGACCTGTATGCCCAGGTGCTGGACGCCGGGGTGCGCGCCGCGCTGACTCTCGCGACGACTGATGGCGAAATTCACCCTCGGATCTTCAAGCATCCACTTTGCGTAGTCGGGCTTGCGCACCGACGGCTCGACGGCAAAGAGCGCTGCGTAGAAGCGAATCGATGCTTCGAGATCTCGGACCGAAACGTGGACATGCAAGCGCTTCATGCTCTCTTCCTGGGCTGTGCCGCTACAGCGGGCGGCTGACAAGTTGCGTCGCAGTCTTTACCGGCGAGACTGCAACAATTCTCAGTAAGGAAGCCGACGAGGGCGTTCATGTGGTCGAAATTCGGGCTGTAATACAGATTGCGCCCCTCTCGACGGCTGACCACTAATTTGGCATGCACCAGGCCCTTCAGATGAAAGGACAGCGTGGGCGCGGGCAGGTCGAGGCGCGCGGTCAGCTCGGAGGGGGTGTATCCCTCGGGGCCCCGCTTCACGAGCATCCGGTACACGGTGAGACGCGGCTCTGAAGCGAGAGCGCTCAGGGCCGTAATGGCTTCCTTTGCTTTCATAGTTTCAATTATATCGAACGTTTTACACATTGCCAACTGCGTGCGCCAACCGTGCACTGAGTTCTGCAAGTGTCAAAGCTGCGGACCAGGCCGTAAAAGGTGCCGTGCTTGCCGCGACGTCGAGCCCAAGTCGCTTGCCGCTTCAACACGGCCAGTTACGAACCCCTCGCTACCAGCGTTCCACGACGCCACGCACGCTGTTTCAGGGAAGTGAATAGGATTGGCACCAGGATCATCACCGCAATGGTCGAAGTCACCATTCCGCCGACGATCGGCGCGGCGATCGGCTTCATGACGTCCGAGCTGATGCCCGACGCCCAGAGCAGGGGAGCTAAGCTCCCGATGACGGCGAAGACCGTC
>DATBBQ010000117.1:0-5638 GCA_036270915.1 Steroidobacteraceae bacterium
CGGATCACGCGATGTACGTGACGATCAACGATATCATCCTGAACGAAGGCACACCGCACGAAGCACGTCGTCCGTTCGAGATGTTCATCAACACCAAGAACCTCGATCACTTCCAGTGGATCGTCGCGCTCACGCGCATCATATCCGCTGTGTTCCGCAAGGGTGGCGACGTGACCTTCCTGGTCGACGAGCTCAAGGCCGTGTTCGATCCACGCGGCGGGTACTGGCAGCCGGGCGGCAAGTTCATGCCCTCGATCATCGCCGAGCTCGGCTACGTGATTGAGAAGCACCTGCAGACGATCGGCCTCATCCGCAAGACCCAGCTCGATCCGCACCAGAAGAAGATGGTGGACGAAAAGCGCGCCGAGTTCGAGGCGCGCACCAAGCAGAGCGATGCCTTCGCCAAGCCGCATTTTCCCGCCGGGGCGCAGCTGTGCGGCCGCTGCAGCACCGCCGCCGTCGTCATGATGGACGGCTGCATGACCTGCCTCAACTGTGGCGACTCGAAGTGTGGGTAAGTCCAGCTGGTACTGAAGACCGGACCAAAACTGACAGACTTGGGCCGAACTTCTCGAGGCAGCCACCCGGCTGCCTCTTTTTATTTGCCGGCAGGGCAAAAAAAACCCCGCTTGAGGCGGGGTGTCGGTCGCTTGCTTGTGTGTGGAGGAGAGTCTTTTCGTTCTAGTTATCCGGTCGAGGGGCGATGTCCGCGTGCCGGCACTCGGCCACGCCCGCGAACTCGCGCTCTTGTCTCGGTTAATCCCTGGGCTGGTTCTTCCTTCCCGGTGTATCCCGTACTCACCGTAGATATGAGCAACACTCGTGCCAGTGCGCACTGACCTGCCCGTCATGCGACATCTTCCCGGGCACGCCGCGTGCAACTGTGACGCAGTGCGCATTTCGCGCCCCGCCGGACTCGCGCGGCGGACTCGCGGGAGGGCTGCCGCCGCGGCCGCGGTAACGTTCGGGACGCCTTAGTGTCAAAATCTCCGACGCATTTGGCCGCCCGCAGACGCACTCGCTCCGTGCCGGAAATGCGGCAAGCCCTTGAGCGCATGCGGGAAGGTGCCTCCTTTGCAAGGTGTAAATGAACCCGACAGGACGCCTTAAGTCGCCTCACGCCCCGCTGCGGGTGCTGATCCTTCTCGCGCTCGCGCTTTCCGGGCTTCTGGCCCTCGCCGCCCCGGCACGCGCGGCGGACAACCCGATGCCGCGCCCGCCGCAGCTTGAGCGCGACGTGCAGTTCTGGATTCGTGTCTATACGCAGATCGATACGAACTCGGGCTTCCTGCACGACCAGTACAACCTCGGCATCGTCTACGACACGCTGCACTTCGCCCCGGGCACCACCCCGAGCGAGCGCCAGCATCAGGTGGATGCCGAGCGCGAGCGCCTCGCCGCCGCGCTGCGGCGCATCGCCGACGGCGAGGGCGCGCCGCTGTCTCCCGAGGATCAGCGCATCAGGGACCTCTGGGCAGAGGAGGGCACGCCGGCGCGGCTGCGCTCGGCGGTCGATGACGTCCGCTTCCAGCTCGGGCAGGCAGACCGCTTCCGCGCGGGTCTGGTGCGCTCGGGCGCCTGGGAGACGCACATCGCCGAGACGCTCGCGAACCTGGGCCTCCCGGCCGAACTCGCGGTGCTGCCGCACGTCGAGTCTTCCTTCAACCCGGCGGCGTACTCCAAGGTGGGGGCGGCCGGCCTGTGGCAGTTCATGCGCTCGACCGGGCGGCGCTACATGCGTATCGACGGCGCAGTCGATGACCGCCTGGACCCTTTCCGCTCCACCGAGGCCGCCGCGCAGCTCCTCGCCTACAACTACCGGGTGCTCGGCACCTGGCCGCTCGCCCTCACCGCGTACAACCACGGGACCGCGGGCATGCTGCACGCCAAGGAGTCCATGGGGACCGACGACATCGTCAGGATCGTGCGCGGCTACTCGAGCCGCACCTTCGGCTTCGCCTCGCGCAATTTCTACGTGTCCTTCCTCGCGGCGCTCGAAATCGACCGCAATCCGGCCAAGTACTTCGGCCCGCTGGACCGGGAGCGGGAGGCACACTTCCGCGAAGTGCAGATGCCGGCCTACGTGTCGATCGGCTCGCTCGCGCGGGCGATGAGGATGGACGGTGAGAAGCTGCGCGCGCTGAATCCGGCGCTGCTTCCGCCGGTGTGGAACGGGACCCAGCGGGTGCCGAAGGCCTACCACCTGCGCCTGCCGCTCGAGTCCGATCACTGGACCAGCGAGCTGCTCGCCCAGCGTCTCTCTCCCGGAGAGATGTTCCCCGGGCAGCGCGGGCCGCAGCGCTACCGCATCGCCAAGGACGACACGCTGCAGAGCGTCGCCGAGCACTACGGCGTGCCGGTGGACACCCTGGCGCGCGTGAATCACGTGCGCGCGGGCGCCCGACTGACCCCGGGACACCTGCTGACCCTGCCCGAGTCTGCCGGTCCCGTGCTCGCCGCGTCGAATGTACCCGCGCCCGCCCCGATATCGCCGGCGAGCGCCCGGGCGGTGGCGACCGTGGCCCCGCCCTCGCCGGGCGGGGCGGTGACGGCCGACGTCGCCGAGCAGGAGAGCAAGGAAGACGCCGCCGCCGTCAGGCTCGCCTCCCTGCACCCGCGCGTCACCGTCGAGGTGCTGTCCGAGGCGCAGGCCGAGGCGCTGAGCCCCGCGCTCGGTCCCGCGTCCGACAACGAGCAGAGCGCGGACCCGACCGACTACTCGGTGGCGAAGGACGGAACCATCCGCGTCGCGACCGACGAGACCCTCGGGCACTATGCCGACTGGAGCGGAGTCGGCGTCGCGCGCCTGCGCGAGGCGAACCACTTCAGCGCACGCCGGCCGCTGAGGGTCGGCGAGCGCGTGCACATCGAGCTGAAGAAGGTCGACCACGATACCTTCGAGTCCCGTCGCCACGAGTATCACCGCACGCTGCAGGCGAACTACTTCGCCGCGCACCGCATCGTCGGCACGCAGGTCTACATCGCGCGCACCGGGGACTCGCTATGGAGCGTGACCGCGCATGAAGGCCAGCTCCCGCAGTGGCTGCTACAGCAGTACAACCCGGACCTCGATTTCGCCGACCTGCGCGCCGGCACCCAGATCGTCGTGCCGCGGGTGGAAGAGGTCTCCGGCGGTGGCTGAGGAACGCCGCCGCCCGAGCCCCCGTCGGGGGCCACCGACGGGGCCGTGTGACGGCTGTACATCCCCTCATGCCCATTCCGCGCCTATAATCCGGCCCGTGCGTGGTGGGCTGATCAGGAAAATCATGTCTTTCAGGGTCTTAGCGGTGAGCCTGGTGCTCGGCGTCCTGGCTGCTGCCGTGCACGCGGACACGCTGCCGGAGGCTCAGCCGGCCATGCTGAACGCGACCGCCGAGAAGCTGCCACCCGTCGATCGTGTCGTGGTGCACAAGGCGGAGCGGCGCCTGGTGCTCCTGCGCGGCGGCAACATCGTGCGCAGCTATCACGTGCACCTCGGACTCAATCCCGTCGGACAGAAGGAGCGCTCGGGCGACTTCCGCACGCCCGAGGGCACGTACCGCCTGGAGCGGCGCAACCCGCGCAGCGACTTCTTCCTGTCCATCCAGGTGTCGTATCCGAGCGCGGATGACATCCGTCGCGCGCACGCGCGGCACTGGGACACGGGCGGCTCGATCATGATTCACGGGCTGCCCAATTACCTGAAGCACGAAGCGGACTTCTACGCGAGCCACGACTGGACCGACGGCTGCATCGCGGTCTCCAACGCCGACATGGTGGAGATCTGGATGCTGGTGCCGGACGACGTGCCGATCGACATCCTTCCCTGACGCGTGAGCAGCGAGTTTTCAGAGTTCGTCGACGCGCGCGTCGGACCGCGCGGGTCGCTCGAGAACCTTTCCCAGGGTGAGATCGAGAAGCTCCTCGACGCCGGACAGGGGGGGCTGTACCCGCTCTTCCGCCGCTGCGCGCTCGCGGTGCTGAACTCCGGCGCCCCGACCGACAACGCCAAGGAGATCTTCGACCGCTACCGCGACTTCGAGATCCGCATCGTGCGCCACCCCTGGGGGGTGAAGCTCGAGATGCAGAACGCGCCCGCGGCGGCCTTCGTCGACGGGCAGATGATCCGCGGCATCAAGGAGCACCTGTTCGCGGTGCTGCGCGACGTGGTGTTCATCTCCAACGAGATCATCGGCAGCGGGCGCTTCGAGCTCACCGACTCCGCCTCGATCACGAACGCCGTGTTCCACGTGCTGCGCAACGCGCGCCTGCTCGACTACAAGGCGCGCCCCAACCTGGTCGTGTGCTGGGGCGGGCACTCGATCGACGCGCACGAGTACCAGTACACCAAGAACGTCGGCTACGAGCTCGGCCTGCGGGCCCTGGACGTGTGCACCGGGTGCGGCCCCGGTGCCATGAAGGGCCCGATGAAGGGCGCGACCATCGGCCACGCCAAGCAGCGCATCGAGCACAGCCGCTACATCGGCATCACCGAGCCCGGGATCATCGCCGCCGAGCCGCCGAACCCGATCGTGACGCAGCTGGCGATCATGCCGGACATCGAGAAGCGCCTGGAGGCCTTCGTGCGCATGGCGCACGGCATCGTCGTCTTCCCGGGCGGGGCCGGCACGGCGGAGGAGATCCTCTACCTCGCCGGGATCATGCTCGACCCGGCCAACCGCGAGCAGCCGTTCCCGATCGTGCTCACGGGCCCGCGCGAGAGCGCCACCTATTTCGAGCACATCCTGAGCTTCATCGCCGGTACGCTCGGTCCCGAGGCGGTACGGCGCTTCACGACCATCATCGCCGATCCCCCCGAGGTGGCGCGGCGCATGGTGCGCGGCATGGACGCGGTGCGCGAGTTCCGCCGCAAGGCGAGCGACTCCTACAACTTCAACTGGCTGCTGTCGATCGCCTACGAGTTCCAGCAACCCTTCGAGGTCACGCACGCCGCGATGCGCGCGCTTGACCTGCGGCGTGGCCAGGCCGCGCATGCGCTCGCCGCGAACCTCAGGCGCGCGTTCTCCGGCATCGTCACCGGCAACGTCAAGGAGTACGGCATCCAGGCGATCGAGGCGCAGGGTCCGTACGAGCTCTCCGGCGATCCGGCGATCATGGGGCTGCTGGACGAGCTGCTCGCCGCGTTCGTCGCGCAGCGCCGCATGCGCCTCCCCGGCAGCGTCTACCGTCCCGTGTACCGACTGGTCGCCTGAACGCGCGCGGTGACATAACGCTCTCACGCGGCGCACACTTTGTTGCGGGTGCGCGAGAGATGTGTCGCAGCGAAGCCGGTGTCCGGAGCGCCTGTGAACCAGTTCCTGCGGAGCGCATGGCGAAGCCGTACGCTGCTCCCAAATCTTCAGGAGTTCGCATGAGCTCGAGTGACAGGGGGCGAGGAGACGAGGCGCCCGGCGCCCCGCGCGATCCGGCAGCCACCGGCAGCCCGACCGGCGGTGCGGACGCGTACGCCAACTGGCTGGACCGGATGCAGCGCGCGCGGGCACGTCAGGCCGCGATTACGCGCAACCTCTACACCTGGTCGAACTACAAGAACTGGGCCGACCAGGTGCGCGATTCCTGGGACTCGACCGACGGCACGCCGCCGAACAAGCCGAAGAAGTAAGCCGACGCCGCGCAGCGGCGCAGTGCGAAGAACCGC
>DATBBQ010000118.1:0-6704 GCA_036270915.1 Steroidobacteraceae bacterium
GAGCTGCCGGCGAGATTGTCGAGCGCGTTCTGTACCAGATCGCCGTTGCTCGCCCAGGCCTGGGAGAGGCGCTGGCCGAAGAAGTTCTGCGTGCGCACCCACAGGAAGTCCGACAGCAGATCGGTGTCGGCGAACACGAGCAGATTGATCGGACGAGTAGAGGCCTTGAGGTCGAGCTGTCCCGGGGGCAGCGTCACTCCGGCGGGCGGCCCGTCGGGAAAGGCGGTCTTTACGTTGCCGGTGACGCGAGCACCGATGACGTAGCGTTGTCCGCTCGGCTTGAAGCCGTCCATGAGGCTCGCCGGATCCATGAGCATGCGAAAGCGTTCCACCGGCAGCAGCTGCGCCTCGGCGCTCGAGCGCAGGATCGGCTCGAAGCGCACCTTCGCATCCTTCAGCGGCTCGAGGCTGCCGACGGTGGCGACGTTCACCGTGGAGAGCCCGGCGGTGATGACGTCGTCGGCGGCGAAGGCGTCCTTGGTGAGTCCGAGCACGCCCAGATGCTCGACCGGCGGCTCGCCCTGGCGCATGGTGACACTGAGCGCATGGCCGCGGTCGGCCACCACCTGCCCCTCGTTGAACTGCACGCCCCAGGCGTTGAGCAGCGCCTTCAGATGCGAGGCGTGGTCGGCGCTCATCGCGGCCATCGGGTTCTGCGGATCCGCGCCGGAATTGTCCGACTCGGCGAGCGGATCGACAAACACCAGGATGTGTCCGCCGCGCAGCGCGTACTGGTCGATGGCGAACTGGGTCGCGGGCGAGAGGTTCTTCGGGTGCACCAGCACCAGCACGTTCGTGTCCGGGTCGATCTTGGTGGCGTTCGCCTCGAGCGGGCGCACGTCAAAGAGCTGCTGCGCCTCGCTGTAGACCGTCCAGGCCTCGCGCATGCCGCCGGTGCGCGGATCGTAGGAGGCTTCCATCGGCAGCGACGACAGCCACGCCACCACCGGCTTCTTGGCGTTGGCGAGCTGGTAGACGAGCTTCACGACGTCGTACTCGAGGAACTGCTCCTTATCCGGATCGAAAAACTCGATCGCCGCGTGCCCGTCAGTGGCGTTGGTGCCCGCGAGCCCGAAGTAGAACTGGCCGTCGCTGCCGCCGAGCTGCACGCCGCGCACGCCGAGCTCGGCCGCGCGGTCCTCCTCCTCGGAGAAGGGCTGCGGGTCGATGAGGTGCAGGTGCAGCTTGCCGTTGGAGCGCGAGGCCAGCTCCTCGAGGAACTCACGCACCCGCGTGCCGTAGGTGCGGTACTTGGGCAGGTCCTGCGCGGTCTTCTCCGAATAGAAGAAGTACAGGTTGATCGGCTCCTTGATGCTCGCGAGGATCCGGTCGGTGCCCGGGGCGGTCGTGTACAGGCGGTTGGCCGTGAGGTCCAGCCGCCAGCCGCGCAGCGTGCCGTTGAAGAGGATGGTCAGGCCGACGAACAGCAGCGCCAGCGCCACGAGCGCTCCGCCACCCAGGGTTGTACGTTTGATCATGAGGTGCCGTAGCGCTCCTAGTCCGCCTTGTGCAGCTCGAGCGTGATGTCGGTCGCGAGCAGGAAGAAGCCGATCAGCATCACGAAATACAGCAGGTCGCGTACATCGATGACCCCCTTGCTGATCGACTGGAAGTGCACGTAGAAGGACAGCGACGCCACCGCATCCAGCAGCGGCTGCGGCGCCCAGCTGCGGAACAGGTCGAGTACCAGCGGGAAGCCGGCGAGCAGGAAGACGAAACACGCCACCACGCCGAGGATGAAGGCGACTACCTGGTTACGCGTGAGCGCCGACATGCACGAGCCCACGGCCAGGAAGCCGCCGGCGAGCAGCAGGCTCCCGAGGTAGCCGGCGAGGATCGCGCCGTTATCGGGATTGCCGAGGTAGTTGACCGTGAGCCACAGCGGAAAGGTGAGGATCAGGGCGAGCGCGGTAAACAGCCACGCCGCGAGGAACTTGCCGAGCACCGCCTCCCAGACCGTGACCGGCTGTGTCATGAGCAGCTCGATGCTGCCGGACTTGCGCTCCTCCGCCCACAGCTTCATCGCGATCGCCGGGATCAGGAACAGGTACAGCCACGGCACGAAGCCGAAGAAGGAGTCCAGATCCGCCTGGCCGCGCTCGTAGAAGCCGCCGAGATAGAAGGTGAAGACCCCCGCGAGCATGAGAAAGATCAGGATGAAGACGTACGCGAGCGGAGTCGCGAAATAACTCGCGAGCTCGCGGCGCATGATGATGCCCACGTTGCGCATGATCGCTCGTGCCCTCAGGCGGTAATGGTGCGGAACACCTCATCGAGGCGTCCCGACTCCAGATGCAGGTCCTGCAGTTTGAAGCCGCGCCGCGCGGCCATCTCCGAGACCGCCGGCAGGATCGTCGCGCCGGTGCGCGGCAGCGCCGTGAGGCGCGCTTCCCGCTCGCTCGTCTCGACCGAGGCGACCGCGGGCAGCTCGGCGAGCGCGACGCGCGCCGCCGCGAGCTGCGCCGGCTCCTCGAGCTGCAGCGACACGGCGTTGTGGTAGCGCGAACGCGCCGCGAGCCCCGCGGGCGTATCGTCGGCGACCAGGCGGCCGCGGGCGATGATGATCGCGCGCGTGCACAGCGCGTCGACCTCCTCGAGCACGTGCGTGGAGATGACGATGATCTTGTCGCGCGCCATGTCGTTGATGAGCGTGCGCACCTCGTGCTTCTGGTTGGGGTCGAGCCCGTCGGTCGGCTCATCGAGGATCAGTACGGGCGGGTCGTGCACGATCGCCTGCGCCAGCCCGACGCGGCGCCGGAACCCCTTGGAGAGCGTGTCGATGGTCTGCCCGAGGACCTCGCCCAACTGCAGGTGCTCGATCACGTGCTTGAGGCGCGCCGTGCGCCGCTCGCCCGTGAGCCCGCGCAGGTCGGCGATGAAAGCGAGGAAGGACCTGACGCTCATCTCCCCGTAGCCCGGGGCCCCTTCCGGCAGGTAGCCGAGCGCCGCCTTGGCGGCTAGCGGGGCGCTCAGCACGTCGTGGCCGCAGATGCTCGCGGTGCCCGTGGTCGGCGTGACGAAGCCGGCGAGCATGCGCATCGTCGTGGTCTTGCCGGCGCCGTTCGGGCCGAGGAAGCCGAGGACCTCGCCGGGCCCCACCTGGAAGCTCACGTCATCGACGGCGGTCAGGGTCTCGTAGCGCTTGGTGAGGTGTTCGCTCTTGATCATGAGTTGGTTTCTTGAGGCCCCTAGGCAGGAAAAAGGTTCCCGACCGCCCGCAAAGCGCGCGATTGTGACCGCGAGCCGGTCGGGAATTCAACTCCAGATGATTTCCCGCCGCAGGATCCGTCACCTGGGATCGATACCCGAGGTGCCCCGCGCGCCGCTCTGCGACGCCTGCGGCACGCAGAGCTGCCCGGTGCGCCTCGAGAGGCGTCTGCGCCGCTAGCGGCGCGCGCCGGCGTAGCGTCGGCCGCCGAAGGCGAGGATGCACAGTGCACCGCCGAGCATGCCGCCCAGGTGCGCGAAGTGCGCCACCCCCTGCCAGCGGCCCGTGACCCCGAAGAACAGCTCGGCGATCGCGTACAGCGTCACGAACAGCCACGCCGGGATCGGGATCGGGATCGGGATGACGAAGAGCTTCTGGCGCGGGAAGAGCCAGGCGAAGGCGAGCAGCACGCCGAACACTCCGCCGGAGGCTCCGAGCGTCGGCTCCGGCGCCGAGGTGCCCGCGGTCACGGCGAGCTGCGTGAGCCCGGCGGTGAGGACGCACACCAGGAAGAAGATGAGGAAGCGCGTGCCGCCCCAGTAAAGCTCGAGCGAGCGGCCGAACATGAAGAGCGCGAACATGTTGAAGAAGATGTGCGCGAAGGTGTTCGGGTCGTGCAGAAAGCCGTAGGTGACGAGCTGCCACGGATGGAACAGGCCGCTGTGCAGCGGCCAAAGCGCAAACGGCCCGAGAATCCTGCCGCCGGTGGCGATCTCCAGCAGGTAGACCGCGACGTTGGCGAGGATCAGGGCGAGCGTGACGGGCGGCATGCGCAGCATGAGGCGATCTTACCCGGCGCCGACCCGGCGCTGCAGGAAAAGCAGGTCCAGGCGGCGTCCGAACTTGTGGCCGACCTCGCGCAAGACCGCGCTGCGCTCAAACCCGAGCCGCTCGTGGAAGCGGATCGCGCCGGCATTGGCGGCATCGACGCCGGCAATCATCACGTGTTTTCCCAGTGCGGCGGCGCGCTCGAGCAGCGCGCGCACCAGCGCGGCTCCCGTGCCGCGGCTGCGTACGTCGGCGCGCACGTGCACGGTGTGCTCGACCGTGAAGCGGTAACCGGACGGGACCCGGAAGTCACCGAAGCTCGCGAAGCCAGTGACCCCGTGGGTGTCGTGGGCGATGAGCACCGGGTACCCCTGAGCAAGACGTGCGCGCCACCACAGACGCCGCTCCTCGGGAGTCACCGGCTCCTCGGCATAGATCGCCGTGGAGGTTGCGATCACCTCGTTGTAGATGGCGGTGAGGCCGGCGATATCGGCCTCGGTGGCATTGCGGATGTGCATGAGGACGGGACGGCGCGGCGTGCGCGCCGCCGCGACGCCGACTATTATGACGTGCATGACCGACGCCTTCATCTGCGACGCCGTGCGCACGCCCATCGGCCGCTACGGCGGCGCGCTCGCTGCCGTGCGCGCCGATGACCTCGCCGCGCTGCCCCTCGCCGCGCTCCTCAAGCGCAACCCCTCGCTCGAGCCCGGTGCGATCGAGGAGGTGCTCCTCGGCTGCGCCAATCAGGCGGGCGAGGACAACCGCAACGTCGCACGCATGGCGGTGCTGCTCGCGGGGCTGCCGGTCACGGTGCCGGCGGCGACCGTCAACCGCCTGTGCGGCTCGGGCCTGGACGCGGTGGCGATGGCCGCGCGCATCATCCGCGCCGGGGAGGCCGGGGTGGTGATCGCCGGCGGCGTCGAGTCCATGTCGCGTGCGCCGTTCGTCGTGCCGAAGGCGGACGCCGCCTTCAGCCGCAGCGCCACGATCTACGACACCACCATCGGCTGGCGCTTCGTCAATCCGCGCATCGAGAAGCTGTTCGGCGTCGACTCGATGCCCGAGACCGGCGAGAACGTGGCCGCGGAGTTTCACGTCTCGCGCGCCGACCAGGATCGCTTCGCGCTGCGCAGCCAGCAGCGCACCGCGGCCGCCTACGCACGCGAGTTCTTCGCGGGCGAGTTGGTGCCGGTGCAGATCCCGCAGCGCAAGGGGCGCGCGCTCGCGGTAACGCGCGACGAGCACCCGCGACCGGAGACGACGCTCGAGCAGCTCGCGGCGTTGCCGGCGCCCTTCCGCGAGGGCGGCAGCGTCACGGCCGGCAATGCCTCGGGGGTGAACGACGGCGCGTGCGCGCTGCTGATCGCCTCGGCAGAAGCCGCACTGCGGCTGAATCTCACGCCGCGCGCGCGCATCGTCGCCGCCGCCACGGCGGGCGTCGAGCCGGGCATCATGGGCATGGGTCCGGTGCCGGCGACGCGCAAGGTGCTCGCGCTCGCACGCCTGTCGCTCGAGCAGATGGACGTCATCGAGCTCAACGAGGCCTTCGCCGCGCAGGCGCTCGCGGTGCTGCGGCAGCTGGGCCTCCCGGACGACGCGGCGCACGTCAATCCCAACGGTGGCGCGATTGCTCTCGGCCATCCGCTCGGCATGTCCGGGGCGCGCCTGGCGACCACGGCCACCTGGCAGCTCGCCGCCGTGCGCGGCCGCTATGCGCTGTGCACGATGTGCATCGGCGTCGGGCAGGGAATCGCGCTCGTCCTCGAGCGCGTGTGACGCGCGGCGCCTAGGGCTCGCCGCGCTGCCAGGGCAGGCGATCGAGGTCGAGGTTGCCGCCGCTCAGGATCACCCCGACGCGCTGGCCGCCGAGGCCCGGCGTCCCGGCGAGGAGGGCCGCGTACGGGACGGCGGCCGAGGGCTCGACGATCACCTTGAGCACCTCCCACAGCGTGCGCATCCCGTCGATGATCGCCTGCTCCTCGACGGTCACGATGTCGTCCACCAAGCGGCGGATCTCCGCGAACGGCCGCTCGCCGAGCGAACTGCGCAGGCCGTCGGCGATGGTCTGCGGATTCACGCTCGGGATGATGTGACCGGCGCGCAGCGAGCGCGCCGCATCGTCCGCGCCGGCAGGCTCGACGCCGACTACACGGATCCTCGGCCGCAGGCTCTTCGCCGCGACTGCCGTGCCGCTCAGAAGTCCCCCGCCCCCGACCGGGCAGAGGATCACGTCGAGTTCGCTCACCTGCTCGAGGAATTCCGCGGCGACGGTTCCGGCGCCCGCCATCACCTGCAGGTTGTCGTAGGGATGGATGAGGAGCGCGCCGGTGCGCTGCACGAGCTCGGCCGCGGCCGCTTCGCGCGCCGCGAGGGTCGGCGCGCAGTAGGTGATCTGAGCGCCGCAGCGCTCGACCGCCGCGCGCTTGGCGTGCGCGCTGTTCTCGGGCATGACGATGTACGCGGGGATGCCGCGCAACGCGGCGGCGCGTGCCAGCGCGGCGGCGTGATTTCCCGAGGAGTGCGTGGCGACGCCGCGGCGCGCGGCCGCCTCACTGAGCGCGAACACGGCGTTACTCGCGCCGCGCGCCTTGAAGGCGCCGCCCTTCTGCAGATTCTCGCACTTGAAGTACAGCCGCGCCCCCGCGCGCTCATCGAGCGCGTGGCTGGTGAGTACGGGAGTCGTGTGCACTTTGCCCGCGATGCGCGCGCGGGCCTCGGCGATCAG
>DATBBQ010000119.1:0-4074 GCA_036270915.1 Steroidobacteraceae bacterium
ACGCGCAACCTCTACACCTGGTCGAACTACAAGAACTGGGCCGACCAGGTGCGCGATTCCTGGGACTCGACCGACGGCACGCCGCCGAACAAGCCGAAGAAGTAAGCCGACGCCGCGCAGCGGCGCAGTGCGAAGAACCGCGCCCCCCGGGCGCAGATCCCCGACCCCTCTAGTTAAGGTGCCAGCGCCCCCGGCGGGCGCGTTCAGGCGTTCGCCACGGCGGCAGGCGGGAGGGGCTCCGCGACGCTCTCCGCGGGCGCTGAGGCCGGCGGTGGCGCAGGCCCCCCCTGCGCGGCGGGCGGGCTCGCCCCGGGGGTGCCGCCGGCGGCCGCGGCGCCCGGCGGGGCGCTCGCCGCGCCGCGGGGCCGGGTCAGCCACTCGATGAGGGACAGCCACTGCTCGACGTCGTCGCGGGCGACGTAGCTCTTCATCTCGTGTACGCCGATGCCGAGCTCGGCGGCCCGGACATAGTTCTGGGAGTCGCGCAGCGTCGCGACGATCGGAATCCCCAGGGTATGCAGAAACCGGATGAGCGACTGGTAGGTGAGCGTGTTGCGGCGCACTCGGTTGGCGATGACGCCGATGCGGTCGTCCTCGCGGCGGATCTTGGCGACGAGCAGCAGGTCCCTGATGCAGCGCGAGCAGGTGTGAATGTCGATGTCCGAGGGCAGCACGGGCACGATGATCTTGGCGGCGTCACGCACCATCTCCGGCAGCTGGGAGGGGCTGAGCGCCGCCGGAGTGTCGACGATTACGTGTGTCGTGTGTTCGGGCGGTCTTAATTGGAACGCGCGCGTCGTTCGCGTGTCTTTCTCAAACGCCGCGATGACGTGGATCGGCGCCTGCGCGGGTTGACGTTTCTTGACCCACCGGAGCGAGGATCCCTGCGGATCGAAATCCATGAGGACCGGCTTATGTCCGCACGAGGCGAGATAGCTCGCGAGATTGATCGCAATGGTCGTCTTGCCGGACCCGCCTTTGGGGTTCAGGACGACGATGCGCTGCATGATTCCCTTTACTCGCGCGTACGCGTGACGCGGGTCGCAGCCAAGCCTACGCACGGCCCCGAACTCGCGCAAGCCAGAGCATGACTGTGAGAGCGAGCACGCCGCCTCGCGCGGCGCATCCGTAGAGTCACTGCCGCATGGAAGTCTTTTTGCTCCTCTGGGATGACGCCGACGACTTCGTCTGCGCCTGTCGCCACCTGGCGACCGAGACGGCCGGAGAAGTCCTCGCGAGTGCCGGGCCGATCATCGCGACCGCCTCGGTCGCCCTGATCGCCGGCGCCACGACGCTCGTCCTCGCGGCGCAGCGTTATGTCCCGGCCCTAGCCGTCTGACCCGCCGCCGCGCCGCACGCACGCGGCGCTTGAAAATCCCGCGCCGATTCCCAAGATCGCCCGCTTACGGACCATTTTCCCCAAGGTCCGCACGGGCGACCCATGGCCAACGAAACCGAGCAGAAACCCCAGAGCCCCCAGAAGGAGACCCGCGGCTTCCAGGCCGAGGTGCGTGAGCTGCTGAAGCTCATGATCCACTCCCTGTACAGCCACCGCGAGATCTTCCTGCGCGAGCTGATCTCGAACGCCTCGGACGCCTGCGACCGGCTGCGCTTCGCGGCCATCGCGGCGCCGGAGCTGCTCGCCGAGGACACCGAGCTCGGCGTGCGCATCGACTTCGACGCCGCCGCCGGCACCGTTACGATCACCGACAACGGCATCGGCATGACGCGCGAGGAGGCGACCACCAACCTCGGCACCATCGCCCGTTCGGGCACCGCCGAGTTCTTCCGCTCGCTCTCCGGGGACGAGCAGAAGACCTCGGCCCTCATCGGCCAGTTCGGCGTCGGTTTCTATTCCGCCTTCATCGTCGCCGAGCGCGTCGAGGTGCGCTCGCGCAAGGCCGGCGAGCCGGCGGAGGCCGCGGTGCGCTGGGAGTCGGGCGCAGAAGGGGAGTTCACCGTCGAGACGGTGACGCAGAGCGCGCGCGGCACGTCCGTGACCCTGCACCTGAAGCCTGACGCGAAGGAGTTCGCCGATCCGTTCCGTCTGCGCTCCCTGGTGCGCCGCTACTCCGATCACATCGGCTTCCCGGTACGCATGCGCAAGGAGGGCGAGGCGTCGATCGAGTACGAAGTGGTGAACCAGGCGAAGGCGCTGTGGACCCTGCCGCGCAGCGAGATCCGCGACGAGGAGTACCGCGAGTTCTACCAGTACGTCGCCCACGACTTCGTCGACCCGCTCGCCTGGAGTCACAACCGCGTGGAGGGCAAGCGCGAGTACACGAGCCTCCTGTACCTGCCGGCCCGGGCGCCGTTCGATCTCTACCAGCGAGACGCCGCGCGCGGCCTGAAGCTGTACGTGCGGCGCGTATTCATCATGGACGAGGCCGAGCAGTTCCTGCCGCTGTACCTGCGCTTCGTGAAGGGCGTGGTGGACTCCTCCGACCTGCCGCTGAATGTCTCGCGCGAGATCCTGCAGCAGGATCCGGAGGTCGAGGCGATCAGGAACAGCCTCACCAAGCGCGTTCTCGACCTGCTCACGCGCCTCGGCAAGGACGAGCCCGAGAAGTACGCCACCTTCTGGAAGGAGTTCGGGTCGGTGCTCAAGGAGGGCGTCGTCCAGGACGCGACCAACCAGGCCACGATCCTCGCGCTCCTGCGCTTTGCCAGCACGCACCAGACGGACAACGCCCCGAGCGTCAGCCTCGCCGAGTACACCGGGCGCATGAAGACCGGTCAGGACCGCATCTACTACGTGATCGCCGAGAGCGTGGAAGCCGCGCGCGGCCACCCGGCCATCGAGGCGCTGAAGGAGCGCGGCCTCGAGGTGCTGCTCCTTTCCGAGCGCATCGACGAGTGGGCGATGGGCCAGCTGAGTGAGTTCGAGGGCAAGCGCTTCAAGGACGCCTCGCGCGGGGCGTTGGAGCTCGGCGGGCTTTCGAGCGAGGCCGACAAGAAGGAGCACGACGCGCAGCTCAAGGAGAGCAAGGGGCTGCTCAAGCGCGTCAAGGACTCCCTCGGCGAACGGGTCACCGAAGTGCGGGTGAGCGAGCGGCTGAAGGAGTCGCCGGCCTGCCTCGTGCTCGGTGAGCACGACCTCGGCGAGCAGATGCGGCGCATCCTCGCCGCCGCGGGGCAGAAGGCACCCCAGGCGCACCCGGTCCTCGAGCTGAACGTCGCGCACCCGCTGGTGAAGTACCTCGAGGCGCTGCCCGATACGGGTCAGTTCGGCGAGCTCGCGCAGCTGCTCTACGATCAGGCCGCGCTCGCCGAGGGCACTGCGCTCGCCAATCCGCCCGAGTACGTGCAGCGCCTGAACCGCCTGCTGGTGCGGCTCGCCGCGCCCGCGGCGCCCGGTTGAGCGTGGCGCGCCTGCCGCGCGGTGAGCGCATCTCCCTCCCGGGTCCCTCGGGCGCTCTGGAGCTGCTCATCGAGACCCCCGCCGATGAGGAGGGGGGCGAGGCGATCGGGCCTTCAGCGTTCGCGGTCGTCTGCCATCCGCATCCCCTTCAGGGGGGCACGCTCGACAACAAGGTGGTGTGGACGCTGGCGCGCGCCTTCGAGCAGCTCGGGGCGCCGGCGATCCGTTTCAACTTTCGCGGCGTCGGTGCGAGCGGGGGTGCCTACGACGAGGGCCGCGGGGAGACCGAGGATACGCTGCGCGTCATTGCCTACGGGCGCGAGCGCTGGCCGCGGGCGGCGCTCTGGCTCGCCGGCTTCTCGTTCGGCGGCGTCATTGCGCTTCGTGCCGCCTCGCGGGAGCCCTGCGAGCGCGTGGTGCTGGTCGCCCCGGGGATCACCAAGATCGATGCCGGCGGGGTGGGGGCACCCGAGTGCCCGATGCTCATCGTCCAGGGGGACGCCGACGACGTGGTACCGGCCCCCGCGGTGCTCGCCTGGGCGAAGACGCTGCACCCGGCGCCGACCGTCACGCTCCTTGCCGGCGCGGGACACTTCTTCCACGGTCGCACCCTCGATCTGCGGGACGCGGTGCTCAGCTTCATGGCCGCTCGGGCGGCGACTTAGGGCCTGAAAGACAAGGGGCCCGGAAGAGTCGCCTCTTCCGGGCCCCGA
>DATBBQ010000120.1:0-21130 GCA_036270915.1 Steroidobacteraceae bacterium
GCGCATCCGCACGAGCACCCGCCTGCGCCTCCTCGGCGAGCGCGAGATCGTCTTCGACGAGCCGATGCAGCTGCTGTTCATGCTGCACGAGCGTCTGCCGCGGCACTCCAACGGCATGCGCTTCAGCGCGCTCGGCGCCGGCGGACTTGTGCTGCGCGAGGAGGATTACTACTCGATCGGCGGGGGCTTCGTGGTCCGGGGCGATGAGCCCGAGGCGCGCGAGACGCGCACGCACGCGCCGCCCCCGTACCCGTTCGCCTCGGGCGAGGAGCTCTTGCGGCAGTGCCGCGAGCACGGGCTGGAGATGTACGAGCTGGTGCTCGCCAACGAGTACACCTGGGCGTCGCGTGAAGCGGTGCGCGAGCGGCTGCTGCACCTGTGGCAGGTGATGCAGGCGTGCGTCGAGCGCGGCTTTCACCAGACCGGGCTCCTGCCCGGGGTGCTCAAGGTGCGCCGCCGCGCGCCGCGCCTGTATCGCATGCTCACCGAGAGCGGCGCGCTCAAGCCCCTCGACGTCATGGACTGGGTGAATGCCTACGCGCTCGCAGTCAACGAGGAGAACGCGGCCGGCGGGCGCGTAGTCACCGCGCCCACCAACGGCGCCGCGGGCATCGTGCCGGCGGTGCTGCACTACTACCGCCGCTTCGAGGACGGGGCCAACGAGGAGGGCATCGTGCGCTTCCTCCTGGTCGCCGCCGCGATGGGCATGCTCTACAAGAAGAACGCCTCGATTTCGGGCGCCGAGATGGGTTGCCAGGGCGAGGTCGGGGTCGCCTGCTCCATGGCCGCCGCGGGCCTGGTGGCGGCGCTGCAGGGCACGAACGAGCAGATCGAGAACGCCGCCGAGATCGGCATGGAGCACAACCTGGGGCTCACCTGCGACCCGGTGGCCGGGCTGGTGCAGATCCCGTGCATCGAGAGAAACGCCATGGGCGCGGTCAAGGCGATCAACGCGGCGCGTCTGGCGATGCGCGGCGATGGCTCGCACAAGGTCTCGCTCGATCAGGTGATCGCCACCATGCGTCAGACGGGCGAGGACATGCAGACGATCTACAAGGAGACCTCCCAGGGAGGGCTCGCGGTCAACGTGCCCGAGTGCTGAGTCGCTAGCCGAAGAGACCGAACAGGCGCGACGGGGGCGCCTCGCGGGTGACCTGGCGCGCGCACTGCGCGTCCACCCCGCTCCATTCCGCGCACTCGAAGACGACCGAGCAGACCGCCGCCGTACCGAGTCCCCGCTCGTCCGCCGGCACGAGCAACTGCACCAGTTCCGAGAGTCCCGGGTTGTGCCCGACGATGAACAGGTGCGCGATACGCGGCCCGCTGCCGTGCACCAGGCGCAGCAGGTCGGGCGCGCTCGCGAGGTAGAGGGACTCCTCGCGCACGAGCAGTCGCGGCGGCACCGAGAGCTCGCGCGCGACGATCTCCGCGGTCTGCTGCGTGCGCCGCGCGGGGCTCGCGATGAGCAGGTCCGGCACGAGCTCGAGCTCGAGCAGGCGTCGTGCCACGGCCTCGGCGGCGGTGCTCCCCCGCCGCGACAGGGGTCGCTCGACGTCGGAGACGCCGGCATCCTTCCAGCGCGCGTCGGCGTGGCGCATGAGCGTCAGGCGCTTCAAGGCCGCGGCCTCACTCGGGCAGTTCCACCAGCACGCGTCCGTTCTCCTCGCGGGCCGCGTAGGTGCGCAGCGGCTCGTAGGCGGGCGGGGTCAGCGCCTCGCCGCTTTCCAGGCTGAAGTGCGAGAAGTGGCGCGGGCAGACGATCTCGCAGTCCTCGATCTGCGCGCCGCCGAGGGACTCGCCGTCGTGTGTGCAGCGGTCTTCGACCGCGTACAGCACCCCGCGGCAGCGCACGAGCACGATGGCCTCGCCCTCTGCCTCTACCGAGAGCGGGACGCTCTCACCGAGGGAGGCAGCGGCGGCGACGTCGATCCACTTCGAGCTCATGCGCCGGTGCCTTCAGAACATCCCGGTCTGCAGGCGCGCCGCCTCGCTCATCATGCTCTGGTTCCAGGGCGGATCGAACGTGAGCTCGACGCGCGCCTCGCGCACCGTCGGAATGCGCTGGATCTTGTCGCGCACGTCGTCGACCAGGATGTCCCCCATGCCGCATCCCGGGGCGGTGAGGGTGATTTTCACCTCCACGATGCGCGTGCCGTCCTCGTTCGCCCTGACGTCGAGGTCGTACACCAGCCCGAGGTCGACGATGTTGATAGGGATCTCCGGGTCGAAGCAGGCGCGCATCTGCTCCCAGGCGAGCTTGCGCACGTCGTCCTCGTTCGCGTTCGGCGGCAGCTGGGGAGGCTGCACCGCCTCCTGGCCGATCGCGTCCGCGTCCTCGCCTGCGACCCGGAACAGGTTGCCGTCGATGTAGACGGTGAAGCTGCCGCCGAGCGCCTGAGTGATGTAGCCGGCCTGTCCGGGCTTGAGCTGCACCTCCTGGCCGGCGGGCACGATCACCGCGCGTACCTCGCGGTTGACGACGAAGGGCTCGTTCTCGTGTCGGCGCATGGCTACTCGGTGGAGACCGTGGCCGCGCCGCGCTCCAGCGCCGCGTTCAGTGTGTGCCAGCACAGGCTCGCGCACTTCACGCGCGCCGGGAACTCGTGCACCCCGGAGAGCGCGGCGAGCTTGCCGAGCGAGGGGTCGGGGCTGGTGTCCTCGCGCGTGAGGAGCGTGTGCACCTTGGCGAAGAGCGCGCGGATCGCCGCCTTGTCCTTGCCCTTCACCGCCTCCGTCATGAGCGAGGCCGAGGCGGTCGAGATCGCGCAGCCCGTGCCCTCGAAGCGGATGTCGGCGATGCGCTCGCCGTCGGTTCGCAGGTACACCGAGAGGCGGTCGCCGCAGAGCGGGTTGTGCCCCTCGGCGTGCCCGTCACTGCCCTCCAGCCGCCCGAAATTTCGCGGGTGGCGGTTGTGATCGAGGATCACGTCGCGGTAGAGGTCCTTGAGATCCATCTAGGCGAATACCTCGCGCGCCTTCTTCAGCGCGGCAACCAGGGCCGCGACGTCCCCCTCGTCGTTGTAGCAGGCGAAGGAGGCACGCGCGGTCGCCGGCACGCCGAAGAAGGTCATGACGGGCATGGCGCAGTGGTGGCCGGTGCGTACCGCGATGCCCTCGGCGTCGAGGATCGTGCCGAGGTCGTGCGGGTGCACGCCCTTCATGGTGAAGGAGAGGACGGACGCCTTGTGGGCGGCCGTGCCGATGAGCTCGATGTCCGGCAGGCTCGCGACCTCGGCGGTCGCAAGCTTCAGCAGCCCCGCTTCGTGCGCGGCGATCGCGGCGATCCCGAGCCCCTCGAGGTAGTCCATCGCGGCCGCGAGTCCCACCGCACCGGAGATATTGGGAGTCCCGGCCTCGAACTTCCACGGCAGCTCGTTATAGGTCGTCTTCTCGAAGGACACGGTGAGGATCATCTCCCCGCCGGCCTGCCAGGGCGGCATCGCCTTCAGCAGCGCCTCGCGGCCGTAGAGCGCGCCGATGCCGGTGGGCCCGTAGAGCTTGTGTCCGGAGAAGCTGTAGAAGTCGGCGTCGAGCTCCCGGACGTCGACGCGCTGATGCGGCACCGCCTGCGCGCCGTCGATGAGTACCACGGCGCCGTGCTCGTGCGCGGCCGCGACGATGCGCTTGACCGGCAGCACGGTGCCGAGCGCGTTCGAGACGTGGGCGACGGCGACCACACGCGTGCGCGCACCCAAGAGCTTCTGAAACTCCCCGAACTCGAGCTCGCCGCGCCGGTTGATCGGGGCGACCCGCAGCCGACAGCCCGTCTGCTCGCACACCATCTGCCAGGGAACGATGTTCGCGTGGTGCTCGAGGGCGGTGATCAGGATCTCATCGCCCGGGCCGAGGCGGGGCCGCGCGTAGGCCTGGGCCACGAGGTTGATCGCCTCGGTGGTGCCGCGGGTGAAGATGATCTCGCGCGTCGAGGCGGCATTTACGAAGCGCCGCACTCGCTCACGCGCGCCCTCGAAGGCGGCGGTAGCCGCCTGGCTGAGGGCGTGCACCCCGCGGTGCACGTTGGCGTGCGAGTGGGTCTCGTAGTCCTCGACCGCGCGCAGCACCGCCCAGGGCCGCTGCGACGAGGCGGCACTGTCGAGGTAGACGAGCGGATGACCGTTGACGCGCGTCGCCAGGATCGGAAAATCGGCGCGCACGCGCGCGACGTCGTACGCCGGCTCGAGGGGCAGGGGATTGAGCGTCGCGGCCATCACAGCAACTCCTTGAGCGCGTCGTCGGCGAGCACCGCCGCGATGTGAGCCTCGCTCTGGCGGCGCAGCTCGGGGACCGCGATGCGCGCGATCACGTCCTCGAGGAACGCCCACTTGAGCAGGCGCTGGGCGGTCGAGCGCTCGAGCCCGCGCGCGAGCAGGTAGAAGAGCATGTCGTCGTCGAGCTTGCCGGTCGTGGCCCCGTGGCTGCAGCGCACCTCGTCGGTATAGATCTCCAGCTGCGGCCGCACGTCGACCTCGGCGCCGGCGCCGGCCAGGAGACCGCGCAGCGACTGCTGCGAATCGCTCCCCGCGGCGCCTCGGGCGACGACGATCTTGCCGTTGAAGGCGACGCGCGAGCGCCCGGCCGCGATGCCGCGGAAGAGCTCCTCGGTGCGCGTACGGGCGGCGGCGTGCTCGACCCGCGCGTAGGTGTCCTGCACCTGCGCGCGATCACCCAGGGCGGCGACGGCGAGGGTCAGTTCCGCACGCTCGCCTTCGAGGCGTACGCCGAGCGTCGAGCGGGCCGCCTGGGCGCCGGTACCGAGGGTGTGCAGGCGGTAGCTTGCAGCCCGGGCGATGCGTGCCTCGAGGGTGTCGAAGAGCACACTCTTCGCAGACAGCTGCTGCAGGCGGTAATGAGTGAGACTCGCCCCGGGGGCGAGCTCGATCTGCACAGCTCCGGCGACGAAGCTCGCCGCGTCGGCCGCGCTCACGTGCCGCTCGATGAGCTCGAGCCGCGCCTCGCGCTCGAGGTGCAGCTCGAGGCGCGGATAGGAGGCCCCGCTCGTGCTCTCGGCACGCGCGACGAAGAGCAGCTCGAGGCGCGCGCTCTCACCGGCCGGCACGCGGATCGCCGCTCCGTCGGGCGCGAACAGGTCGTTGATGAGCGCGAAGCGCTGGTCGGGCCCGAGCGGGCCGGCACGCGGTACGTCATCCGGTGCGGCGGCGAGGCAGAGCAGGGACAGCTCGGGCGGGGCCTCCGACAGCGCCTTCGCAAAGCGGCCGTCGACGAACACGCAGCGCGCGAAGCCCGCAACTCCCGGCGGCAGCGTCACCGCCCCCGCTGCGGGTGGCGCGGGCGCGAAGCGCAGCTTCTCGAGCATGCGCAAGTTGGCGTACTTCCAGTTCTCGTCGCGCGTCGTAGGCAACCCTTGCGCGGTGAGCGCGGCGAGCGCCGCCGTGCGACGGGCGGCCCTGGCCGACAGTTCCCGCGCCGCGCCGGCGTAGTCCTCGGCGAGCCGCGCGGCGAGTGCAGCCGGCTGCGTCATGCGGCCTCGCCCTCGACCCAGTCGTAGCCACGGCGCTCGAGTTCGAGCGCGAGCGTCTTATCGCCGCTTCGGGCGATGCGCCCGTGGACCAGGACGTGGACGTAGTCCGGCACCACGTACTCGAGGAGTCGCTGATAGTGCGTCACGAGTACGCAGGAGCGCTCAGGTGAGCGCAGAGAATTCACCCCGTTGGCGACCACCTTGAGTGCGTCGATGTCGAGTCCGGAGTCGGTTTCGTCGAGGATCGCGAGCTTCGGCTCCAGAACCAGCATCTGCAGGATCTCGTTGCGCTTCTTCTCGCCGCCGGAGAAGCCCTCGTTGACGCCGCGCGAGAGGAAGCTGTCGTCGATCCGCATGAGATTCATGCGCTCGCGCACCAGCGTGAGGAACTCGAAGGCGTCGACCTCCGGCAGACCGTGCGCGGCTCGGACGGCATTGAGCGACGCCTTGAGGAGGTAGACGTTGTTGACGCCCGGTATCTCGACCGGGTACTGGAAGCCGAGGAAGAGCCCGGCGCGCGCGCGCTCCTCGGGCGGGAGTGCCAGCAGATCCTTCCCCTCATAGAGGACGCGGCCGCCGGCGACCTCGTAGCCGGGTCGCCCGGCGAGCAGGTGCGCGAGGGTACTTTTTCCAGACCCATTCGGTCCCATGATGGCGTGCACTTCGCCGGCGCGCACGGTGAGGGACAGCCCGTTGAGGATCATCTTGCCCTCGACGCGGACCTTGAGGTCCTCGACCTGCAGCAGCGCGGTGCTCATCAGCCCACCGCGCCTTCCAGGCTCACCGCCAGGAGGTTCTGCGCCTCGACCGCGAACTCCATCGGCAGCTCCTTGAACACCGACTTGCAGAACCCGCTCACGATCATGTTGACCGCGTCCTCGGCGCTGATGCCGCGCGCGAGGCAGTAGAACAGCTGGTCGTCGCTGATCTTGGACGTGCTCGCCTCATGCTCCACGATGGCGGTCGGGTTCTTCGCCTCCACGTACGGGAAGGTATGAGCGCCGCACTCAGCGCCCATGAGGAGCGAGTCGCACTGGGTGAAGTTGCGCGCCCCGTGGGCGCTCGGCAGCATCCTGACCAGGCCGCGGTAGGTGTTCTGGCCGTGGCCGGCGGAGATGCCCTTGGAGATGATCGTGCTGCGCGTGTTGGCCCCGATGTGGATCATCTTGGTGCCGGTATCGGCCTGCTGGTAGTTGTTGACCGTCGCTACGGAGTAGAACTCGCCGATCGAGCCCTCGCCGCGCAGCACGCAGCTCGGGTATTTCCAGGTGATGGCCGAGCCGGTCTCGACCTGCGTCCAGGAGATGTGCGACTTGCGTCCGCGGCATTCACCGCGCTTGGTGACGAAGTTATAGATGCCGCCGACCCCGTGCTCATCGCCCGGGTACCAGTTCTGCACGGTCGAGTACTTGATGAAGGCGTCGTCGAGCGCCACGAGCTCGACCACCGCGGCGTGCAGCTGATTCTCGTCGCGCTGCGGGGCCGAACAACCTTCTAAGTATGATACATAACTTCCAACATCCGCGATGATCAGTGTGCGCTCGAACTGTCCGGTGTTGAGTGCGTTGATGCGGAAGTAGGTCGAGAGTTCCATCGGGCAGCGCACGCCCTTCGGCACGTAGACGAACGAGCCGTCGGAGAACACCGCGGAGTTGAGCGTCGCAAAGAAGTTGTCGGTGTAGGGCACGACGCTGCCGAGGTAGCGCTCGACCAGCTCGGGGTGCTGGCGCACGGCTTCCGAGAACGGCAGGAAGATGACGCCGGCGGCCGAGAGGCGCTCCTTGAACGTCGTCGCGACCGACACGGAATCGAACACCGCATCGACTGCCACTCCCGCGAGGCGGGCGCGCTCGTGCAACGGCACGCCGAGCTTCTCGTAGGTCTCGAGGAGCTTGGGATCGACCTCGTCGAGGCTCTTCGGGCCGTCCGTCCTCGCCTTCGGGGCGGAGTAGTAGGAGATCGCCTGGTAGTCGATCGGGGCGACCCTAAGGTGTGCCCAGTGGGGCTCGCGCATGGTGAGCCAGTGCCGGAATGCCTTCAGACGCCACTCGGTGAGGAAGGCCGGCTCCTGCTTCTTGCGCGAGATGAGCCGGACCACGTCCTCGTCCAGCCCCGGCGGCACCGTGTCCGAGTCGATCTCGGTCACGAACCCGTGCTGGTAGCCTCTCGAGAGCACGCTCTCCAGGGTGCGTGCGCTTTCGCTCTCGGTCTCGCTCATGAGCGCACCGGTGACCGCGAGGCCGCGGCCTTCATTTCCCGCTCGAGCGCCGGCAGCCGTGCCGGCGCGGCGTCCAGTCCCGCGAGCTGCGCCAGGCTCACCTCATAGAGGGAGCGGCGGATCGCGAGGTTAAGGCGCTGCCAGACCTTGCCGACGCGGCAGCTCTCCTCGATCTCGCAGTTGCCGTGACCGGCGGCGCAGTCGGTGAGCGCCATCGGCCCCTCGAGCGCATCGAGGATCGCCGCGGCGCTGATCTGCGAGGCGGGTCGGGCGAGCCGATAGCCCCCGTGCAGGCCGCGGGTCGAGACCACGAGGCCCGCACGCTGCAGCTGCTTGAGGAGCTTGCAGACCGTGGGCGCGGCAATGTGCGTCTCCTCGGCGAGCGCCGCCGCGGTCTGCACGCGCACCGGCTCGTCCGCGAGCGCGGCGAGCAACACGGTCGCGTAGTCGGTGAGCCGGCTGATTCTCAGCATGCTGGTGTCCTTGCGAAACTAGGACTAGTTTAGTACTAATTACAGGCTGAACCAAGCGACAGGCTGAACCAAGCGACAGGCTGAACCAAGCGGCAGGTCGGTCTCGGCGCGGGTGCGATTTGCTATCCTTGAGGGCCCCGATTTCCGGGCCCGTTTCAGCAGGGTGGGACTTGAGGCGCGCACGCGCGCCGCCACCCTCATTTGCGCGGAGGACGAGACGATGAACCCCAGCGAGCTCATGCATGTGGCGAAGGCCATGGTGACCAAGGGTAAGGGCATCCTTGCGGCGGACGAGAGCACCGGCACCATCAAGAAGCGCTTCGACACCATCAAGCTCGAGTCGACCGAGGAGCATCGCCGCTCCTACCGCGAGATGCTGTTCACCGCGCCGGCCGCGGCCGAGTCGGTGAGCGGCGTCATTCTTTATGATGAGACCATCCGCCAGAAAACCAAGGACGGCACGCCGTTCCCGCAGTACCTGATGAAGCAGGGCATGATCCCGGGCATCAAGGTGGACGAGGGCGCGAAGCCTCTCGCGGGCTTCCCCGGCGAGACCATCACCGAGGGTCTCGACGGGCTGCGCCAGCGTCTCATCGAGTACCACGGCCTCGGTGCGCTCTTCGCCAAGTGGCGCGCCGTCATCGACATCGCAGACGGCATCCCGACCTGGCCGGCGATCAAGGCCAACGCGCACGCGCTCGCCCGCTACGCCGCGCTCTGCCAGGAAAACCAGATCGTGCCGATCGTCGAGCCGGAGGTGCTGATGGACGGCGCGCACAGCATCGAGCGCTGCGAGGAGGTCACGAACCTCGTGCTGCAGACCGTGTTCGAGGAGCTCTTCCAGCAGCGCGTGCTGCTCGAGGGCATGGTGCTCAAGCCCAACATGGTGATCTCGGGCAAGAAAGCCGCGCACCGCGCGGGCCCGGAGGTGGTCGCCGAGACGACGCTGCGCACGCTCGGGCGTCACGTGCCGCCCGCGGTTCCCGGCATCGCCTTCCTCTCCGGCGGACAGTCGCCGCAGGAGGCGACTCTGCACCTGGCACTCATGAACAAGCTCGGGCCTCACCCCTGGGCGCTCACCTTCAGCTACGGTCGGGCGCTGCAGGACACCGCGCTCAAGGCCTGGGGCGGCGCGGCCGCCAATTTCGCCGCCGGGCAGCGCGAGTTCGCCAGGCGCGCCGAGCTCAACGGTCTTGCGACGCTGGGCCGTTACACCGCCGAGATGGAAAGTCGGGCAGCCTGAGACCGCCCGAGCCTTCACAGCGCGTGGCAGGCCCTGCCCCCGCACCGTCGGCAGCCACCGGGGCTGACGTGGTGGTCGACGTGCGCGACTTGCACTACGCCGTCGGCGGCCGCCCCATCTTCCAGGGGCTCGACCTCAAGGTGCGGCGCGGCCGCATCACGGCGATCATGGGTCCGAGCGGCACCGGCAAGACGACGCTCCTGCGCCTGATCACCGCGCAGATCAGCGCCGAGCGTGGCCAGGTACTGGTCTTCGGGGAGGACGTCGACGCGCTGCCGATGCGGGAGGTCTACAGCCTGCGCCGCCGCATGGGCATGCTGTTCCAGAACGGAGCGCTGCTCACCGACCTCGACGTATACGAGAACGTCGCCTTCCCGGTGCGCGAGCACACGGATCTGCCCGAGCCGCTCGTGCGGCGCCTGGTGCTGACGAAGCTGCAGGCGGTCGGCCTGCGTGGCGCCGCCGAGCTCATGCCGGGCGAGCTCTCCGGGGGCATGGCGCGGCGCGTGGCGCTCGCGCGCGCGATCGTCATGGACCCGGAACTGCTCCTCTACGACGAGCCCTTCGTCGGCCTCGATCCCATCTCCCTCGGCGTCATCCTGCGGCTCATCAAGCAGATGAACCAGGCCCTCGGCATCACGAGCATCGTCGTCTCGCACGACGTGCGGGAACTGTCCGCCATCGCCGACGACAGCTACCTGCTCTCGGGCGGCCAAGTTGCCGCCGCGGGTTCCCCGGCGCAGCTCGCCGCGAGCGACTCCCCGGCGGTGCGCCAGTTCATCACCGGCAGCGCCGACGGCCCGGTCGCCTTTCACTATCCGGCGCCCGATTACCTCACGCAGCTGCTCACGGACGGGTGATGGCGAACGGCGGCAGCATCGTGATCGAGGGAGTGCGGCGGCTGGGCGGCACCGTGCTCTTCCTGGTGCAGCTGCTCGCGCAGTGTGTGCCGGCACTCGCGCGCCCGGGGCTGCTGTGGGCGCAGATCTTCAACGCGGGTGCGCGCTCGCTCATCATCATCATGCTCTCGGGGCTCTTCGTCGGCATGGTGCTGGGGCTGCAGGGCTATCAGCTCCTGCAGCGCTTCGGCTCCGAGGAGGCGCTCGGCACCGCCGCCGCCCTCGGGTTGCTCAAGGAGCTCGGCCCGGTGGTGACGGCGCTGCTCTTCGCCGGCCGCGCGGGCACCGCGCTCACCTCCGAGATCGGACTGATGCGCGCCACCGATCAGCTGACCGCGATGCAGATCATGGCGGTTGATCCGCTGCGCTACGTCGCCGCGCCGCGCTTTCTCGGCGGGGTCATCGCCATGCCGCTGCTCGTCGCGGTGTTCTCCGTGATCGGGCTCTTCGGTGCGCAGCTCATCGGCGTGCAGCTGATGGGCGTCGACAAGGGGATCTTCTGGTCGCAGATGCAGGCGGCCGTTGGTATACGCGACGTCACCGAAGGGATCGTGAAGAGCCTGGTGTTCGGCGTCGCCTGCAGCCTGATTGCGGTGTATGAGGGCTACAACGCCGAGCCGACCGCGGCGGGGGTGGGGCTCGCCACGACGCGTACCGTTGTGGCCTCCTCGGTCCTGACACTGCTCCTGGATTACGTGCTGACGGCGGCCTTCCTGTAGGAGGAAACTTATCGCCATGCGTGCCAATCGAACCCTTGAGATCGGAACGGGATTGTTCGTAGTGTTGGGCTTTGCCGCGCTGCTGTTCCTCACGACGCAGCTGCCCGCGAGCGGCGTGAAGTTCGGCGCTGAGAAGCCGGGCTACCGGGTGACGGCGGAGTTTGACAACGTCGGCGACCTCAAGGTCGGCTCGCCAGTGACCATGTCGGGAGTGCGCGTCGGCGTCGTGAAGGGCATTCGCTTCAACCCCAAGGACTATAAGGCCGAAGTCACCATGCGGTTCGATGCGCAGTACAACCAGATTCCCGATGACAGCTTCGCGTCCATCCAGACCCAGGGCCTGCTCGGGGGCAAGTACATCGGCCTCAGCCCCGGGGGCGATGATGAGTACCTCAAGGAGGGCAGCGTCATCGAGCAGACCCAGTCGGCCATCGTGCTCGAGAGCCTGATCAACAAGTTCTTTGCCAATTACGCGGGCAGCAAGAGCAGCAGCGACAGCGACAACGCGCCGAAGGACGGCGCCAACCAGAGCAAGCCGGAGTCGAAGAAATGAGACATGCGAGTCTTTTGGTGACGATGTGCCTGGCCTCGGTGCTTGCCTACGCGCAGTCACCGCCCGCGGCGGCACCGGCCTCGGGCGGTGACAGCCCGAGTGACATCGTGCAGGCGGCCGCGCAGGGCATGCTCGGGGACCTCGACAAGGACCGCGAGGCCTACCGCAAGGACCCCGCGAAGATCAGCCAGCTGGTCGACAAGTACCTGCTGCCGCACTGGGATACCGAGTTGTCGGCCAAGCTGGTGCTCGGCCAGTACTGGCGCACCGCCACCCCCGAGCAGCGCAAGGCATTCATCGACGCCTTCTACCATTCGCTGCTCGCCAACTACGGCACGGCGCTCGCGGCGTTCACCTCCGACCGCCTCAAGGTCTATCCGGCGAACGTGGATGCCAACAGCCCGCGCGCCACGGTGCGCACCGACGTCAAGCGCAGCAACGGTGACCGGGTCTCGGTGAACTATTACATGCACCGCAGCCCGCAGGGCTGGAAGGCCTGGGACGTGGTCATCGACGGGATCAGCTACGTCAACAGCTATCGCGAAGACTTCGGTCCCCAGATCGAGAAGGAGGGGATCGACTCGGTCATCAAGCGGCTGAATGCCGGCGAGAAACCCGAAGCGATCGGCAAGCAGACCAAATGAGCACGGAGGCGGCGGCGCACTTCAGACTCGACGCCGCCGATGACGGCTGCCTCGAGGCCTGCGGGCCGCTCACCTTCGCGAGCGCGCGTGCCGCACGAGAACTCGGCCTCGCCACGCTGTGCGACGGCGGCCGCGCCGCCCTGCAGATCGACTGCCGCGGCATCAACCCTTCCGACAGCGCCGGGCTTGCGGTGCTGCTCGACTGGCTCGCGGCGGCGCGGCAGGCCGGCCGCGGGCTCACCTACCGCGCACTGCCCGAGGACCTGACGGCCCTCGCGCGTATTAGCGAGGTCGAGGGGTTTCTCGAGAAGGGTGTGTGAGCGCGTCGCGCCGTCAGTGCGGCGGCGGCTGACTTTCATCGGGCTGCGGCGGGGGTTCCGCCGGTGAGGGCTGCTCGGGGTTCGCCTTCGGCGCCTGTTCGGGGGCCTTGCTGCCCGGGGGCGCTGTCGCCGGTGCTGCGGCGCCCGAGGTACTGTCCTCCTGCTCGGCCTGCTCGAGGAGCTTCTGTTCCTGATCCTCCTCCTGATTGGACTGGCCGCCGCGGATCATGTAGTCGCGGTGTTGCAGGTAGGCGTTGCGCACGAAGGCGTACGGGTCGTACGCGTTCTGCACCGTCTGATCGAGGTAGAGCAGATTCGCGCGCGTGTCGATGCCCTCGATTGCCCACAAACCCCAGCCCACCCATCGGTTGCGCAGGTAGTGGCGCGGGTCGGCATACACGTCCGCCGCGCGGCCGAGGCCGTCGCGTACGTCGGAGGGCCCGAGGACGGGCAGTACCAGATACGGGCCGCTCTTCACGCCCCACTTGCCGAGCGTCTGGCCGAAGTCGCGGTTGTTGCGCTCCAGTCCCGCGGTCGTGGCCGGATCGAAGAAGCCGAAGAAGCCGAGCGTAGTATTCATGAGCAGCCGCCCGGTGTCGTTGAAGAAGCCCTTGACCTCCCCCTGCAGCAGGTCATTCACCATGACCACCGGGTAGGTCAGGTTGGTTACGAAATTGTTGATGCCGGTGCGCGACCACTGCGGCAGGACCTTGACGTAGCCCTTGGCGACCGGCTTGACGATCGCCCGGTCGAGGGCGTCGTTGAACTTGTAGGTGCTGCGGTTCATCCGCTCCCATGGGTCACGCGGGTTGCGCGGGCCCGGGGGCACGGTGGCGCAGGCTGCGAGCCACAGAATGCACACACAACACAACAGGCTCCGAACACTCGGGTGCATGACGCTCCGCCCGGGGAAAAGTGGGCAGCATTGTAACAGTGCCGGAGGAAGTGTCTGTCCGTGCGCGCCGTCGCGCCTGACAGACACCGGTGCGCTGGCTGTCAGTGGCCGCCGCCGCGCTGACCCTGGTCGCCACTGTCGGCGACCTGGCGCTTGTGCATGCTCATGAGGTAGTCGCGCACTTCGTCGAGCCGCGCCTGGTAGCGCTGGCGCTGGATCGGGGTGATGTGCGGGGAGGCGAGGGCGAGCTGGAACTGCTGCGCCGCGAGGTTGAGGTCACCGCCCGCGATCTGGTACTCGCCCATGTAGAAATAGGCGTCGCCCGGGTCGTTGGCGGCGCTCGCCGCGAGTGCGGTGAGCCGGATCTGGTCCGGGGTCGGCGGCACGTTGTTGAACAGGTCGAGGAGCTTCGTGTGCGCTTCGGCGGCCTGACCGTTGGCCATCAGCGCCTCGGCGTAGCGCACCGTGACCGGCACGTTGCGCGGGAAGAGCCGCTGTGCGCGCTGGAAGGTCGCGAGCGACTCCTTGACGTGCCCGGCCTTGCCCTGGGCCTGGGCGAGCGCGACGTACAGAAGAGTCAGGTCCTCGTGCTGCTGAACGAGCTCGGTGAGCTGCCTGACCGCCTCTTCCGCGTGATTGGTGTTCATGAGCACGAGTGCGAGTCCGTAGCGATCGCCGAGCGTGCCGTGGTCACTCGCGATGTGGTGCTCGTAGTAGGAGGCGAGATCGGTCGCGTCGGGGTCGAGCACCCGCACCCGCTCGCGGATGAGCTCGTAGCTCTGCGAATCCCGCCCCTGGCGCTTGGGGAACTGCGCGGCGCGCGACTTCGCCTCGGCGATGCGGTCGGTGGTCACCGGGTGATCGATGAGGATCGCCGGAATGTAGGTCACCGTGAGGCCTTCGTGCCGGCTCATGGTCTCGAAGAACGCGCCCATCGCGTTCGGCTCGTAGCCCGCGGCGGCGAGGTAGCCGATGCCGACGCGGTCAGCCTCCGACTCGGTCGCGCGCGAGAAATTGATCTGCGACTGGATCGACATGCCCTGGGCGGCGGCGATCGCCCCCTCGGCGGCCTGCCCGCCGCTGACCGCCCCGAGGATGATCGCTCCCAGCATCGCCGCGATCGAGGTCATCTGCTGGGTCGACTGGGCGCGCAGCTGCCGCGCGATGTGGTGCTGGGTGACGTGCGCGATTTCGTGCGCCATCACGCTCGCGAGCTCCGACTCGCTGGTCGTCGCGAGGAGCAGGCCCGCGTGCACGAATATGTAGCCGCCGGGCACGGCGAAGGCGTTGATGGTCGAGTCCTTGATGACGAAGAACTGGAAGTCCCGCGCCCCGTCCTGACTCTGCGCCGCGAGGCGATCGCCGACGGCGTTGATGTACTCGCTCACCTCCGGATCCTCGATGAGCGCGTTCTGGTCACGCAGCTCCTTCGCGACCATGGCGCCCAGGCGGTACTCGTCCTGGTGCGAGAGCACCGTCGAGGCGGGGCTGCCCAGTTCCGGCAGGTCCGCGCCCGCGTTCGGCACCCCGAGGTTCAGGGGCATGGTCGTCGCGGGCGGGTCGGCGGCGAAGGCCAGTCCGGTGACCGTCAGCGAGGCGGCCGCGAGCACGATGAGAAGACGGCGCATGGTTTAGTAAGACCGCATCCCGCGGTCGCAAGTTTCCCTGTATTTACAGATGCTTACAAAAGCTCAGGGCGTGGCTGGCACTCAAGGGTACACCTAGAGAATGTCCGAGGCGAAGTCCGCCAGGCGCGAGCGCTCCCCGCGCACCAGGGTGACGTGGCCGGAGTGGGTCCAGCCGCGGAAGCGGTTCACCGCGTAGGTGAGGCCCGAGGTCATCTCGGTGAGGTAGGGCGTGTCGATCTGCGCGATGTTGCCGAGGCAGGCGAGCTTGGTACCGGGGCCCGCGCGGGTGATGAGAGCCTTCATCTGCTTGGGCGTGAGGTTCTGGGCCTCGTCCAGGATCAGGAAGCGGTTGAGGAAGGTGCGCCCGCGCATGAAGTTCAGCGAGCGGATCTTGATGCGGTTGCGCAGCAGGTCGTTGGTCGCCGCCCGTCCCCAGTTGCCACCCTCCTGCGAGCCGGTGAGCACCTCGAGGTTGTCCATGAGCGCGCCCATCCACGGCTCCATCTTCTCCTCCTCGGTCCCGGGGAGAAAGCCGATGTCCTCGCCGAGGGGGATGGTGACGCGCGTCATGATGATCTCGACGAAGCGGTTGGTCTCGAGCGTCTGCATGAGGCCGGCCGCGAGCGCGAGCAGGGTCTTGCCGGTGCCGGCCGGACCGAGCACGCTGACGAAGTCGATTTCCGGGTCCATGAGCAGGTTCAGGGCGAAATTCTGCTCGCGGTTGCGCGCGGTGATCCCCCAGACGCTGTGGCGCTCGTTGCGGTAGTCGCGCGTGAGCTCGAGGGTCGCGCTCTCGCCGGAGATGTTGCGCACGATGCCCTCGATCCCCTCGGCGCTGTCCTCGTAGACGCCCTGGTTGGGCTGCCACTCGCGTACCGCGGGACCGGAGATCTCGTAGAAGGTGCGCCCCGACTCCTTCCAGGAGCGCATGTCCTTGCCGTGGCGCTCCCAGAAGTCCTTGGGCAGCGCGGCGATGCCGCTGTAAAGGACGTCCGAGTCCTCGAGTGTCTTGTCGCTGTAGTAGTCCTCGGCGTGCACGCCGAGGACGGCCGCCTTGATGCGCAGGTTGATGTCCTTGGAGACCAGGATCACGCGCGCGTCCGCGTGCGCCTCCTGCAGGGCGAGCGTGGCCGCGAGGATGGTGTTGTCGGTGGCCGTTCCGGGCAGACCCTCGGGGAGCGTCGTCGCGAGCTGGCGCGTCTGGAAGAAGAGCCGCCCGGTCGAGGGCTTCTTGCCGTGATTACCCGAGTAGCCCGAGGGCAGCTGCAGACCCCTGTCGATCTGCTCCTTGGTGGCGTCGCGCATCATGTCGTCGAGGAAGCGGCTCACCTGGCGCACGTTGCGCGAGGCCTCCGAGAGCCCCTTCTTGTGCGCGTCCAGCTCCTCGAGCACGACCATCGGCACGTAGACGTCGTGCTCCTCGAAACGGAAGATCGCCGCCGGGTCGTGCATCAGCACGTTCGTGTCGAGCACGAACAGCCGCCGCCCGGCGCGCGAGCGCGCCTTCACTTCTTTGCTGTCGCCGGAAGCCGCCGTGGGACCGCCTTCATAAACGCTGCGCTGCTTCAAGTACTGTCTCCGCGTGACCAGGAACCTTCACCTTGCGCCACTCCTGCCGCAGACGGCCCTTGCCGTCGAGCAGGAAGGTGCTGCGTTCCACCCCCAGATACTTTCTGCCGTACAGGCTTTTCTCTTTGATGACATCGAAGAGCTTGCACACTCGCTCGTCCGTGTCGGCGAGCAGCGGGAAGGGGAGCGACTCCTTGGCCGCGAACTTGTCGTGCGAGGCGACCGAATCGCGCGAGACCCCGACGACCTGCACGCCGGCCCGGCGGAACCTGGGCATCAGGTCGCGGAAATCCTGCGACTCACGCGTGCAGCCGGACGTCATGTCCTTCGGGTAGAAGTAGATCACCAGTTTCTTGCCGGCGGCGTCCTTCAGGCTCCAGCTGCCACCGCCCGTCACGGGCAGGGAAAAATCCGGCACTTCAGTCCCAGCTGTGATCTTGGGCATCTCGATTCAGGATTTTACCGGTTCCAGGATGGCGTCGAGGTTGAGCGAATCGCAGAACTCCATGAATTCCTCGCGCAGGTGCGCGACGTGGATGCGGCTCGGCACGTTGACGATCATCTGCACGGCGAACATCGGCGCGCCCGTATGCGCGGCCGGGTAGCTGCGCGTGGAGACTTCGGCGATATCGATGCCGCGGGTGGCGAAGAACCCCGAGAGCCCCGAGACGATGCCGCTCTGGTCGAGGCACACGACGTCGATCGAGTACGGCAGCATGTCCGTGCGCGGCGTACGCGGCTCGGTGCGCTTGAGGTGGATGCTGAGGCTGGAGGTCTCGGCGAGGCGCTTGAGCTCCGTCTCCAGCTTCGCGAGCGCGTGCCAGTTGCCCGACACCAGCAGCAGCATCGCGAACTCGGTGCCGAGGCTCGCCATGCGGCTCTCGCTGATGTTGCCACCGGACTCGCTGATGACGCGGGTCAGCTCGTGGACCATCCCCGTGCGGTCGCTGCCGATCGCCGAAACGGCCAGGTGCTGCTTCATCTGGGAGTGCTGGTCCTTCGGTGCGCCATCGTTGCCCGCGGGAGTGTACCGGGAGCGGGCACGGGTTGCGACCTTCGCCCGCCGCCGTGTGCGCGAGGCCTTGCCTCGGCGCAAGCAACGCTCTTAACATGACTTTCTTCCCCTCGCGCGCGCTAAGAAATCCCATGTTTTCCGGCAGTCTGGTGGCCATCGTCACTCCCATGCGTCCCGACGGCGCGGTCGACTACGACGCCTGGACGCGGCTGCTGGAGTTTCATGCCGCGAACGGCAGCGCGGGCGTGGTGGTGGGCGGGACCACCGGGGAGTCGGCGACGCTCTCCGACTCGGAGCTGCACGAGCTCACGGTGCGCGCCTGCACGCACACGCGCGGCCGCCTGGCGGTGATCGCCGGGGCTGGCACGAGCAGCACCGCGAGCACCGTGGCACGAGTCGAGTGGCTCTCGCGACTGCCGATCGATGGCCTGCTCGTCGTGACGCCGGCCTACAACCGCCCGCCGCAGGAGGGGCTGTACCGGCACTTCGCCGCCGCCGCCGCCGCGGCCGCAAAGCCGATCGTGCTCTACAACGTGCCCGCGCGTACCGCGGTCGACATGTTGCCCGAGACGGTCGAGCGCCTCGCGCGGCTGCCGCAGATCATCGGCCTCAAGGAGGCGGTGCCCGAGAGCGCGCGCGTGCGCGAGCTCGTCGCGCGCTGCGGACCGCAGTTCGTGGTGCTATCGGGGGATGACGCGAGCGCGCGCGAAGTGATCGCGGCCGGGGCGCGCGGGGTCATCTCGGTGACGGCGAACGTTGCGCCCGCGCAGATGTCACAGATGGTGGCCGCGGCTGTGGCGGGGGAGGAGGGGCGCGCGCGTTCGCTCGATGCCCCGCTCGCGGGCCTGCATCGCGGGCTCTTCGTCGAGGCCAACCCGATCCCGGTGAAGTGGCTTCTCGGACAGATGGGGCTGATCCCTCCTGGGGTAAGATTGCCCCTCACGCCCCTCGCCGAGGAATACCACGCGGGGGTGCGCGCCGCGGCGCGCGCGGCCGGGGCGCTGAACTAGCCGCGCCCTTAGCGCCCTAAGGGGTGCGCGGCGCCTTTCGAACCTGAGGAAGCTTGAATGACCCAATCCGGTACGGCCCTGCTGTGTCTCGGGGCCGCCCTGTCCCTGCTCGGCGGATGCCACATGTTTCACAGCCTCAACTCCTGTCCGCACGACGAGCCCTATACCAAGTCCACGAGCATCGCGCCGCTGCGGACCCCGGCCGGAGTGGACGCGCCCGATACGAGCCAGGCGATGAAGCTCCCGGCGCTGAACGAGCCGGCGCCCCCGCCCCCGCGGGGCAAGAAGGACCCCTGTCTGGATCAGCCGCCGCCGTACAAGGTGGCCAAGCCCACCGCACCCCAGGCGTAGGAGGGGCGCGGCCGCTGCCGGCGCGGCGTGCGGGCCGGGCACGCATGCTTTATCATTCGCCGCCCTTTTTTTCCCGCGTCGCAGGCCATGAGGAAGCGTCCCGAACGTTGCGTAAGTCATTGATTGGAGAGGTGGCCGAGCGGTCGAAGGCGCTGGACTGGAATTCCAGTAACATCTTAACGGGTGTTCGTGGGTTCGAATCCCACCCTCTCCGCCACCCGCGCAGGACTATGGTGGTCCGCATCGGTTTCTCCGCGACGACCAGTCGTGAATCCCGTCAGGGCCGGAAGGCAGCAGCGGCAGCGGCGATGTCGGGTGCCGGAGCTTAAGCTGGTGCGGACCGCCTCCCGTAGGATGGATGCATGAGTTACACCGCGCTCGCCCGCAAGTGGCGCCCCCGCAGTTTCGCCGAGCTGATCGGCCAGGAGCACGTGCGCCGGGCGCTGGTGAACGCGCTCACCAGTAACCGCGTGCACCACGCCTTTCTCTTCAGCGGCACGCGCGGGGTCGGCAAGACCACGATCGCGCGCATCCTCGCCAAGTGCCTCAACTGCGAGACCGGTGTCACCGCCGAGCCCTGCGGGGTGTGCGCCGCCTGCCGCGAGATCGACGCCGGGCGCTTCCCGGACCTGATCGAGGTCGACGCCGCCTCGCGCACCAAGGTCGATGACACGCGCGAGCTGCTCGACAACGTGCAGTACGCGCCCACGCGCGGTCGCTACAAGGTCTACCTGATCGACGAAGTGCACATGCTCTCGGCGCACTCCTTCAACGCACTGCTGAAGACGCTCGAGGAGCCCCCGCCGCACGTGAAGTTCCTGCTCGCGACCACCGATCCGCAGAAGCTGCCCGTCACGGTGCTCTCGCGCTGCCTGCAGTTCAATCTGAAGCGGCTGCCCGCCGAGCAGATCGCGGCCCACATGCGCAGCATCCTCGAGGCCGAGGGCGTGCCCTTCGAGGCCGGCGGCGTGCGTCTCATCGCCCAGGCCGCCGACGGCAGCATGCGCGACGGGCTGTCGCTCCTCGACCAGCTGATCGCCTTCGGCGACGGCAAGGCGGGCGAGGCCGAGGCACGCACGATGCTCGGCTCGGTGGCGCGCGATCACGTGGTGCAGATCGCCGAGCTCCTGGGCGCACAGGACCCCGCCGCGCTCCTCTCCTGCGCGCGCGCACTCGAGGAGTTCGCGCCCGACTACGCGCAGGTGCTGGATGAACTCGCCGCGCTTCTGGTGCGCGTCGGCCTCAAGCACGCGATCAAGGACTACGCGGGCGATGAGCTCTACGCGCTCGAGCTGCTCGAGCGGCTCGCAGGGCGTCTCTCCCCCGAGGACGTGCAGCTCTACTACCAGACCGCCATCATCGGTCGGCGTGACCTGCCGCTCGCGCCCGATCCGCGCACCGGCTTCGAGATGACGCTCCTGCGCATGCTCGCCTTCCGTCCCGCCGCGCTCGGCGCGCCGACGAGCGCCCCGTCACGCCCCGGCGCGGCGGCGCCGGCCGCCGCCGGGCCTTCTGCCGGCACGGGCGCGGCAGAGGCCGCCCCCGCGACCTCGTGGGCGCAGGTCGTGAGCCAGCTCGAGCTCGGCGGCGCCGCGCGGCAGCTCGCCGCGCACTGCGCGTACATCGGCCGCCAGGGGGCGGTCGTGCGCCTCGCGCTCGACCCGCGTAACCAGCTGGTGCGCACCCCCGCTCAGGAGGAGAAGCTCGCGCAGGCGCTGTCGCGCTACTACGGCGAGCCGGTGCGGCTCGAGTTCCAGGCGAACCTGCCGGGCGGCGAGAGCACCCCGGCACAGGTGCAGCGGCGCGCCTCCGAGCAGGAGCTCGCCGCCGCACGGCGGGCCTTCGAGGCCGACCCCGGCGTGCAGGGTCTGCGCGAGCGCTTCGGCGCCACCGTGCTGCCCGAGAGCGTGCGGCCGGTAAAATGACCTTCTACTCATACCAGGCGCACCGCGCCTGACGGGTGCGCACAAATGCCAGGTAACTTCAACAACCTGATGAAGCAGGCCCAGGCCATGCAGGCGAACATGCAGAAGGCCCAGGCCGAGATCGCCAACATCGAGGTGATCGGCGAGTCGGGCGGCGGCATGGTGAAGATCACCATGAACGGCCGCCAC
>DATBBQ010000121.1:0-14631 GCA_036270915.1 Steroidobacteraceae bacterium
GCTTCGGGGTGCGCGAGCTGCTCACCGCCGCCTACGCGCAGGAGCCGAACGAGAAGGCCGCGCTCTTTCGCGTCATCGGCGAGATCGCCGACCAGTCATCGGTGGGCGAGCTGCTCGGGCGCCTGCAGGGCAAGGATGCGATCGCGCGCGTGCACATCATCAACACCCTCGCGCGCTTCAACACCCCCGAGGTGCAGACGGCGCTCCAGGGCCTGCTCAAGGACCCGAACAAGCTGATCCGTGGCGCCACGCTCTCGGCCCTGCAGCGCATGGACGGACCGTTCGACATCGAGCGCGTCTGCGCCCTGCTGCGCGACCCGGAGATCGACGTCCTCAACCGCGCCATCGACGTGGTCGTCAAGGCGAACCACCCGGACACCATGAAGTACCTGATCGAGGTACTCAAGGACGAGAACGAGAACGCGCGCCGCGCCGCGGTCGAGGTGCTCAACGAGGTGGGCAACGCCGCGTCGGTCAAGTCCCTGCTGGAGTCGCTGAAGGACAGCGACTGGTGGGTGCGCAGCCGCGCCGCCGACGCACTGGGCAAGATCGGCGGGCCGAAGGTGATCGACGCGGTGCTGCAGCTGGTGCGCGACAAGGACGAGGACATCCGCCGCGCGGCGATCGAGATCCTCAACCAGACCAAGGACGAGCGCGCCGTGGACTCGCTCATCCAGGCGACGCGCGACAGCGACTGGTGGGTGAGCGAGCGGGCGATCGACGCGCTCGCCGAGATCGGCAGCAAGCGCGCCGTGCCGCGCCTGATGGAAATGCTGCACACGCCGGCGAACGGCAAGGCGACGCCGATCGTGGTGCGCGCGCTCGGCAGGCTCGGGGACTCGAAGCTGGTCGATACCCTCCTGCCCCTCATAGCGCGCCCCGAGCGCGAGATCCGCATCGAGGCGATCCAGGCGCTCTCCAAGGTCGCCGACGAGAGCCGCGCCGACCAGGTGCGCAACGAGCTGCAGGCACAGGTCGCCTCGCCCGATCAGACCATCTCGCGCATGGCGGCCGCGGCCGTCAGCGAGCTCGACAACCGCATCGCCGGCATCGTCCCCCTCGGCTCGGGCGCCGGCGGGATCGCGAGCACCATGCCGCCGGCGTCGCCCACGGCGCCGCCGCGCCCGGCACCGGCGCGCGAGCACACCAAGACCGTGCTGATCTCCGACGCCGCCTCCCTCGAGAAGGCCGCCAAGGAGGCGCAGGCCGCCAACCGGCTCGACATCCAGACCCTCAAGCAGGGCGACGTCCTCGAGGGGCGCTACAAGTACATCGACCGCATCGGCCGCGGTGCCTTCGGCACGGTGCTGCTGATGGAGGACACGGTGGTCGACGAGCGCCTGATCCTCAAGTTCCTCAACCCGAACGTAGCGCAGGACGAGGAGGTGATGAAGCGCTTCGTGCACGAGCTGCGCTACTCGCGCAAGATCACGCACAAGAACGTCATCCGCATCTACGACTTCCTCTACATCCAGGGCCTCTACGCCATCTCGATGGAGTACTTCCCCTCGCATACGCTCGGCGCCGAGGTGGTGAACGAGAAGCCGGTCGAGCTCAAGCGCGCCCTGGGCTTCGGCATCGACATCTGCACCGGCATGACGGTCGCGCACCAGGTCGGCATCGTGCACCGCGACCTGAAGCCCGCGAACGTGCTCATCAACCAGGAGGGGCTGCTGAAGATCGTCGACTTCGGCGTCGCCGCCGCCCAGGCGCAGGGCGACACACAGCTCACCAAGACCGGCTACGTCATCGGCTCGCCGAAGTACATGGCGCCCGAGCAGATCCTCGGCAAGAAGGTCGACGAGCGTGCCGACATCTACGCCCTCGGCGTCATGCTCTACGAGATGGTGACCGGCGTGCCGCCCTACTCGCGCGGCGATCACATGTCGGTCATGTACCAGCACGTGCAGGGCAAGGCGCGCGCCGCGAGCGACGTGAACAGCGCGCTCCCGCCCGGGCTCTCCGACCTGGTCATGCGCGCCATGGCGGTCGACAAGGCCAAGCGCTTCCAGAGCATGCCCGAGCTCAGCGCCGCCCTGGAGCGCTTCCGCTAGTCACGCACCCCGCCGGCCGCGTGCGGCCCCGCCGAGGCTCCCGCCTTGCGTCAGAGCGTGCGTTACGTCAAATTTCCACCCACAAGCTGTTGATCAGTAAGCCCCGGCGGGCTAAACAGCTGCAGGTAAAACTCCTTTAGGAGCAGGTGCTTGGCGCGTATTGACGCCTTCTTGAAGCTCGGAACCCAGCAGGGGTGCTCGGACGTGCACCTGGCCGTCGGCGTTCCCCCCATGCTGCGCCTGTACGGGGACCTGCTGCCCATCAAGTTCCGCGACCTGCGCGCCTCGGAGCTCGAGAGTTACATCGGGGAGATCCTCACCCGCTCGCAGAATGAGCACTTCAACAAGGGACTGGACCTGGACTTCTCCTACGTCTCCGCCGAAGGCGGGCGCTTTCGCGTCAACGTCTTTCGCAAGGACACCGGCGTGGGCGCCACCTTCCGCGCGATCCCCGCGGCCGTGCCGACGCTCGAGAAGCTGCAGCTGCCGCAGATCGTCACGAAGCTGTGCGACTTCCACCAGGGCATGGTGCTGGTCACCGGCTCCACGGGCACCGGCAAGTCGACGACGCTCGCCGCGATGATCGATCACCTGAACACCACGCGGCGCCTCAACATCATCAGCCTCGAGGACCCGATCGAGTTCGTACACCCGAGCAAGAACAGCCAGGTCATCCAGCGCGAGCTCGGCACGCACATCCCGAGCTTCGCCGAAGGCGTGCGTGCGGCGATGCGCGAGGACCCGGACGTGATCCTGGTCGGCGAGTTGCGCGACGCGGAGACCATCTCCATGGCGATGACCGCCGCGGAGACGGGACACCTGGTGCTCGGCACGCTGCACACCACCAGCGCGGTGAAGACCATCGACCGGGTCATCGACGCGCTGCCGGTCGAGGAGCGTGAGCAGACCAAGAGCTTCCTCGCGCAGAGTCTGCTCGCGGTCGTGACCCAGGTGCTGGTGAAGACCGCCGACGGCCACGGGCGCAAGGCGATCTGCGAGGTACTGATGATGACCAAGGCGATCGCCAAGCTCATCCAGACCGAGCAGACGCACCAGATCCCGACCCAGCTGCAGATGGGGCGCGACCTGGGGATGCAGCTGCTCGATCAGGCCCTGCTCGCGGCGATCAACCAGCGCACCATCGACCCGGACGACGCCTACAGCTACGCGAGCGACAAGCGCGCGTTCCAGAAGTTCGTCACCGACACCAGCATGCTGCCGAAGATCGACGTGACCGGTTCCATGCCGCAGGCGCCGACGCCGGCGACCACCACCTGAGAGGGCGCGCGTGCCGCAGATCGATCCGCTCCTGAGCGAGGTGCTGGCCAAGCGCGGCTCGGACCTGCACTTCATCGCCGGCGACCCGCCCCGCATCCGCCTGTACGGGGACATCTCGCCGCTGAAGCCGGAGAAGCTCGCCGCCGAATTCGTCAAGCAGGCGCTCTACGAGATCATGCCCAAGGCGGCGCTCGAGCGTTTCGAGGCCAAGGACGGCGCCGACTTCGCCTACACGCTCCCCGCGCAGGGCCGCTTCCGCGTCAACGTCATGCGGCAGCTGAACGGCATCGGCGCGGTGTTCCGTGCCATCCCGTCCAAGGCCCTGACGCTCGATGAGCTGAAGCTCCCGGAGTCCGTGCGGCAGATGTCCCGCGCCAACAACGGCCTGATCCTGGTCACCGGCAAGACCGGCTCGGGCAAGTCGACGACGCTCGCGGCGATGATCGACGACATCAACCGGCGCGTGAAGGGCCACATCCTCACCGTCGAGGACCCGATCGAGTTCGTGCACGAGCGGCAGAACTGCCTGATCAGCCAGCGTGAGATCGGCGTGCACTCACCGAGCTTCGCGGCGGCGCTGCATTCGGCCCTGCGCGAGGATCCGGACGTGATCCTGGTGGGTGAGCTGCGTGACCTCGAGACCATGAGCATCGCCGTGACCGCCGCCGAGATGGGCATTCTCGTCATGGGGACGCTGCACACCAACGGCGCCGCCCAGACGGTGGACCGCATGGTGAACGTGTTCCCCTCCGACAAGCAGTCGCACGTGCGCACCATGCTGTCCACGTCGCTGCGCGGGGTCGTCTCGCAGCAGCTGCTGCAGCGCGCCGACAAGAGCGGCCGGGTCGCAGCTCTGGAGATCCTGGTGAACACCCCGGCGGCCTCGAACCTCATCCGCCAGGGCAAGCTCGACCAGCTCGAGAACACCATGCAGGCGGGCGGGCAGTTCGGCATGCGCACCATGGATACCGCGATCCAACAACTGCTCGACTCGCGCCAGATCAGCGGCAAAGAGGCCTACAAGAAGGCCATCAACAAGGGGAAGTTCGAGGACGTCAAGGACGCCGGCTGAGGCGCGGCGCGGGTCCCACGCCGCCGGCTGTGTAAACTAGCGGGCAATGACCCGCAGGATCTTCGTCACCACCGCGCTCCCGTACGCGAACGGGGCGCTCCACCTCGGCCACATCATGGAGTACATCCAGGCGGACATCTGGGTGCGCTTCCAGAGGATGCAGGGGCACGAGCTGCACTTCGTGTGCGCGGATGACGCGCACGGCGCGCCCATCATGCTCAAGGCACAGGCGGAAGGGGTGACGCCGCAGGAGCTGGTGGCGCGCATCAGCGCGGACCGGCCGCGCTACCTTAAGGGCTTTCACCTGAGCTTCGATCACTGGTACTCGACCGAGTCGCCCGAGAACGCCGCGCTCTCGCAGGAGGTGTACGCGCGACTGACGGCCGCCGGACTCATCTACCGCAGGGCAGTCGAGCAGTTCTTCGACCCGGTCAAGGGCATGTTCCTCGCCGACCGCTACATCAAGGGCGAGTGCCCGAACTGCCACTCGAAGGACCAGTACGGGGACGCCTGCGAGGTGTGCGGCACCGTGTACGCGCCGACCGAGCTCATCGGCCCCTACTCGGCGCTCTCCGGGGCGACGCCGGAGCTCAGGAGCTCCGAGCACCTGTTCTTCAGGCTCTCCGATCCGCGCTGCGTCGCCTTCCTCGATGAGTGGCTCGTCGCCCCGGGGAGGCTGCAGCCGCAGGTGATCAACAAGGCGCGCGAGTGGCTCGACGGCACCGGCGAGCACGCGCTCGCGGACTGGGACATCTCGCGCGATGCCCCCTACTTCGGCATCCCGATCCCGGACGCCCCGGGCAAGTACTTCTACGTGTGGCTGGACGCCCCGATCGGCTACCTCGCCGCCCTGCAGCACTACTTCGCCAGCGGCGGGCCGCGCCTGCGCGGCGAGCGACGCAGCTTCGAGGAGTTCCTGGCCGCCCCCGACACCGAGCAGATCCACTTCATCGGCAAGGACATCATCTACTTCCACACGCTCTTCTGGCCGGCGATGCTGAAATTCGCGGGCGCGCCCTTCAAGGTACCGGCGCACGTGTACGTGCACGGCTTCATCACCGTCTCGGGCGAGAAGATGTCGAAAACGCGCGGCACGGGCATCAGTCCGCTGCGCTACCTCGAGCTCGGGATGAACGCCGAGTGGCTGCGCTACTACCTGGCCGCGAAGCTCAACGGCCGCGTCGAGGATCTGGATTTCAATCCCGACGACTTCGTGGCGCGCGTCAACAGCGACCTGATCGGCAAGTACGTCAACATCGCGAGCCGCGCCGCCAACTTCCTCACGCGCCACTTCGAGGGGCGCCTGGGCTACCTCGGTGATCCGGCACCGCTCATCGCCGAGGCGCGCACCCTCGCCGCGGCCGTGGCGCAAAGCTACGAGGAGCGCGAGTTCAGCCGCGCGGTGCGCGACGTCATGGCCTTCGCCGATCGCATCAACCACGACTACGACGCCCGCCAGCCCTGGGTGCTCGCGAAGGACACGACGCGCGCCGCGGAGCTGCAGGACGTGTGCTCGCGCGCGCTCTACGGCTTCAAGGTGCTCTCGGTGCTGCTCGCGCCCATCCTGCCGGAGGTGAGCGCGCGCGCCGCGCGCGAGCTGTTCGGGCTGGACGCACCCTTTACCTGGTCGGACGTCGGGCTGCCGCCGGCGGGCATCCGGCCCTACCGGCACCTGATGACGCGCGTCGACCCGAAGCAGCTGGACGCGCTCTTCGGGGAGGTCGCCGCGCCTGCCGCGGCGGCGAGCAGCGCGCCGGCGACGGTCTCGATCGATGACTTCAAGCGCATCGACCTGCGCGTCGCGCGCATCGCCCACGCCGAGGCCGTCGAGGGCTCCGACAAGCTCCTGCGCCTGACGCTCGATCTGGGGTCGGAGACGCGCACCGTGTTCGCCGGCATCAAGGGCGCGTACGAGCCCGCCCGGCTCATCGGCCGCCTGACGGTCGTGGTCGCGAACCTCGCGCCGCGCAAGATGAAGTTCGGCACCTCCGAGGGGATGGTGCTCGCGGCGAGCGGCACGGCGAGCGGGCTGTACCTGCTCGCACCGGACTCGGGGGCTACCCCGGGCATGAGGATCAGCTAGCCACGCGCGCGTGAGGCGCCCCAGCACGTGAGCCTCGCGGACCACATCGACGCGCTCTTGCCGCAGACCCAGTGCACGCGCTGCGGCTACCCGGGCTGCGCCCCCTACGCGCGCGCCGTCGCCGCCGGTGAGGCCGAGATCAACCAGTGCCCGCCGGGCGGCACGGCCACCATCGCCGCGCTCGCCGCGCTCCTCGGCCGCGCGCCGCTGCCCCTCAATCCACGGAACGGTGTCGAGGAAGGCCCGCTCGTCGCGCTCATCGACGAGGAGGTCTGCATCGGCTGCGCCAAGTGCCTGCCGCCCTGCCCGGTGGACGCGATCCTCGGGGCGAAGCAGTACCTGCACACCGTGCTCACGGCACTTTGTACCGGCTGCGAGCTGTGCGTGGCGCCCTGCCCGGTCGACTGCATCCGCATGGTGCCACGCGCCAGCCTGCCCGCCGCGCCGCCGCCACCGGCGCCGGCCGAGAACCGCGTCCGCTACGCGGCGCGCAACGCGCGCAGCGCCGAGCGCGCGAGCCGGCGCGCGGCGCTCCTGCGCGCGCGCAAGGCGGGTGCCGACTGATTCGCTCCCCGCGGCACGCGCGGCGCGATAAGCCGTGACCCTCCTGCGCCCGGGGGGGTCGTGCGCTGCAGACCAAGGCGCGCCGGCTCGGGCATCATGGGCGCGAAGCCCTTGCCAGCGGAGTGCCATGATGAGAGCCCTGCACTGCCTGCCCCCGTTCCTTTTGATGCTAGGCGCCGCCGGGAACGCGGCGAGCGCCGCCGGTGCACCCCCGGCGACCATGCAGGCCGCCGCGATCGATCACGCGGGCGGCCCCGAGGTGCTGACGCTTAAGACCCTGCCGGTTCCCAAGCCCGACGCCGACGAGGTACTGATCGCCGTGCACACCGCGGGCGTCGGCAGCTGGGACATAGACCTGCGCGAGCACCCCGGGGAGCTCAAGAACGCGCACTTCCCGCTGGTGCTCGGCACCGACGGCGCGGGGGTCGTCGCCGCCGTGGGCAGCGGCGTGCACGGCTTCAAGCCCGGCGATCAGGTCTACGCCTACAGCTGGGACAACCCCAAGGGCGGCTTCTACGCCGAGTACGTCGCCGTGCCCGCCGAGCGGGTCGGCCCGCTGCCTCACGGCCTCACGCTCACCCAGGCGGGAGCGATCGCCGTCACCGCGCTCACGGCGCTTCAGGGGGTCGATGACGCCCTGCACCTGAAGGCCGGCGAGACGGTACTGATCCACGGCGCCGCCGGCGGCGTCGGCACGCTCGCGGTGCAGTTCGCGAAGCTGCGCGGCGCGCGGGTGCTCGCGAGCGTCTCGGCACCGGACGAGTTCGAGTTCGTGAAGGGGCTCGGCGCGGATGCGGTGGTCGACGGACGTCACGGCGACATCGCGGGCGCGGCGCACGCCTTCGCCCCGCAGGGGCTCGACGCGGTGCTCGCGTTCGCCGGCGGGGAGCCGCTCGAGCACGGCATCGACGCGCTGCGCGCGGGCGGCCGCGTGGCCTATCCGAGCGGCGTACACCCGGCGCCCAAGCCCCGGGAGGGCCTCAACGTCGTGAAGTACACCGCCATCCCGGGGGCGGCCGAGTACGCACGCCTCAACACGGCCATCGAGGCCGCGAAACTCAACGTGCCGATCGCGGCGCAGTTCCCCCTGTCCGCGGCGGCGCAGGCCCAGGAGCGGGTCGCGGCAGGACACGTCGCCGGCAAGGTCGTCCTGCAGGTACACTGACGGCGCGCTCGACAGCGCCCGCGGCGCACGGGCATTCTTCGCCCATGCATCCGGCGACCCGTGCGGCGATTTTCCGGCGCCTGAAGGCCGCCAACCCGACTCCGACCACCGAGCTCCTGCACGCCTCACCGTTCGAGCTGCTGGTGGCGGTGATGCTCTCCGCGCACACCACCGACCGCAGCGTCAACGCCGCCACGCGCGCGCTCTTTCCCGTCGCCAACACCCCGGAGAAGATCGCCGCCCTCGGCGTGGAGGGCGTGAAGCCCTACATCAAGGCGGTCGGCCTGTACAACACCAAGGCCAAGAACCTGATCGGCCTTTCCGAACAGATCCTCGCGCGCCACGGCGGTGGGGTGCCGGGCGAGCGCGCCGCCCTCGAGGCCCTGCCCGGCGTCGGTCGCAAGACGGCGAGCATCATCCTCAACATGGTATTCGGGGAGCTCGAGGTCGCGGTCGACACGCACATCTTCCGGGTCGCGAACCGCACCGGGCTCGCCCGGGGAAAGACTCCGCTCGAGGTCGAAGCGGGACTGATGGCCGCCATCCCGCGCGAGTACCTCAAGGACGCCCATCACTGGCTGATCCTGCACGGGCGTTACGTGTGCACGGCGCGGTCGCCCAAGTGTCCCACGTGCATCATCCGCGACCTGTGCGAATACAAGCACAAGACACGGGCCGAGCCTGCGCCCGCGAAGAGCCGTGGCAAGCTCTCCCGCGCTATCCGCGTCGCCGGGGCGGCGCGGCGGCACAGGTAGCGCCGTGCCGGTCTTCGCCGGCGAGAGCCGCGAGCAGCTGCGCCGTCGCTACCTCGACGCGTGGCACAAGTTCAGCGCGCAGGAGCCGCTCGAGCCGCTCGAGGCGCAGCTCGCGGCCGTGATCGCCGAGCATCCCGAGTACATCCGCTGGCTCGAGTCCGGGGAGGCGGCACTGCTCGCCGAGTTCACCCCGGAGGGTGGCCGTGAGAATCCGTTCCTGCACATGGGGCTGCACCTGGCGATACGCGAGCAGGTCGCGACCGACCGGCCGCGCGGCATTGCCGGCGTGCACGCCGACCTCGCCGGACGCGCCGGCGGCGCACACGCCGCCGAGCATCTCATGATCGAGCCGCTCGCCGAGACGCTCTGGGAAGCGCAGCGCAGCAGCCGCGCGCCCGACGAGGACGCCTACCTCGAGCGGCTGCGCCGCCTCTAGACGCCCCTGGCTTGAGCTCGGCTGCGGCCGATGCCCTGACATCTAGAGCACGCCAGTTACGGACGGGCCAAACCGCGCCGCCCCGCTTACACCGCGCGGCGCGCCATAACCAACAGCGAAGCGGCTACCTTTTGGGAATGTAGAGGTCGGTCAGCGTTCCTTCGAAGGCCTCGGCAGCGCCTGCGACCGTCTCGCTGAGAGTCGGGTGGGGATGGACCGTCAGGCCGATGTCGGCCGCGTCGCAGCCCGTCTCGATGGCCAGCGCGACCTCGCTGATCAGCTCGCCGGCGTTCGTGCCGACGATGCCGCCACCGAGCAGCCGGCGCGTCTCCGGATCGAACAGCAGCTTCGTGAAGCCCTCATCGCGCCCGAGCGACAGGGAGCGGCCGTTCGCCACCCACGGGAAGGCACCCTTCTTAAAGGGTGTGCCCTTGGTGCGGGCCTCGGTCTCGGTAAGTCCCACCCAGGCGATCTCCGGGTCGGTGTAGGCGACCGAGGGAATGACGCGGGCGTCGAAGGCCGCCTTGTGGCCCGCGGCCACCTCGGCGGCGACCTTGCCCTCGTGCATCGCCTTGTGCGCGAGCAGCGGCGGCCCTGCGACGTCGCCGATCGCGAAGATGTGCGCGACGTTGGTGCGCAACTGCCGGTCGACCGGAATGAAGCCGCGCTCGGAGACCCTGACACCCGCGGCGTCCGCACCGATCAGCTTGCCGTTCGGCGCGCGCCCGACGGCGATCAGCACCCGCTGGTAGAGCTGCGGATCGGGTGCCTTCTCGCCGGCGAAGCTGACGCGCAGCCCGCCGCTCTGCGCCTCGACCGCGGCGACCTTGGTGTTGAGGAGGATCCCCTCGTAGCGCGCGCGGATGCGCTTCTCGAGCGGACGCACCAGGTCAGGATCCGTGCCCGGCATCAGCTGTGCGGTCAGCTCGACGACGCTCACGCGACTGCCGAGCGCGTCGTATACGCACGCCATCTCGAGCCCGATGATGCCGCCGCCGACCACGAGCAGCCGGCCGGAGACGTCGGGCAGGTCGAGGGCGGAGCTCGAGTCGAGGATGCGTGGATCTGCCGGCAGGCCGGGCAGGCGGATCGCCTCCGAGCCGGCGGCGATGATGCACTGCTCAAAGTGGATGCGCCCGGGCGCGCCGTCGCCGCTGACCTCGAGGACGTTCGGGGCGACGAAGCGGCCCACGCCGCGGACGACGTCCACCTTGCGCTGCTTCGCGAGCACCCTGAGTCCGCCGGTCAGCTTGGCGACCACGGATGCCTTCCAGGCGACCAGCTTCGGCACGTCGAGACGCGGTAAGCCGAAGGCGAGGCCGCGCTCGCTCATCTCCACGGCCTCCTGGATGACCTTCGCCGCGTGCAGCAGCGCCTTGGAGGGAATGCAGCCGACGTTCAGGCACACCCCGCCGAGTTGCTCGTCACGCTCGACGAGCGTCACCTTGAGGCCGAGGTCCGCGGCACGAAAGGCGGCCGTGTAGCCACCGGGACCGGACCCGAGGACGAGCAGCTGCGTGCTGCGGCCCCCTCCGTCGCCGGCGCGCTGCGGGCGCACGGCCTGCGGGGAAGGCATGCGCACCGTGTCCCCGCCGTTGCCGCGCGCGAGGTTCGGCGCGGGCGACGCCGCGGCGGCCGGTGCGGCCGTGGCGCGCGACTCGGTCTCGAGGCGCGCGATGAGTGAGCCCTTGGAGACCTTGTCGCCGCGCTTGACCAGCACTTCCGTGATCTTGCCGGCGCTGGTCGCCGGCACGTCCATCGCGGCCTTGTCGGTCTCGAGCGTGATGAGCGGGGATTCGAGCTCGACGCTGTCGCCGGGCTTCACCAGTACGTCGACGACCGCGACGTCGCTGAAGTTGCCCAGGTCCGGGACCACCAGCTCGACGCTCACGGCACCGCCTCCAGCAGCGCGCGCGGCTCAGCGAGCGTGTGTGCGAGGAAGGTCGTGAAGCGCGCCGCCATCGCTCCGTCGATCACGCGATGATCGTAGGACAGCGACAGCGGCAGCATGAGGCGCGGCACGAAGCCGCCGTCCCTGAAGATGCCGCGCATGCTCGAGCGCGAGACGCCGAGGATTGCGACCTCCGGCGCGTTGATGATGGGGGTGAAGGCGGTGCCGCCGATGCCGCCGAGGCTCGAGATGGTGAAGCCGCTGCCCTGCATCTCGCCGACGTTGAGCTTGCCGGCACGCGCTTTCTCCGAGAGCGCACCGAGCTGGCGGGCGAGCTCGTAGATGTCCTTGCGATCGGCATCCTTCACGACCGGCACTACCAGTCCCTGCGGCGTGTCGGCGGCGAAGCCGAGGTTGACGTACTTGCGCACCAGCAGGTTGGCGCCGCTCGGGTCGAGCACCGAGTTGAAGCGCGGGAACTCCTGCAGCGCCTTGATGCAGGCGCGCATGATGAAGGCGAGCGGCGTCAGCTTGACGCCCGCGGCCTGGGCGCGGTCCTTGAGGCTCCCGCGCAGCTGCTCGAGCTCGGTGATGTCGGCCTCGTCGAACTGCGTGACGTGCGGGATACCCACCCAGCTCGCCTGCAGACGCGGCCCGGAGATGCGCTGGATGCGGCTGAGCGGCTCGCTCTCGAGCGGGCCGAACTGTGCGATGTCGATCGCCGGCACCGTGGGCGCTGCGGGCTTGGCGCTCTCGGGGACGGCCGGACGTGCGCCTCCATTGGCGAGCGCGCCCTTGATGAAGGCCTTCACGTCCTCGTGCGTGATGCGGTCCTTGAACCCGCCGCCCTTCACGCTCGCAAGATCGACGCCGAGCTCGCGCGCGAACTTGCGCACCGAGGGTCCCGCGTGGGCGCGGGAGAACCCCGGCTCATCAATCGGCGGCAAATCGGCGCGCCGTGCGGGCGCGGCCTGCGTGGCGGGCGCGGGCTGTGCGTCCGCCGCCGGCGGCGGCGGGGTCGGCGTGGCCGCCGCGGGCGCCGCGGCGGGCTTGGGTGCGGCGGGCTGGGGCGCGGCGGGTGTGGGTGCGGCCGCCGCCTGCGCGGCCGCGGCACGTGCGGGCGCTGCCTCGCTCTTCACGGTCGCGATCAGGTCGCCGGTAGAGACCTTACCGCCCTTCTGGGTGTGCAGCTGGGCGACGACGCCGGCGACGGTCGAGGGCACGTCCATCGCCGCCTTGTCGGACTCAAGCGTGACGAGCGGTGTGTCGACCGCGATCGTGTCGCCGGGCTTCACGAGCACGTCGATCACCGCGACGTCCTTGAAGCCGCCGAGATCGGGCACCCGCACTTCGGTAAGGTCTGCCGCCGCGCTCATGGTTCGCGTCGACGCCTCAGACCTTCCAGGGCACCGGCTTGTCGGGATCCACGCCCTGGGTCTTGATGGCGCGGCTCACGGTGGCCTCGTCCACGCGACCTTCGTCGGCGAGCGCCTTGAGCGCGGCCACCACGATGTGATGGCGGTCGACCTCGAAGAAACGGCGCAGCGCGGCGCGCGAGTCGGAGCGGCCGTAGCCGTCCGTACCGAGCGTCACGTAGCGCCCACGCACCCACTGGCGGATCTGGTCGGGCACGGTGCGCATGTAGTCGGTTGCGGCGATCACCGGGCCCTCGTACTCCTTAAGAAGGTCGCGCACGTAGGGAACGCGCGCCGCCTCGCCCGGGTGCAGCCCGTTCCAGCGCTCGCACTCGAGCGCCTCGCGGCGCAGCTCCGAGAAGCTCGTGATCGAGAGCACGTCGGCGGGGATGTTGTAGTCCTTCTCGAGGATCTGTGCCGCCTGCAGGCACTCGCGCAGGATCGTGCCGGAGCCGAGCAGCGTCGTGCGCACCTTGCCCTTGCCGCCGCCGTGCACCGGGTAGCCGCCGCGCAGGATCCCCTGCTCGGAGCCCGCGGGCATCGCCGGCTGCACGTAGTTCTCGTTCATCACGGTGATGTAGTAGAAGACGCTCTCCTGCTCGGCGAACATGCGTCGCAGGCCGTCGTGGATGATGACCGCGAGCTCGTACGCGTAGGCCGGGTCGTAGGCGACGCAGTTCGGCACGGTGGTCGCGACCAGCTGGCTGTGACCGTCCTGGTGCTGCAGGCCCTCGCCGGCGAGCGTGGTGCGTCCCGCGGTCGCCCCCATGAGGAAGCCGCGCGACTGGATGTCGCCCGAGGCCCAGATGAAATCCCCGACCCGCTGGAAGCCGAACATCGAGTAGAAGATGTAGAACGGCACCATGTTGATGCCGTGATTGCTGTAGGCGGTGCCCGCGGCCATCCACGAGCACAGTGAGCCGGCCTCGTTGATGCCCTCCTCGAGCATCTGTCCCTTCTTGTCCTCGCGGTAGGACATGAGCGTCTCGGCGTCCTGCGGCGTGTACAGCTGGCCGACCGAGGAATAGATGCCGATCTGGCGGAACAGTCCTTCCATACCGAAGGTGCGTGCTTCGTCCGGCACGATCGGCACGACGTTCTTGCCGATGTTCTTGTCCTTCAGCAGCGTGGTGAGCACGCGCACGAACGCCATGGTCGTCGAGATCTCGCGCTCACCGCTCCCCTCGAGGATCGACGCGAAGCTCTCGAGCGGGGGTATGGCGAGCGCGGGCGCGGTGCGCCGCCGGCTCGGCAGGTAGCCGCCGAGCGCGGCACGCTTGTCCTTGATGTAGCGCGTCTCCTCGGAGGCCTCCTCGGGGCGCCTGAAGGGCAGCTTCGCGATGTCCTCGTCCACCACCGGGATGTTGAAGCGGTCGCGGAAGACGCGCAGGTCCTCCTCGGAGAGCTTCTTCTGCTGGTGCGCGATCATCTGACCCTCGCCGCCCTTGCCGAGGCCGAAGCCCTTGACGGTCTTCGCGAGGATCACGGTCGGCTGGCCCTTGTGCGCCATGGCCGCGGCGTAGGCGGCGTACACCTTGCGCGGGTCGTGACCGCCGCGGTTCAGCCGCCAGATCTCCTCGTCGGACATGTTGGCGACCATCGCCTTGAGCTCGGGGTACTTGCCGAAGAAGTGCTCGCGAGTGTACGCGCCGCCCTTGGCTTTGAAGTTCTGGTACTCGCCGTCGACGCTCTCCTCCATCACGCGACGCAGGAACCCCTTGTGGTCGCGCGCGAGCAGCGGATCCCAGCGCGAGCCCCACAGCACCTTGATGACGTGCCAGCCGGCGCCGAGGAACGCCGCCTCGAGCTCCTGGATGATCTTGCCGTTGCCACGCACCGGCCCGTCGAGGCGCTGCAGGTTGCAGTTGATGACGAAGATGAGGTTGTCCAGGCCCTCGCGCACCGGCATGGTGAGCGC
>DATBBQ010000122.1:0-8694 GCA_036270915.1 Steroidobacteraceae bacterium
CTGACCGGCGCACAGCGCCGCTCGCTGGCGGACGCCGAGGCGGACCTCGCGGCGGACACGCCCATGGCGCGCCTCGTGCAGGGTGACGTCGGCTGCGGCAAGACCGTGATCGCCGCCGCGGCGGCCGCGCGTGCCGCCGGCAGCGGGGTGCAGGCGGCGCTGATGGCGCCGACCGAGCTGCTGGCCGAGCAGCACTGGCGCAACCTGAGCGCCTGGTTTCATCCGCTCGGTGAGACGGTGGCGCTGCTGTCGGGCTCACAGAGCGCCCGCAGCCGCCGGAGCGCGCTCGCGGCCCTCGCCGCGGGGGACGTGCGCATCGTGGTCGGCACGCACGCGCTCTTCCAGGAGGGGATCGAGTTCGCGCGCCTCGGGCTGGTGATCGTCGACGAGCAGCACCGCTTCGGCGTTCAGCAGCGCCTGAGGCTCGCGCAGAAGGGCGAGAAGCACGGCCGCATCCCGCACCAGCTGATCATGACCGCCACCCCGATCCCGCGCACGCTCGCCATGACCGCCTACGCCGACCTCGACATCTCGGTGATCGACGAGCTGCCCCCGGGGCGCACGCCCGTGCACACCGTGGTGATACCCGAGCCGCGCCGGGCGGAGGTGGTGCGGCGCATCGTCGAGGCGTGCCGCGACGGGCGGCAGGCCTACTGGGTCTGCCCGCTGATCGACGAGTCGGACGAGCTGCGCGCCCAGGCCGCCGAGGACACCGCCGCGACCCTCTCGACGGCGCTCCCCGGCGTGCGCGTCGGGCTCGTGCATGGGCGTATGCCCGGGCCCGCCAAGGACGCCGCGATGCTCGCCTTCAAGGCCGGCAAGATCCAGCTGCTGGTCGCGACTACGGTCATCGAGGTGGGCGTGGACGTGCCGAACGCGACGCTCATGGTCGTCGAGAACGCCGAGCGCATGGGACTCGCGCAGCTGCACCAGCTGCGCGGCCGCGTGGGCCGCGGCACCGAGGCGAGCAGCTGCGTGCTGCTGTATCGCGCGCCACTCTCGCCGCTCGCGCGCGAGCGCCTCAAGGTCATCCGCGAATCAAGCGACGGCTTCGAGATCGCGCGGCGCGACCTCGCGCTGCGCGGTCCGGGCGAGCTGCTCGGTACGCGCCAGACGGGGCTCGCACAGCTGCGCGTCGCGGACCTGATGCGCGACGCGGACCTGCTGCCGGCCGTGCAACAGAGCGCCGAGCTGCTGCTGAGCGCCTACCCCGAGCGCGTCGCGGCACTCACCGCGCGCTGGATCGGCGAGGGCGAGCGCTACGGGCGGGTCGGCTGAGGCGCCGCCGGGCCGGGTGCCCCGGCCGGGATGCGCGCCGCGTCCGGGATCCGCGCGGCCCCTTGTGCTAACGTTCGCGCCCACCCGCTGGCGCACCCCATGGCCGCAGTCACCCCCGAACTCAAACTGACGCCGAAGCCCCTCGAGGCGCCCTTCAGGGAGCGGCTCGCACGGCGCGCGACCGAGTACGCGCGCCTCATGCGCCTCGATCGCCCGATCGGCACGTGGCTGCTCCTGTGGCCGGCGCTGTGGGCCCTGTGGATCGCCGGCGCCGGGCGGCCGACCCCCCGGGTCCTCATCGTGTTCGTCCTCGGGGTGTTCGTCATGCGCGCCGCGGGCTGCGTCATCAACGACTTCGCCGACCGCGACATCGATCCGCACATCAGACGCACCCGCGACCGCCCGCTCGCCGCGCGCCGGGTATCCCCGCGCGAGGCCCTGATGCTGTTCCTGGTGCTGCTGCTGATCGCGCTGTTTCTCGTGACGCGCCTGGACCCCTACACCATCCGGCTCGCGGTCATCGGGGCGCTGCTCACGGTCTCGTATCCCTTCTTCAAGCGTTTCTTTCCCCTGCCGCAGCTGTACCTCGGCCTGTCCTTCGGCGGCTGGAGCGTGCTCATGGCGTTCGAGGCGCAGGGCGGCGCCCTGCCGCGCGTCGCCTGGGTGCTGTACTTCGCCGCGGTCATGTGGGCGGCGGTCTACGACACCATCTACGCCATGGTCGACCGCGAGGACGACCTGAAGATCGGCGTCAAGTCGAGCGCCATCCTGTTCGCCGACATGGACAAGCTCCTGATCGGCGTGATGCAGCTCATGATGCTGTTCGCGCTGGTGCTCGTCGGTCGCAACATGCAGTTCGGGAACTGGTACAACGCGGGCATAGCAGGCGTGGCCATCCTGTTCCTGTGGCAGCAGTGGCTCATCCGCCGCCGCGAGCCGGCCGGCTGCCTGCGCGCGTTCCTCAACAACCAGTACGTGGGCGTCGTCCTCTTCGCGGCGATCCTGCTGCAGTACGTGTACAACCCCTAGGAGCGGCTTCCCGGGCGCGGCCAATTGTCGACTTCCGGGGTGCCGCGGCGTTGACACGCCCCCGCGTCGCGGGCATCGTCGCAGCGCAAGCGACGCCCCTGCGCCGCGACGGAACTCCCATGAACGAGCCTCAGGACGACATCCGCCACGACTGGTCCGCGCACGAGGTGCGCGCGCTGTTCGCGTTGCCCTTCACCGACCTCATCGTGCGCGCCCAGTCGGTGCACCGGGCGCACCACGCGCCGAACCGCGTGCAGATGAGCACGCTGTTGTCGATCAAGACCGGCGCCTGCCCCGAGGACTGCGCCTACTGCCCGCAGAGCGTGCGCTACGACACCGGACTCGACGCGCAGCCGCTCCTGGCCCTCGAGGCGGTGCGCGAGGCGGCCGCGCGCGCCCAGGCGGCCGGGGCCACGCGCTTCTGCATGGGCGCGGCCTACCGCTCGCCGAAGAACCGCGACGTGCACGCGATCGGCGAGATGATCCGCGCGGTGCGCGCGCTCGGGCTCGAGAGCTGCGCGACGCTCGGCATGCTGACGGGCGAGCAGGCGCAGGAGCTCAAGCAGGCGGGCCTCGACTACTACAATCACAACCTCGACACCTCCGCCGAGTTCTACGGCGAGATCATCACGACGCGCACCTACCAGGAGCGCCTCGACACGCTCGCCGCGGTGCGCGCGGCCGGCCTCAAGGTCTGCTGCGGCGGCATCGTCGGCCTCGGTGAGTCGGTCGCGGACCGCGCGGCGCTGCTGCGCACGCTCGCCAACCTTCCCGAGCACCCCGAGAGCGTGCCGATCAACCAGCTGGTGAAGGTCGCCGGCACGCCGCTCGCGGGTCAGGCGGACGTCGACCCGTTCGACTTCGTGCGCACGATCGCCGTGGCGCGCGTGCTCATGCCCCGTGCGTACGTGCGGCTCTCGGCCGGCCGCGAGACGATGAGCGACGAGCTGCAGGCGCTGTGCTTCCTCGCCGGGGCGAACTCGATCTTCTACGGCGAGAGGCTGCTGACGACCGGCAACCCGGACGTCGAGCGCGACCAGAGGTTGTTCGCACGCCTCGGCCTCGAGGCGGAGACGAGCGTGCCGGACACGGCCCCCGGAGCTGCACGCCCCGGGCCGGCCGTCGCCCTCGGGGCCTGAAGGACCGTCCGCTCGTGAAGCGCGGGGCGGCACCGGCGGCGGCACTGGCGCAGCTTCAGGCCGCGCGCCTGTACCGCCGGCGCGCGACCGTCACCGCCTTCGGCGCCGAAGGCCAGCGCGCGCTCCTGGAGCTCGACGGTGCCCCGCTCGTCGACTTCTCGAGCAACGACTACCTCGGGCTCGCGCGCCACCCGCAGCTCGCGCGCGCCATGGGCGAGTGCGCGGCGGCGAGCGGCGCGGGCAGCGCCGCCTCGCACCTGGTGTGCGGCCACGGCCGCGAGCACGCGCGGCTCGAGGAGGAGCTGGCCGCTTTCTGCGGGCGCGAGCGGGCGCTGCTGTTCTCGACCGGCTACATGGCCAACCTCGCCGTCGTGGCGGCCTTCGCCGGGCGCGGCGAGCGCGTGCTGCTCGATCGCCTCGCGCACGCCTCGCTCATCGACGGCGCGCACCTCTCGGGCGCGAGGCTCACGCGCTACGCGCACGCGGACGCCGCCGCCGCGGCGCGTGAGCTCGCCGCCCCCGGCGCGCCCGCGGTGCTCCTCGCGACCGACGGCGTATTCAGCATGGACGGCGACCTCGCCCCGCTCCCCGAGCTCGCGCGCGCCGCGCGCGCGCACGAGGCGTGGCTGGTCGTCGACGACGCCCATGGTCTCGGGGTCCTCGGCGCCACCGGCCGCGGCGTGCTCGAGCACTTCGCGCTCGGCGCCGCGGAGGTGCCGCTGCTGGTCGGCACGCTCGGCAAGGCCTTCGGCTCCTTCGGCGCCTTCGTCGCCGGCGAGCGCGGGCTCATCGACTACCTCGTGCAGAAGGCGCGCCCCTACATCTACACCACGGCCCTGCCGCAGCCGGTGGCGGCCGCGAGCCGTCGCGCCCTGGCACTCGCCGCGGCCGAGGGCTGGCGGCGCGAGCGCCTCGCCGCGCACATCACGAGGTTTCGGGCGCGCGCGCTCGCCGCCGGCGTGCCGCTCGCCGAATCCTCGACGCCGATCCAGCCGGTGCTCCTCGGTAACGCGGCCACGGCCCTCGCGGTGCAGGAGGAACTGCGCTCGGGCGGGTTCCTGGTCGTCGCGATCCGCCCGCCGACGGTGCCGCCGGGCACCGCGCGGCTGCGCGTCACGCTCACCGCCGCGCACAGCGAGGAGCAGGTGGCCTCGCTCGCCGCACACCTCGCGCAGGCCTGCGAGAGCGTGCGTGAGCTCACCGCGTGAGCGCGCTGCACTACGAGATCCTGGGGCGCGGTCGTGACCTCGTGCTGCTGCACGGCTGGAGCGCCAACCTCGGGGTGTGGGCCGGGCTCGCCGCGAGCCTGGCGCGGCGCTTCCGCGTCATCGCCGTCGACCTGCCCGGCCACGGCCGCAGCGACTGGGACGCGAAGGCGAGCTCACCGGCGGCCCAGGCGTGGCGCGTGGCGGCCACGCTTGCCCCGCTCACCGAGCGCTACGCGCTCATCGGCTGGTCACTCGGCGGACAGTTCGCCCTCGATCTGGCCGCCGCGATGCCCGCCCCGATCGAGCGGCTCGTGCTCGTGAATACCACGCCGCGCTTCCTCGCCGCGCCCGGCTGGCCGTTCGGCGCCCCGCCGGCGCTGCTGCAGCGGCTCGCCAAGCGCCTCGCGCACGGGCAGGCGGACGCGGTGCAGGAGTTCCAGAAGCTGCAGGTGCGCGGCAACACCCCGCGCACCGCGGCGCGCGTGCTGAAGAGCCTGAACGGCGCGCTCGCGAGCCATGGCACGGCGCAGCCCGCCGCCCTCGCGCACGGGCTCGAGCGGCTGCGCGACGCGGACCTGCGCCCGGCGCTGCCCATGGTGCGGGTGCCGGCGCTGGTCGTCACCGGCAGCCAGGACCGCATCATCCGCCCGGCCGCCTCGCGGGCGCTCGCCGCTCTCGCCGGCGCGCGCTACGAGGAGTTCGCGGGCGCCGCGCATGCGCCTTTCCTGTCGCATCCGGCGAAGTTCGCGCAGCTCATGCAGGGGTTTCTGCGTGGCTGAGGAAGAGGCCTTCCGGCTCGACCGCGCGCGCGTGCGCTCCTCGTTCGAGCGCGCGAGCGCCACCTACGAGCCGGCCGCGCGCCTGCAGGCGCAGGTCGGCGAGGAGCTGCTGACGCGCCTCGAGGCGTTTCCCCTGCGGCCGCGCGCGGTGCTCGACCTGGGCGCCGGCACCGGGCGCTTCGCGCGCGCGCTCAAGCGCCGCTACCCGCGCGCGCTGGTCGTGGCGCTCGACCTCTCGGCGGGCATGCTGCACGAGGCGCGCCGGCACAGCCGCCCGTGGCGGCCGCTCGGGCGGGTATGCGCGGATGCGCTGCGCCTGCCGCTCGCGGCGGCGAGCGTCGACGTCGTGTACAGCAACCTCATGCTGCAGTGGTGCGCGCCGCCCGATCCGGTATTCGCCGAAGTGCGCCGGGTGCTGCGACCCGAAGGGTTCTTCGCCTTCAGCACCTTCGGGCCGGCGACACTCGGCGAGCTGCGCGCCGCGTGGGCGCAGGCCGATGACTTCGCCCACGTGCACCACTTCGCGGACGTACACGACGTCGGGGACGCGCTGGTGCGCGCCGGGCTCATGGAGCCGGTTCTGGACGTCGATCGAGTGGAGCTCGGGTATGCGGACGTGCTCGCGCTCATGCGGGAGCTGAAGACACTCGGCGCGCGCAACGCCTCGGCCGGCCGGCCGCGCACGCTCCTCGCCCGCGCGCACCTCGAGCGGGTGCGCCGCGGCTACGAGGTCTTCCGTCGCGGCGGGACGCTGCCGGCGACCTTCGAGGTGATCTACGGCGCCGCCTGGGGCGCGGCCGGGCGGACCGCCTCGGCGTTTCGCGGGGGCGAGGCGCTCATCGCCCCGGGCTCGATCGGGCGCGGAGTCCACCGGTGAGCGGTCGCGGTGTCTTCGTCACCGGCACCGACACCGGCGTCGGCAAGACGGTCGTCGCCTGCGCCCTCATCCGCGGCCTGCGCTCGCTCGGACTGAATGTCGCGGCCATGAAGCCCGTGGCGTCCGGATCCGAGCGCACGAGCAAGGGCCTGCGCAACGCCGACGCCCTGGCGCTCGCCGCCAGCACCGGCCTCGCGCTGCCCTACAGCGAGGTCAATCCCTATTGCTTCGAACCGCCCATTTCGCCGCATATCGCAGCAAAAGAGTCCGGAATCAGGATCGATATCGGCACGATCAAGCAGGTTTACGAGGGCCTGAGCGGGCGACACGACTGGGTCGTGATCGAGGGGGCGGGGGGCTGGTTCGCCCCCATCGGGGAACGTCGCAACATGGCCGACCTCGCCTGGGCGCTCGCCGTGCCGGCCGTGCTGGTCGTGGGGCTGAAGCTCGGGTGTCTCAACCACGCCAAGCTCACCCACGCCGGCATCGAGGCGCGCGGGGTGAGCTTCGCCGGCTGGGTCGCGAGCGCGGTGGACCCGGAATTCGAGCGCGCCGAGGAGAACCTCGCCTCGCTCGAGCGGCTGCTCGGCTGCGCGCCGCTCGCCGTCGTGCCGCACGCCCCCGAGAGCACCGCCCCGCTCACCCTGACGCAGGCCGCGCTGCGCCTCACGCAGAGCCTGCCGCAAGCCCCTGACGCGCCTTGAATAAAGCCCCTCGCGCGCTAGTATCGGCGCGAAGTGTCCGCGGACGCGCTGCAAATCGAGATCCGGCCGAACTGCGCGCTGAGCGTGCGCGGCGCGCGGCTGTTCTTCCTCATCGTGTGCGCCCCGCCGCTCGCGATCTGCACGTTCCTCACGGTGCACGGCTTCTGGCCGGTGCTGCCGTTCGCGGGGGCCGAGCTCGGCGTGCTCGGCTGGGCGCTCAGCGTATCGCTCGAGCGGCGCTTTTACTGCCAGCGCGTCACCGTCACCGAGCGCGACGTGTGCGTAGACTCCGAGGAGCGTGACGCGCGCGCACGCGTCGTGTTCCCGCGGCATTGGGCGCAGGTTAAACTGCGCCGCCCCGCGGCACGCTTGCACCCGAGCCGGCTCACCATCGAGTCCCACGGCCATCAATGCGAGCTCGGCAGCTTTCTCACCGAAGAAGAGCGGCGCGGACTGGCGCTGCGGTTGCAGCGACTCATAGGCCGCGTCAACGAATCGCCCGGCTGGCGGTGAGGACTTAGGGCGCAGGGGCGGGTTTGCTAATCAGGAAGTCGCGCGCACCGGGTATCCCGGCGCGCGCTGTAAGGCACGTTCAATGACGATTCGCGCACGACTCGCCTCACTCGCCCTCGCCGTCGCGGCGGTCTCGGGGAGTCTCGCCGCCCGGGCGGAATCGGGCTGGTCGCTCCTCAACATGACCCCGGGGGTCACGGAGATGAGCCGCCACATCTACCGCCTGCACATGGAGATCTTCTGGGTCTGCGTGGTCATCGGCGTGTTCGTGTTCGGGGCGATGATCTGGTCGCTCGTCAGCTTCCGCAAATCCCGTGGCGCGATCCCCGACGTCACCCTGGTGCACAACACCAAGGTGGAGATCGTCTGGACCATCGTGCCGGTGGCGATCCTCATCGCCATGGCGGTACCGGCGGCGAAGACCCTCGTCGAGATCGAGGACACCAGCAAGACCGAGCTCACCATCAAGGTCACCGGCTTTCAGTGGGGCTGGAACTACGACTACCTGGACAACGGCGTCGCCTTCTTCTCCCGGCTCGACCGCGAGAGCGACTTGGCCCGCGAGCTCGGCTCGGGAATCGACCCGAACACCGTGCCCCACTACCTGCTGAACGTCGATCACCCGCTGATCGTGCCGGTCGACACCAAGGTGCGCCTGCTGATCACCGGGGCGGACGTGATCCATTCCTGGTGGGTGCCGGCGTTCGGGGTGAAGAAGGATGCGATCCCGGGCTTCGTCAACGAGGCCTGGTTCAAGGTCGACGCCGACAAGCCCGGGCTGTACCGCGGGCAATGCGCCGAACTGTGCGGGCGCGACCACGGCTTCATGCCGATCGTGGTCGACGTGCGCTCCAAGGAAGACTTCGCCGCGTGGCTGAAGGCGAAGGCGGCCGAGCAGAAGCAGGCCGCCGCGCCGCCGGAGACGGCTCCCGCGAGCCCGCCGCCCAACGCCAGCACCGCCCCGTAAGGGACCCGCTCATTTATTAAGTAGAGACAACGCCATGGCCGAGCCGCTCGCACACGACGCCCCGCACGAGGATCACGACCACAAGCCGCACGGCTGGCGGCGCTGGGTCTATTCGACCAACCACAAGGACATCGGCACGATGTACCTGATCTTCGCCTGCACGATGTTCTTCATCGGCGGGGCGATGGCGATGGTCATCC
>DATBBQ010000123.1:0-1891 GCA_036270915.1 Steroidobacteraceae bacterium
CGAGAAAGCAAGTCTCCCGTGAGCGGCGTAGAGCATCGCTCGCGCTCACCGGAACCGCCGTGAGCCCCAACTGGCCGAGGCGGTCCTTGACCGAAGCTAGCAGCATTGCACTCACCGGCCAGCTCACCGTGTAGGTCTTGAGGAAACTATTCTCGATCTGGCGCGAGGCGTGAAAATGCGTCACCTCCGGATCGAGCAGATTCATGATTCCGACGTGCGCCCCGGCAGGCAGCGCGAGACTCGGCGGCGGGTGCGCGGCGGGCAGCCGCAGAGGAATGACACCGAGCAGCGCGACGCACAGCGCGGCCCGGTACGGCGTCGGAATCATTCGGCTCATGCGCTTCCCTCGGCTTCGCGCGAGTCTAGCGCTCACCGCAGCGTTGAGGGAAACGCTTTGGGGCCCCGCGTTGTCATAACGGTTGCTTATGAGTGCATGACTCGAAACTTGCGGGCGTACCCGGCGCGCTCGCTACCATGAGCTCACACTTCTCTTGCGAGGCGGCGCCCCTTGGCGATCATCGGCACAGAACGCGTGCTTGCGGTCGAGCACTGGACCGATAGCCAGTTCACTTTCCGCACGACGCGCGATCGCGCGTTGCGTTTCGAGAATGGCCAGTTCGTCATGGTGGGACTGATGCTCGAGCGTCCGCTGCTGCGCGCCTACAGCATCGCCAGCGCCAACCACGAGGAGCACCTCGACTTTCTCAGCATCAAGGTGCCGGACGGGCCGCTCACTTCGCGACTGCAACACCTGCGCCCGGGTGATGAGCTGCTCGTGAGCCGCAAGCCGACCGGCACACTGCTGCTGACGGATCTGCGAGCGGGAGTACGGCTCTATCTGCTTTGCACCGGTACAGGCGCGGCGCCTTTCCTCAGCATCATTCAGGATCCGGAGCTATACGGGCGCTTCAGGGAGGTCGTGTTGATCCACGGGGTGCGCTGGGCACGGGAGACGGAGGTGGTGCGGCGACGCATCGCGGCGCTCGAGCAGCACGAGCTGCTCGGTGAGATGGCGCGCAGTGCCTTGCGCTATTACCCGACCGTGACCCGCGAGCCGCATGCCCACCGCGGGAGGCTCACCGCTCTGCTCGAATCCGGAAGACTGCTCGAGCGTCTAGGCCTCCCGCCACTCGATTCGGCGACCGATCGGGTCATGGTTTGTGGAAGCCCCGCCTTTATCAAAGAGACCGGCTCGTTGCTCGATGCTCGCGGCTTCGGCATTTCGCCGCACACCGGCGTACCCGGAGACTACGTCATCGAGCGGGCCTTCGTGACACGCACCGCCGCGTGAGCGGCAGACGCCGGCACCTGCGGCCAGGCGCCGGCACCTTGAAGCGCGCACTCAGTGTGGCGGTGGCGACTGGTCCTCCGGCCGTCGGTGGGCGGGTTCCGGCTCGCGGGAGGGTTGCTGCTCCCGCGGTGCGCTTGACCCGTTCGGGTGCTGCGACTGCGCCTGCGGCGTATGGGGCTGCGGCGGAGCACGCTCCGCCGGCGGCGGCGCGGCTGGCGGCGCAGGACGCTCGACCTGGGCGCGCTCGTTCGGTCCGATCTCGGGCGCGGCGCGCGACTGCGCCGGCGGAGTTGCGCGCTCGGCGGGCGGAGTTGCCCGCTCGGCAGGCCCGGGCTGCTCGTGCGTCGGCGGCGGCGCGGATTGCACGGGTGCCTGCGCGAGCCGCCGCGGCGGCTCGGCGGCCTGCGGCCGTGCTGGCTCAGCCGGCGTCTGCTCTCGCGGTGGCTGCGCCGTCGAAGCGGATGGACCCGGCGCGTGCGGAGCATTGGCGGGAGCCCCGCGCACGCTGCTGCTGCGCGCTGCGGCACGGGCCGGCATCACGCCCGGGCCCGAATAGTCATAGGGCTTCGGGGTCGCCGCGACCGGCGGACGCCCCTGATT
>DATBBQ010000124.1:0-23344 GCA_036270915.1 Steroidobacteraceae bacterium
CAGCCGTTGAGCTGCTCGTCGTCGGCGCATTCGAAGCTCGCGCCGCCGAGACGAAAAGCCTGCAGGTAATCCCCGTGCACGGTGCGCACGACCCGCTCGGCAACGTGCGCGCTGTAGGGGATGAACTCCACGGCCTCGCGCTCGCAGCGTACGGCGCGGGCCCGCATCGCGCTCAGCACGGCGCACTGCCTTGTCCGAGGCCCCGCACCCATACCTCGCCGTCGCGCCGGCGTCGCCCTGAGGGGCTCGCGGGATCGACGGGCAGCGCGCTGTACGTGCTGGCCTTCCAGACGCGAAGCGTGCCGAGCCACGCCGGCAGGCGCGTGCGTCCCCACAGCAGCAGCAAATCGAAAAAGCGCGGATCGCGGGCGCACAGCAGTACGCACACCCCGTGGATCGGCAAGCACACCAGGAGCGTGAGGAGATTGCGCGTGAGGAGGAAGGACTCCATGGTGAAAACCAGGTTGCACAACAGCGCCGCGTAGGTCACGCCCCAGCGCATCGGCGGGCGCGTGGCGCCGACGAACAGCACGTCCGCCGTGAGCCCGGCGTTGCGCGTGTTCATGGCTAGACCCCGAACATCCCGCGCACCCACGTAACGATCTGCGGTGCGCCGAAGGCGATCGCGATGCCGAGGATGGCACCGATGCACCAGCCCCACGACAGCCGGTTCGCCATCGCCATTGCACCCAGCGCCATTACCAAAATAACAGCGATGGGAGTTAGCCAGGCGAGGATGTTGGTCTGCAGCGCCGTGGCGCCGGTCATGAAAGGCGACGTAGCCTGCGCCCAGGCGAGCGCCGGTGTGGCGGCGAGCGCCAACGCGGGAGTGACACCGCGCCGCCGTTCGCGTGCCGCGCGGCGACGGTCGGGACGGAGTGCGATCGGAGTGACACGCATCGTAGAGCCTCGCTTGCGGATGTTGGTTTCGACGGGAGAGCGAGCCGCAGTCTAGGCGTGCCCGGCTTCATTGGAACCGTGATTGCGCATGCGTTTGCGCAGAAACCGGCGGCGCATTCGCCGCGGCGCTGGTGTATGGTCGCGCCCCCGCGAACTGCGAGGAGCGCACATGTCACTCACGATGACTCCGGGCGACGGCGACGTCGAAGAATGCCTCGACGTGCTCAACGATCTCATCAACGAGCTGCCCTATGGGCTCACGGTGATGGCCGTGGCGCTGCGCGTGCACCTGGAGGCTCTGCTGCAGGCGCTGCTCGCGGGTGAGCTGTGCACGCGCGAGGAGGTGCGCGCCTTTCTCAAAGACCTGGAGCGCGATGCCCTTCAGTACGAGGAGAGCGGCGAGTCTTAGTGGCGCACCGCGCGCCGTGCCGGCGGCCTCACTGCGGACGCACGCCCGTGTCGCGCGCCGGCGGGGGCGAGGGAGCATGCGCCGCCGCGGACGCGGAAGGTGACGGATGAGCCGCCCCCGGCGATGGCGCTGCCACACTCGGGGCCGCGGGCGCGTTGCGGTAGTGTGCTGCCTCCGGTGTGGGAGTTGATGGATGAGCGGCGCCCGGCGGTGGCGCGGCGACACTCGGGGTGGCGGGCACTGGCGGTGGCGGTGGCGGTGCCAGCGGTGCCAGCGGTGCCAGCGGCTGCGGGCGATAGAGAGCCTGACCCGTTCCGTCAGCCACCGCAACCGCCTGCGAGGGTGATGGGGGCGTTCGCGGTGCAACGCCGGCAGCGGGCGGCGGGGAGGCCGCGCGCCGACCGCCCTGAAGCGTAGCGGGCGTGTCCGCGGGCTCGACGCGTCCCCCGGCAGGCGCGCCCTCGGGCAATGCCGCCGTGTCGGGATAGCGGGCGCGGGGTTGTGCTGGTAGTGCGCTGTTTTGCAGAGCGCGAGCTCGCTCGGCGAAAGTCGGCTCGCTCGGCGGTGCTCGTGGCGCCGGAGTGCGCAGATCCAGCTGCCGCGGCGCGCCGGCCCGGGGGGCCACCAGTCGCACCGCCGTACTCGTGGCAGTCGCCAGACGCGTAGCCTCGGAGGGCAGGAGTGGCCGGCCGCCGTTGGCCTGCATCGCTTCGAGCTGACGCTCAAACGGGGCCGCGGGACGCGGAGGCTCGGTGAACGCCACCACCGCGCGATTCGCGAGCAGCGGGGGTGGCCGGGCCGTGCCACGTGCGCCATTCGGACCGAGCACGCTCTGGCGCACCGGCGCGACCGCGGGCGCGCTCGCCGCGACCGCGGTTCCCACGAGTACCGCGGGAGCCACGCGCAGCGCGTGGCCGCCGACTCGCTGCCCGGAGATGAACACGTCCTGAGTCACGCTCGTCACAGCGGCGGAGGTGTTGTTGACGTAGTGGCGCGGCACGGCGCCCGGCGCGCCGTCACCGATGGGACCTGGACTGATGATCAGGGTGTTGCTCTGGTTGACGTTGCGCGCGTAGCCGGGACTTACGCGGTAAGGCGGCTCGTACATCTCGCGCGGTCCGAGCGGGAACCAGCCGACGTTGCTGCCGAAGGCCACCGAGCCGCCGATGCCGGGACCATGTACCCAGCCCACCAGCGCCGGCGCGTAAACGGGACGGGCGCGGCGGGGACCGGGCACCCACGCCCAGTTGCTGTTCCGGCGCACCCAGCGACCATAGTGAAACGGCGCGTAGCCCCAGCGGGCGTCATCGATCCAGGTCCAGCCCCACGGTGCAATCCAGCACCAGTGCCCGAAGCGATAGGGGACCCAGCCGACGAGCACCAGCGTCGGGACCCATACGTAGCCGTATTCCGGCGTGCTCTCCCAATGGCCGTTGTCGTCGAGATCCTGTGTTCCGGGCAGATCCCCGGCGACGTACTCGCGCGAGCTTGAATCCTCGAGTGAACGCTCGCGTGCCGCCGACCACAGATCGAAGTCGTCCGAGTCAGCGAGCCATGCGCTCTGCACGCTGAGTGACTGCGCGCCGGTGAAGCTCGCCGTCTGCTGCGCGTTGATGGCCACGAGCTGCCCGCCGCCGCTCGCCTCTGCCACGCCCTCGGTGACCTTGACGCGCGTGCTGTCGCCGCTGGCGCTCACCTGCACGCGATACTCACCGGGCTGCACCAGCGTCACGGCCAGGTTCGGTGTGTCGATCTCGTACAGCTGACTTGGCTGCAGATCGCGCACGCGCACGATGAGCGTGCCGGCGCTGAGCTGCATCTGCGCGGCGCTGTCATCGAGGTTGAGGAAGGCAAAGCCGGTCTGCTCACCGAGACGCGCCACCGCCGCGCCAAGGTCGATCTCCGCGCGGGACCCCTGGTCCGTCCAAAGCCGGTCGCCGGTGGTGAGCGGGCGGTTGATGCCCGCCGCGGTCCAGTCCTGCAGGCCCGCCGGCTGAAGCGACACGCTGCCCTCGGCGACACTCAGCCGCGCCGCGCGCGCCGGCGGGTCGGCCGCATCCTGCGCCCGGGCGGCGCATGCGACGAGCAGCGCCACCGCGAACAGACCCGCGGGAACGGACACGCTGTGCGGCGCGTGCCTCATAGTGCGTGCACGAAACTCCCTTCTCTCGATGACATCCGGTTAGACCCGCCGCGTACCGCCACGGTTCACCGTATATATCGGGATTCGGCCTGAACGGGGAATGAATCGCCCGGGCCCCGGGAAGGGACGAACCGGCGCTGCTTCAGCGCCGCGCGCGCCGCCGCCACCAGTGGGCAAACGCGGCGAGGATCGCGAGCGCCCCGAGCCATTCGTGCAGGACGGCGGCGCCCGCGTGCGCACGCCCGGTGCTGTAGTACAGCGCGTAGCCACTCACGACCAGGACGGCCGCGGTCGCGAGCAGCGCGAGTCCCGAGGTCCGGTTGCGGTACGCCGACCAGCGCGCGCCAATGTGCGCGGCGGTGAGCCACCCGAGCAGGAACACCCCGCCGACCGCGAGCAGTCCGTGTACGCGCAGGAGCGGCGCCTCCCACGCATTGGGCAGCGGACCGAACTCGTTGCCGCCGGCAAATGCGAGATGCAGCACGAGCCACAGGACCCCGGTCAGCCACAGCAGGGCGCACGTCGTGTAGACGGTCGCGCGCAGCACGTGCGGCATGCGCGCACTCAGCCCCGGGGCCGCCGCGACCTGGCGTACCAACTGCTCACTCATGCCACGCATCGCCGCTCACCCGGGCACGGCCGGCCCAAGCGCGACCTGCCATAGCGCCATCAGCCAGCGCACGCCCTGAGTGACGTGCTCGCACGAAAGTGTGGCGCCGGCGATGTTCTTGATGTCCGTGCTCACCGTGAGCTCCCCGAGCCGGTCGCGGCCGGCGAACTGCCGCCGCCACGCCGGGTTGCGGATCTCCCCGCCATGGCTCTCGCGGTAGCTCATGATCTCGGGGGTGCCGAGCCGGCCGCTCGCATCGATCGACGCGGCGTAGGTGATGAAGTCCTCCTTGCCGATGACCTCGTCAATAAAGACGTAGCCGAGCACCTCCACGCCCTTGAGCGCCCGGAAGGCGCGCAGGCTCCGATGCGGGGGCTGCAGACCGGCCAGGGAGGCCACCTGCGAGTGCTGCGCCGGGGTGAGCGTGAGGAGCACTTCCGTGAAGCGATCGGCGGCGGGAAATAGGGCGCGCTGGGCCCCCTCGAGCGACAGGTAGTCGCTCGCGATCACCACCTGCACGGGGGCCGCCGACAGTACCGCCGCGATCCCCGCCCAGCCCAGATGCCTTTGCCCCGCCAGCTTCACGTGCCTACCGAATGCAAATGCGAATGATTCGTAATTACTGTAGGATAGCCGGATGCCGGCCCCGGGTCCAACCGCGCGCCCTACCCCCCCTCGCCGTGCGGTTCCCGGGCTTAACCCTGCCGGCGCCGGCTCGCGGCGCATGCGCATGGCGCTCGGAACCTGGGTGGCGATCGAGGCCGACGGACCCGCCGCCGCCATCGACGGTGCCTTCGCGGCGATCGCCGCGGTCGAGGAGCGGCTGCATCCCTCCAGGGAAGGCAGCGATCTGCAGCGCCTCCGGGACAGCCCGAGCGGGGCGCGGGTGGGCGTCCACCCGATGACCTTTCGCGTGCTGAGCTTCGCCCGGCGGCTCTTTGCCCTGAGCGGCGGGGTCTTCGACCCCTGTCTCCCGGGCAGGCCGGGGCGCCTCGGCGACCTCGAGCTCGGATACGGCGCGACGGGTGCTCCCTGGGCGTGCTGCTCAAGACCGCTGGAGATCGATTGCGGTGGCGTTGCGAAGGGCTACGCGATCGATCGCGCCGTGGAGGCTCTGCAGGGGGCTGACTGCACGGCAGGACTTGTAAATGCAGGCGGGGACCTGCGGGTCTTCGGTCGCGCCCGGCGGACCATCCTCGTGCGCCGCGCGGACGGGCGCTGCGAGCCCGTCGAGCTCGGCGGCGGGGCGATCGCGGTGAGTGATCGCGACAGCTCACGCGCGCCGCGGGGACACCGCGGCTATTACCGGCGAGGTGCGCCCGCCTCCCCCGCGCGGCGCTTCGCGGCGGTGCACGCCGCGGACGCGATGACGGCCGATGGGCTCACCAAATGCGTGCTCTTGTGCGACCCGGAGCAGGCGCGCGCGATCGTGCGTGCACTGGGCGGGCGACTGCTCGGCTGAGCACCCTTGAAATGGCGCCGCGCGGCGCCCACTTCTGCGGGATCTTCAAGCGGCGCGAGGGTAGCGACATGACCGAGAGCACTGCGAGCCGCGCCGTGCGGCGCATCGTCAAGGGCCTGCCGACGTCCGACGGCGCCGGCGTGAAACTGCGGCGCGTGATCGGACAGCCACAGCTCCCGGACCTCGATCCCTTCTTGATGCTCGATGAGTTCGGCACCGACCGGGCCGAGGACTATCTCGCCGGCTTTCCGGATCATCCGCATCGCGGCTTCGAGACGGTCACCTACATGCTCGACGGTCGCATGCGCCACCGCGACAACCACGGCAACGAGGGACTGCTCGTGCCGGGGAGCGTGCAGTGGATGACCGCCGGCCGGGGCCTCGTGCACTCGGAGATGCCCGAGCAGCAGGAGGGACGCATGCGTGGCTTCCAGCTGTGGTTGAACCTGCCCGCGCGCGAAAAGATGACCGCTCCGAGGTACCAGGAGTTCGGCCCAGAGCGCATCCCGACGGCGCAGCCTGCCGAGGGCGTGAGCGCGAAGGTGATCGCCGGCGAGGTGGCGGGCGTCAGGGGACCCATCCGTCAGCCCGCGACCGACCCGACTTATCTGGATCTTGCGCTCGAGCCGCAGGCGCACTTCGTGCTCAACCTGCCGGGTGACTATGCGGCCTTCCTTTACGTGTACGAGGGCGCCCTCGCGGTGGGCGGCGGGCGCAGCCCCGTGCGCACGCATGAACTCGCGGTCCTCGGTGAGGGTGAGACCGTCGAGCTCACGGGCCTGGCTGCCGGCGCCGAGGGCACGCGCGCACGCGCCATCCTGGTCGCCGGGCGGCCCCTGCGCGAGCCGGTCGCCAAGTACGGGCCATTCGTCATGAACACCCGCGCCGAGCTCGAGCAGGCGTTCGCTGACTACCAGAACGGCCGCTTCTGAGGTGTGCCCCGCCCGTCTAGGGCAGGATCGTGAAGCCGTAGCGTGCGAAGATCTGGCTCGCCTCGCTGCTTGAAAGAAACCCGAGGTACTGGGCCGCGCCAGCGTCCGCGCCCGTCGTGAGGGCGGCCGGATAGAGGATGGGCGGGTGCGAGTCCGCCGGAAAGACCCCGAGCACGCGCACGCGTTTCTCGGCCGCGGCGTCGGTCGCGTAGACGATGCCGAGCGGAGTCTCGCCGCGGGCGACGTAGGCGAGCGCCGCACGCACGTTCTCGGCCGCGGCCACGTGTGGAGCGACTGAGTCCCACACGCCGAGTTTCGTCAGCGCCGCCTTGCCGTAGAGCCCCGCGGGCACCGAATCCGGATCGGCCATCGCGAGGCGCCCACCGCCGAGCGCCGCTTCGAACTTGAAGCCGGGCGCAATGGTCAGCCGCACGGCGCTGTCCGCGGGCGCGATCAGCACCAGAGAGTTGCCGAGCACGTCGCGGCGCGTGCCCGCGCGCAGGAGGCCCCGCTTGTCGAGGTAGTCCATCCACTCGCGGTCCGCCGAGAAGAACAGGTCCGCGTGCGCCCCGGCCTCGATCTGTTTGGCGAGCAGCGCGCTCGCCGCGTAGGAGGCCTTGACCGGCAGGTGACTGCTCGCCGTAAACGCCCGGTTGACTTCATCCAGGGCATCCGTGAGTGAGGCGGCGGCAAAAACCAGGAGTGTGGCTCCAGGGCCACTGCCTGAGGGGCCGGCCACGCTCGCGCTTGTCAGGGCCAGAATTCCTGTCAGGAATATTCCCATCCGCACTCGCGGGATTTTCCTTATTGTCACGGCGTCGTTCCTCCGTTAAGACCCTGTGTAAGGTTGTCAACGATGGATATCTCAATTGCAGCAAGGGATCACGCTCTGTCCCGCGAGACGCGGAACTGCCACCTGCCGCAGCGGCGGCCCCAAGATTGGCGCACAGAATGCTCGGATGTACAGCCTGCAGGCGCACTGACGGCTCCGGGTGCTGAAGGGCGATGGCCGGCCGATTGTTGTTCGCCCGCACCTTCCTGACCGCTCGCTGTCTCGCAGCGGCCGCGGTGTGGCTTCTGCCGGCAATTGGGTCCGCCCGCTCCGATGAAGCGCTCCCGGTGGATGCCGCGCTCACCGCCGCGGTGAGCAGCGGGCTGCGCCCGGACGAGGAGACCGAGGGCATCCTCTCCGGGGTTCGCCCGCGCTACGGCTTTCCCGGGGACGCGGAAGGCATCCCCTCGGACGCCGAGCTCGTGAAGAACGGCGCCGTGATCGGGACGGTCGAGATCGACAACCAGAACATCTTCAATCTCCAGGACCCCAAGGACAACAACGGGGTCTTCCGGCTCGCCGACAAGCTGCACGTGACGACGCGCCCACGCGTGGTGCGCAATCAGCTGCTCTTCAAGCCCGGCGACAAGTTCTCGCGGCGCCTGCTCGATGAGTCGGCGCGCATCCTGCGCTCGGACAGCTACTTCTACGACGCCTGGATCCGCATCGTCGGCTATCACGACAACAAGGTCGACGTGCACGTGACGACGCGCGACGTGTGGACACTCAACCCCGGCTTCAACTTCGGACGCAGCGGCGGCGCCAACTCCACCGGTGTCAAGCTTCAGGAGTCCAACTTCCTCGGCACCGCGACTGCCGTCAGCTTCGCGTACACGAGTACCATCGACCGCTCGGGTACCTCGATCGACGTCTCGCAGAAGAACGTCGCCGGTACCTGGATCGCCGCCGACGTCGCCTACGCCAACTTCAGCGACGGTGGCCTCAAGGTTCTCAACCTGACACGTCCGTTCTACGCGCTCGACAGCCACTGGTCGGGCTCATTCGCCGCGCTCGATGACACCCAGACCGATCCGCTCTACGACCTCGGACAGATCGTCGACCAGTTCCGGGACGACCACCGCCTGTTCCAGAGCTACTACGGCTGGTCAAAGGGCCTGCAGAACGGCTGGGCGCAGCGCTGGACGGCGGGCGTCACCTACGACGAGCACATGTTCTCGCCGGTCAGCAACTCGAACGGTACGACCAACCTGATCCCGCAGGACCGCCGCTTCCTCTACCCGTTCCTCGAGTTTGACCTGGTGCAGGACGATTACCTGAAGCTCATGAACCACGACCAGATCGGGCGCACCGAGGACTTCGCGCTCGGCACGGCGGCGAGCCTGCGCCTGGGTTACGCGCTCAACGGGCTCGGCTCGACCGCGACGGCGCTGCTCATCCGGAGCTCGGTGAGCAAGGGATACCGCAACGCCGGCGACACGCTGCTGCTCTACGGAGACTTTTCCGGGCGGATCGAGGACCACTCGCTGCAGAACGGCGTGGCGGACGCATCCATCCGCTACTACGTGGAGCAGAGCAAGAACTGGCTGTTCTTCACCGGGCTGCAGGGCACCCGCGGCTGGAACCTCGACCTGGAAAACCAGATCCTGCTCGGCGGCGATAACGGCCTGCGTGGCTACCCGCTGCGCTATCAGGACGGCACGGCGCGGGCCCTGTGGACGGTCGAGCAGCGCTACTTCACCGACTGGTATCCGTTCCGCTTGTTCCGCGTCGGCGGCGCGGTGTTCTTCGACATGGGGCGCACCTGGGGTCAGCCGCCGCTCGCGGCGCCCAGCCTGGGGCTACTGAAGGACGCCGGCTTCGGCCTGCGCTTCGGCAACTCGCGTTCCGGCCTCGGCAACGTGATTCACGTGGACCTCGCCTTCCCGCTCGACGGGGGACCGACCATCAAGCGCGTGCAGTTCCTCGTGCAGACCGAGGCGACGTTCTAGCGCTTCGGCACCGGGATGTTGGGCGAGGCGTTGCGCGGCGCGGGTGCGTTGCTGGGTGTCTGGGGCGGCAGCACCTCGACCGAGAGCGTGAACGTACGCTTCTCGGTACCGGAGAGGGCTCCCACGTTCACCACCTGCCGCGTGACCTCCTCGCCGCGGTCGTTGCGCACCGCGATGACGATGAAGTACTCCCACGGCTCCTGCAGCGGCGGGTGGCGCACGATCCCCTCGACGCGCAGCGCCGAGGTGGCGGCCACCTGGCGCTTGGCCGCGTCCTGGTCGAAGCGCAGGTGGTGCATGCAGCCCGGGCAGATGCTCAGGCTCTCGAGAATGGCCGCCTTGCAATGCGGACACGTGCGCGTCTTGCCCGGGGTCACCGGGCGAGCGCTCACGTTCATGCGTTGCCGAAGCCCTTGGAGTCGCCCTTGCTGCCGCGCGTCTCGCCTTCGTAGCCGAACTCGACCTGGCCACGCATCCTCGAGCCCGCGGCGACCGTGAGCGAGCCCGCCTTGACGTCGCCGTTGATGACGCCGTTCTCGAGCAGCTCGACGCGCTTGGCGTTCTCGATGTTGCCGAGCAGCTCGCCGGCCACCGTCACGACTCCCGCCTTCACGTGCCCCTCGAGGCGCGCGCCGGGATCGAGCGTGACGTTGCCGTCGACCTGCACGTCGCCCTTAAAGCGGCCGGCGATGCGCACGTGACCCGAGCCCACGATCTTGCCCTCGATCGTCAGGTCCGAGGCGATGTGGGATTCCTTCATCTCGTTGCGGTGCGGCGCCGGGGCCGGGGCCGGGCGGCGTGCCGTATCCGGGGTCAACGAGGCGACGTTCGCGCGCTCGGGCTCGCGCGGATGCACGGGGGCCGGGGCGGGCGTGGGGCTCGCCGGGGATGCGGGGCTGGTTCCGGTAGTCGAATCTTTCCAAAGCGCCATGGAGGATCCCTATGGTGAATGAACGGTGGAAGGTACCTGCCGCCCCCTCCCGGGGGAAGTGTCTCCTCAGACAGACAAGGGCCTGTCAAGATAGAGTCTACGCCTACAAGGAGGAGCGGCGGCGTTAAGTGTAATCCGCTCCGCATTTCGCGAGCATGTCCTGGCTCTCACTCTGAGCCGGCCGCCGCCCTAAGTTTTCAGGAGAATCCGCTGCCCGTGACCCCGAAAATCGTCCACCTGATCGCCGCCGCCCGTCCGAACTTCATGAAGGTGGCTCCGCTCTACCACGCGCTCGCCGGGCAGCCGTGGTGCCGGCCCCTCATCGTGCATACCGGGCAGCACTACGACGCGAACATGTCGGACGCCTTCTTCGCCGACCTGCGCCTGCCGGAGCCTGCGCACCACCTGGAGGTCGGCAGCGGCAGCCATGCCGAGCAGACGGGGCGCACCATGATCGCCTACGAGAGCGTCTGCCAGCGCGAGCGTCCCGGGGTGATCGTGGTGGTGGGGGACGTGAACGCGACGGCCGCGTGCGCCATGGTGGGAGCGAAGCTGTGGATCCCGGTGGTGCACCTCGAGGCGGGTCTGCGCAGCCGCGATCGCCGCATGCCCGAGGAGATCAACCGCCTGGTGACCGACGCGATCGCCGATCTGCTCTGGACTCCGTCCAAGGATGCGGACGCGAACCTGCTCGCCGAGGGGGTACCCCACGGGCGCATCGAATGCATCGGCAACATCATGCTCGATTCCTTCGAGATGCTGCGCGCGAAGATCAGCGCGAGCGACATGCGCGCGCGGCTCGGACTCGCCAGTCCCTACGCGGTCGTAACCCTGCACCGCCCCTCGAACGTCGACGAGCGCGGCAAGCTTACCGATCTGGTCACGGCCCTCGTCGCGCTCGCCGGTGAGCTTACGGTCGTGTTCGCCGTGCACCCACGCACGCGCAAGCGCCTCGAGGAATTCGCGCTCCTTCCTGCCCTGAGCGACTGCCCGGGTGTGCGCCTCACCGAGCCCCTGAGCTACATCGAGTTCATGAATCTCGTGATGCACTCGAGCATCGCCATCACCGACTCCGGCGGTATCCAGGAGGAGACCACCTATCTCGGGATTCCCTGCGCGACCCTGCGCGAGAACACCGAACGGCCGATCACCGTGAGCGAGGGCACCAACCGCCTGATAGAGCCTCGCGGACTGCTCGCCGCAGCCCGTGAAGCCCTCACCGGCCGCTGGCCGCGTGGTCGCATTCCGCAGCTCTGGGATGGCCACGCCGCCCGGCGGGCCGCCGACAGCCTGCGACGGCGGTTCGGGGCCGGCGCGCCGGTCTGACACGTCTCACGGGTCCGCCTGGCGGGCCGCATCGCCGAAGCGCGCGGGCGGCAGCGACGTCCCCGGTCAAAGAGCGCCCTACGATCCTGCGTGGCGCCGGGCGTTGCCCGGCTTTGGCAAACCGGCGGCCCGGCTTTCACGCAGCCGGCTTTCTTGCAACGCAGGTGACGTACCACCCCATGACTCCCTCCAGCTTGGGAACTAGCGGTCGTAGGAGGCGCGCGAGCATCGCGGGATAGTAGTGATCTGCCGTCAACTGGTGGACGGAAATGTCCTCGATGTCAAAGCGCGCAAAGAGCCGCCGGACCTCGCGTTTGCTGTACAGCTTGACGAACGGCTTTACTGTCACTCCGTCAGCGCCCCCCTCAATCGTCGCAAGCAGGCCGGCATAGCCCTTGGACCAGAGCCAGCCACAACGTATGCCATGACACAGTATCTTGGTGAATAGATGAAAGGCCGACCACTTGTAGTAGAAGGCCACCATGACTTTCCCGCCCGGACGAAGAACCCTGAGCACTTCGGCGATCACCTGCTGCGCTTCCGGAATGTGATGGATCACACCGAATGAATAGACGCAGTCGAACGTGTCCGCAAACGGCAGTCTGGTGGCGTCTGCCTTGTGCAGCTCGACCGGCCTGCCCTGTAGCGAGAAATTTCGCTCCGTAAGCTGCAGGTGATTGTCGGTAATATCCACGCCGGCACAAACGGCGCCGGCACGTGCAAACTGCATTAAGTCGGTTCCCTGACCCACTCCGATCTCCAGGACGCGCTGCCCGGCGAACGCCTCGTACCTGAAGTAGTCGTGCTGCCACGGCTGCTGATGGTAGCGATCACGCTCGACCTTCAGGAAATAGTCGACGCTATTCTTGTCCCCCTCCAGCTCACCGCACGCCAGGGCATTCCACTGCCGTGTCGCGTGCTCGCGTGCGCTGCTGTCTAGTGACTGAATTCCCATCTCGCCATGCACCTTCGAACGCGACACACAGTGTTCCTACTCTAAGCCTGCGTAAAGGGGTGCCGGACTTTCGCGCCTCGCCGGCCGCGGTGGGCGCCGCGGCTGCGCGGACGCGCGATCAGGAATCGATCAGCCGCAGTAGCTCGGCGGTCTTCTCGCGCATGAGCGCCTCGTCGGCGCGCGACTCGACGTTCAGCCGCACGAGCGGCTCGGTGTTCGAGCCGCGCAGATTGAAGCGCCAGCGCTCGAACTCGAGCGACAGGCCGTCGGTGAGGTCGAGAGCGATGGCCGCGGTCTCGTAGCGGGCACGTACCCGCGCCAGGATCGACTGGGTGTCCGCCGCGAGCTTGCGGTTGATCTCCCCGCTCGCCGGGAAGAGCCGCATGCGCTCGCCGACCAGGGCCGAGAGCGGCTCGCCGTGCGCGCTCATCACGGCGAGCACCAGCAGCCACGGGATCATGCCGCTGTCGCAGTAGGCGAAGCGGCGGAAGTAATGGTGTGCACTCATCTCCCCGCCGTAGACGGCGTCCACCTCGCGCATCTTCGCCTTGATGAAGGCGTGACCCGACTTGCACAGCACCGGGGTGCCGCCGTTGCGGCGCACGATGTCGAGCGTGTTCCAGGTGAGGCGCGGGTCGTGCACGATGCGCGCCCCGGGCTCCAGGCGCAGGAAGGTCTCGGCGAGCAGGCCCACGAGGTAGTAGCCCTCGATGAACTGGCCGTTCTCGTCGAAGAAGAAGCAACGGTCGTAATCACCGTCCCAGGCGAGGCCGACGTCGGCGCCGCTGCGGCGCACGGCGTCCGCGGTCGCCGCGCGGTTCTCCTCGAGCATCGGGTTGGGCACGCCGTGCGGAAAGGAGCCGTCCGGCTCGTTGTTGATTTTCACGAAGTCGAACGGCAGGTGCGGCTCGAGCCGATCGACTATGAGTCCGGCGCCGCCGTTGCCGGCGTTCACCACCACCTTGAGCGGACGCAGCTCCTGCACGGCGACGTAGCCCAGCAGGTGCTCGAGGTAGCGCGGAACGATGTCGAGCGGCTGCTCGGTGCCCGCGCGCGGCGCCTTGCCGGGAAGCGCACCGCGCGCGATCAGCTCGCGCATCTCGAAGAGCCCGGTGTCGCCGGACAGCGGGCGCGCCCCCTCGCGCACGAACTTCATGCCGTTGTAGTCGGGCGGGTTGTGACTCGCGGTCACCATCGCGCCACCATCCAGGCGCTCGGCGAAGGTGGCGAAGTAGGCGCCCTCGGTGCCGAACAGGCCGATGTCGAGCACGTCGCTGCCGAGATCCCTGAGGCCGCGCTTGAGCGCCGCGGCGAGCGAGGGGCTCGACTGGCGGATGTCATAGCCGACCGCGACGCGTCTGGGTTTCACGAAGGCCGCGAACGCACGGCCGATGTCGTAGGCCAATGCCTCGTCGAGCTCGTCCGGGATGCGGCCGCGGATGTCGTAGGCCTTGAAGGAGTCGAGCCTGGCCATCGCGATTACTTGTTGGTGCCCTTGCGCCCGTACTTGTCCTCGAAACGCACGATGTCGTCCTCGCCCAGGTAAGAGCCGGACTGCACCTCGATGATCTCGAGCGGAATCATCCCCGGGTTCTCGATGCGGTGCTTGACGCCGATCGGGATGTAGGTCGACTGGTTCTCCTCGAGCAGGAACTGCTCCTCGCCGCGCGTGATGCGCGCCGTGCCCGCCACCACCACCCAGTGCTCGGCGCGGTGATGGTGCATCTGCAGCGACAGCGTCGCCCCGGGCTTGATCTTCAGGCGTTTCACCTGGAAGCGCGGGCCGTTCTCCAGGCTGTCGTAGCTGCCCCAGGGACGGAACACCTCCCGGTGCAGGGAGTGTTCGTAGCGCCCGCGCTCCTTGAGGCGCAGCACCAGGCGCTTGACCTCCTGCACGCGATCCTTGGCCGCGACCAGCACCGCGTCCTTGGTCTCGACCACCACCTGGTCGCGCAGGCCCACGGCCGCCACCAGGCGGCTCTCGGAGTACAGGTAGCTTCCCTCGGTGTCCTCGCTGATGACGTCGCCGTGGGTGACGTTGCCGTGCGCATCGCCGTCGCTCGCCTCGTGCAGCGAGGCCCACGAGCCGACGTCGCTCCAGCCGGCCGCGAGCGGGACCACCACCGCGTCGGCGGTCTTCTCCATTACGGCGTAATCGATTGAGTCCGCCGGGCAGGCCTCGAAGAGCGCCGCGTCGATGCGCGTGAAGTCCAGGTCCGCCTTCGCGCCGCGGAAGGCCGCCTCGCATACCCGCGCCATCTCCGGCGCGAAGCGCTCGAGCTCCTGCAGGTAGCGGCGCGCGCGGAACACGAACATGCCGCTGTTCCAGAAATAGTCCCCGGAGGCGACGAACTCGCGCGCCCGCTCGTGGTTGGGCTTCTCGACGAAGCGCGCGATGCGAAACGCCGCCGCGCTCGGGGCGCCGCGCTGGATGTAGCCGTAGCCGGTCTCGGGGGTGGTGGCGACGATTCCGAAGGTGGCGAGCTGCCCGGCGTCGGCGGCGGCGAGCGCCGCCCGTACGGCGGCGTGGAACGCGGGAATGTCGCGGATCACGTGATCGGCGGGCAGGACGAGCAGTACGGGGTCGAGAGCGTTCGCCTGCACGGCGTGCCCCTTGAGCGCCGCGTGCGCCGCGAGCGCGATGGCCGGGGCGGTGTTGCGCCCGAAGGGCTCGAGGATGGTCGCGCGCGGCTCGATGCGCAGCTGCCGCAGCTGCTCGGCCACCAGGAAGCGGTGCGCCTCGTTGCAGACGATCACCGGGGCCGTGGTCGCGAGCCCATCGAGGCGCAGCAGCGTCTGCTGCAGCATGGTGCGCGTGCCCGTGAGCGGCAGGAGCTGCTTGGGGTAGAGCTCGCGCGAGAGCGGCCAGAGCCGCGTGCCAGCGCCGCCGGAGAGAATGACGGGGGTGAGCACCGCCGCTTCAGTCCTTCGCCGGCGGCCGGCCGCGGCCGATGGCGTAGTAGGTAAGGCCGAAGCGGGCGAGCATCGCCGGGTCGTAGAGGTTGCGGCCGTCGAAGATCACCGGCGATTTCAGCGTCTGCCTGAGGCGCTCGAAGTCCGGGCTGCGAAACTCCTGCCATTCCGTGACGATCGCGAGCGCATCCGCTCCCTGTACGGCCTCGTAGGCGTTCTTCGCGAGGATGAAGCCGTCCCGGCCGCCGAGCAGGCGCTGCGCCTCCGCGCCCGCGACCGGGTCGTAGGCGCGTACCTGCGCGCCGGCGCCGAGCAGCAGCTCGATGAGGGTGACCGAAGGCGCCTCACGCATGTCGTCCGTGTTGGGCTTGAAGGCGAGACCCCAGAGCGCGAAGGCGCGCCCGGAGAGCTCGCCCGCGAAGTGCTGCTCGATCTTGTGGAACAGCACCTGCTTCTGGAGTGCGTTGACTGCCTCGACGGCGTTGAGGACCTGCGGCTCGTGACCCACCTCGTGCGAGGAGCGGATGAGCGCCTGCACGTCCTTTGGGAAGCAGGAGCCGCCGTAGCCGGTGCCGGGGTAGATGAAGCTGTAGCCGATGCGCGGATCCGAGCCGATGCCGATACGCACCTTTTCGATATCCGCGCCGACCCGCTCGGCGATATTGGCGAGCTCGTTCATGAAGCTGATCTTCGTGGCGAGCATCGCATTGGCGGCGTACTTGGTGAGCTCGGAGGAGCGGATATCCATGACGATCAGACGGTCATGGTTGCGGATGAAAGGCTCGTAGAGCGCGCGCATCAGCTCGGTGGTGCGCGGGTTGTCGGTGCCTATCACGACACGGTCGGGCTTCATGAAGTCGCCGATCGCCGCGCCCTCCTTGAGGAATTCGGGGTTGGAGACCACGTCGAACTCGATCTTGGCGCCGCGCGCGGCGAGGGTCTGCTCGAGCTGGGCGCGCACCTTGTCGGCCGTGCCGACCGGCACGGTCGACTTGGTGATGACGATGCTGTAGCGGCCGAGATGCGTGCCGATGGTGCGCGCCACCGCGAGCACGTAGCGCAGGTCCGCGGACCCGTCCTCCCCCGGGGGCGTGCCGACCGCGATCAGCTGAAAGAGTCCGTGCTCGACGCCCCTGACCGCATCCGTGGTGAACTCGATGCGGCCGGCCTCGGCGTTGCGCCGGATGAGTGCCTCGAGCCCCGGCTCGTGGATCGGCACCTCTCCGCGCTTCAGCCGCTCGATCTTGTCGGCGTCGACATCCACGCACACGACGTGATTGCCGGCCTCCGCCAGGCATGCGCCGCTCACGAGGCCGACGTAGCCCGAGCCGAAGATGGTCACTCGCATCAGTTAAGTTCTTGAGTGCAAAGGACTAAAGGCGAAAGCCTAAAGGAACGTGCGCCGTCCCTCAAGCGATGCCCGCGCGCCGGGCTGCTTCAGCCGCCCGGGAGCTGTCCCTGCGTGGGCTTTCCTGCCTCCTGGAGGCGTCGTTTGGCGGCAAAGTCTGCCACCTTGGCGGCCGGTGCGTGCGGCAGGATGGCCTTGCGCGTCCAGACGTAGTCGCGGATGTCGAGGTCGGCCTCGTACTCGGCCACCGCCTCGGCGAGCAGCGCGAGCGCCCGATGGCAGTCGAAGCTGGCGAGCGCCACCAGCAGCTCGTTGAGGACCTGCTCCATCTTCGGCCAGGCGAGCCGGTGCTCCATGGCGCGCATGATCATCGGGTGGTCGGTGCCGGTGACGTTGGTGCCGATCAACAGCTCCTCGAAGAGCTTCTCCGCCGTGCGCAGTCCGGTGTATTCGATCTCGATGTCCCCGTCCGGATTGCCGGCGTCGCGCACGGTGAGACCCATGAGGTTCACCAGGCGGCGCGCGAGATCATCGATGCGCACCGGACGACCCATGTCGAGAACGAACACGTCGCCGCCCTTGGCCATCGACCCGGCCTGGATCACCAGCTGCGCCGCCTCCGGGATGGTCATGAAGTAGCGGATGACCTCCGGGTGCGTGACGGTGACCGGCCCGCCGCGGCGGATCTGCTCCTGGAAGAGCGGCACCACCGAGCCCGAGGAGGCGAGCACGTTGCCGAAGCGCACCATGCAAAAGCGGGTCTGCGTGGTGCGCTCCTGCAGCGCCTGCAGCACCAGCTCCGCGAGGCGCTTGGTGGCGCCCATGACGTTGGCGGGATTGACCGCCTTGTCGGTCGAGATGAGCACGAACGTCTCGACTCCGGTCTCGAGCGCGGCTTCCGCGGTGTACCAGGTGCTGATGACGTTGTTGTGGATGCCTTCGACGACGTTGTACTCGACGATGGGCACGTGCTTGTAGGCGGCGGCGTGATAGACCGTCTGCACGCCGAAGGCGAGCAGTACCTCGCGAACGCGGTGGCGATGATGGGCATTGCCGAGCAGCGGCACGATCTCGACGTTGAGGCGCTCGTGCGCCGCGACCTCCTCGAGTTCGCGCTCGATGTTGTAGAGCGCCAGCTCTGACATTTCGAACAGCACCAGGCGGCTCGGGTTCAGCCGCACGATCTGCCGGCACAATTCCGAGCCGATCGAGCCGCCCGCGCCGGTAACCAGCACGCACTTGCCGCGGATGCAGGAGCCGAACAGTTTCGGCTTCGGCGGCACGGGGTCGCGGCCGAGCAGGTCGCTCACGTCCACGTCGCATAGCTCGTTGATGCGCGCCTTTCCGGCGATCAGGTCCGAGAGGTTCGGCAGTGACTGCACGTGCACGCCCAAGGGCTCGAGCTGAGTGAGGATCTCGCGCCGCCGCCGGCGCGTGGCCGAGGGCATCGCGAGCAGGATCCTGTCGATGCGGTACTGACGCACCAGCTTCGAGAGCGCGTCGGGGCCGTAGATGCGTATGCCGCTGATGCTGCTGCCATGCAGCGAGCGCTTGTCGTCGATAAAGGCGACCGGCTCGAAATCCGGACCGCCGAGCATGAGCGAGCAGGCGCGCGCCCCGGCATTGCCGGCGCCGTAGATGGCCACCCGGGCCGCCGGCTTGCCGTTCATCACCGTGTGTAGGAACACGTAACGGGCAATAAAGCGGCTGCCGCCTACAAAGAGCAGCGCGAGCGCCCAGTAGATGCCGAACGCGGACAGCGGCAGACGCGGTTCCCGGACGACGAAGTGGTCGAACAGGGCGAGCATCAGGGCCGACAGGCCGACTCCGGCGAGCACCGTAAGCATGGCCTTGGGACCTACGAAGCGGATCACCGCCCGGTAGAGGCCCAACAGCGCGAAGAAAAACAGCGCGGAGACCACCGCGACCGCATAGTAGGGAAGCGTCCGCGCGCCGAGCGGCAGCAGAAAGTCGAACTTCAGCGCCAGAGCACCCCACAGCGCGATGAGAAGCGCGATCGCGTCGGTGCTCGCGATTATCAGGCGCTTAGTCGCGCGCGGAAGCGCGAGCACGGCTTGGGCGACGGGAACGGCAACAAGAGGGCCGGGGCCAGTGCTACGTTGATCCTTCATGCACTCTCCGCACTCATTGCGCGTGCCTTACCCCGACATAGCCAACACTACCACCTGTTAACGCGAGGTTGGGGGCGAGATTGTAAAGGAATCACTCGCCCTTGGGACCCAAGGTAACATACCTGCAGCGTGTCTAACGCTCCCGACCGTGGCGCGTTGACGCTTCACAACTTCCGGTGTGTCTCGAGTTGGCTACACAGAGGGGAACGCATCCTGGACAGAAGGGACGCCATCACCGCCACGCTTGGACTCATCGCGGCTGACGTGCCGAGCGCCGCGCTGGGCGCCCCGACCGGCCCGCGCGCTGCGCCCGGGCCGGTCACGGCGGCGGAGCGCGCGGCGGGCGTCACGAGCGTGCTCGAGGGCTTCGTGCCCGGGGACGTTCGCCGCTACGGCGCGCTCGGCGACGGGCAAACCGACGACGCGGCGGCCTGGCGCACCGCGCTCGCCACCGGCCATCGCGTGTTAGGTGGCGGACCCGAGCATGTCTACTGTTTTGACAGCACCATTCCCGTGACGCGCCGCACCTTCATCGACCTGGAGGGCGCCACGATCCGCCCGCGCGGCGAGGGCCGCGGCTTCGTACGTACCCCGCCCGCGCCGAGCGTCACGAGCGTGGTCACCGCTGGGGCCCGCCCGGGCAGTCGCAGCCTTACGCTGCAGAGCAGCAGCGGTTTTGCCCCGGGCCAGTGGCTGCGCCTCGACCTGAATGACGCCCCCGCGCACGATCAGTCCTCCTACCCGCCGGGCTGGAGCCGCGTGAGCGCGGTGCACGGGTCGACGGTGGAGCTCGGCACATCGCTGCAGGTCGGCTACGGGGAAGGCGAGCTGCATGCCCTCGCCTACCAGCCGGACCTGTTCTACGAGCACTTCGAGTGCTGCAACGGCACATTCGACGGGTCGCAGGGCAGCTTCGACAAAGACACCGGGCAGGCGCTGCGCATCGGCGGCTGCGAGCGCGTGGTGGTGCGCAACTGCCAGTTCCGCAACTTCCGGAACGGTGGGCAGCTCACCTGCGCGGTTGAGCTGTTCACCAACATCGACGCTCTGGTAAGCGACTGTGCCTTCACCGGCGGCGTCAGCCACTTCGACATCTGCGACATCCAGACCGTGCGTTTCGCGCACTTCATCAACAATCAGATACAAGGCTCACACTTCGGGTGCAACCTCACGCGCGCCGACTTTGCGCTGTTCGCCAACAATGCGCTGCAGGGCGAGCGTACCGCGGAGGGTGCGGCCGGGATCGACCCGCCGCGCTCGGTACGCGGTCTCAAGGCCTACGGCTGCGCCTGCATCCGCGTACTCGGCAATCACTGTGCCGACTACGAGAGTCCGATCAAGATCGAAGCCTGCTTCCGTTACGACGTGAGCCATAACACCATCTTCAACGCGGGACTCGGACCGGCCCGTGGGCAGATCGCCCTCAACATCGGCTCCATACATGCCGGCCGCAACATGCGTCTCGGGCGCATCATCGGCAACCACGTCGAGACCTGCGGCGGCATCGGCATCGGCGTCACGACCGACCCGACAGGGGGGCTGGTGGTCGCCGACAACATCGTGCGCACCACGCAGGCGGCGGGCATTCACGTCGGCGTGCCGAACGCGATCGTATGCGGCAACCGCATCGAGGACTGGGGCCTGCGCGGCGGTGCCGACGCGGCCGTTCACGTGACCGGCGGCGCCACGGTGGCCAACAATCGCTTCGCGCACGCCAGCTCCTCGCGGGTCCCCTGCCTGAGCACGGACGGCAATGACGCGCACCTGATCGTGCGTGATAACGTAAGCGAAAGCGGGAATCCCCTCGGCGTCCGCGCCAGCTAATGCGCATCCTGTTTTTCTCGGATCACTTCTACCCGGAGCCTTCGGCTCCTGCCGCCCATGTCTACGAGCGTGCGAGGCTCTGGGTCTCGCAGGGACACGAAGTGACGGTGCTGTGCAGCGCGCCAAACTTCCCCGAGGGCCGGCTGTTCCCCGGCTACCGCAACGCGTGGCGCGCCGTGGAGAATCTCGAGGGCATCCGTGTGGTCCGTGTGCGTACCTACATCACCGCCAACGAGGGCACCTTCCGGCGCACGCTCGATTACCTCTCCTACGCGCTCTCGGCCTTCGCCATGTCCCTCGCCGAGCGCCGCCCGGACGTGGTCATCTCGACCTCGCCGCACCTGTTTGTTCCCCTGGCCGGCATTCTGCACGCTGGGGTGCGCGGTGTGCCGCACGTCTTCGAGATCCGTGACCTCTGGCCCGCCAGCATCGCCGCGACCCGGGCACTCGCGCGCCGCGCCCGCTCGCTGCGCGCGCTCGAGCGGCTCGAGCTCTTCCTGTACCGACGCTCGGCGCGCATCCTGGCGCTCACGCCGGCCTTCAAGAGCGACCTCGTCCGCCGGGGCATCCGTCCGGAGAAGATCGACGTCGTCATCAACGGCGCGAACCTCGACCTGTTCCGACCGGGGGCACCGCGCGATCCGCAACTGCAGGCCGAGCTTGGCCTCGAGGGTCGATTCGTCGTCGGCTACCTCGGCACGCTCGGACTGGCGCACGGCCTGGAGAACGTGCTGGACGCCGCGGAACTCCTGGACGGCACCGAGGTGACGTTTCTGTTCGTCGGGGTCGGCGCGGCGCGCGCCGAGCTGCAGGCGCGGGCCCGTAGCCGCGGGCTGGCCAACGTCGTCTTCGTCGGCCGCCAGGAAAAGAGCGCGATGCCGCGTTACTGGGCACTGTGCGATGCCTCGCTCGTGCATCTGCGCGCCGACCCGCTCTTTGAGACGGTGATACCCTCGAAGATCTTCGAGGCCATGGCGGTCGGCGTGCCGACGATCTACGCCGCCCCGCGGGGCGAGGGCTCGCGCATCATCGAACAGCACGCCGCCGGCCTCGTGGCCGAGCCGATGGACGCGGCGGCGCTCGCGGCCGCCGCGCTGTCGCTCGCGCGCGATGCACCGCTGCGCACACGGCTAGCGAATGCTGCGGCGCGTGCCGCGCCGCTTTATTCACGCACGCGCCAGGCCGAGGATTCGCTCGCCGTACTGCAGCGTGCCTGTAGTACGGCGCTGCGATGAATGGCGTAAACGGGATCGTCGCGGTCACCGGTGCGAATGGCTTCGTCGGCCAACACCTGCTGGCGGCGCTGCTCGCGCACGAACATCCGGTGCGCGCCCTCGTCCGCCACGAGTGGGGGCCGCGGCCGGTGGATCCCCGCCTCGAGGTGCGCCGGGTCGGGGAGTTTCGCCAAGCATGCTGGCCCGAGCTGCTGCGGGGTGCCGATGCGCTCGTGCATCTCGCGGCCGTGGCGCACCGCGGAGCCCCGCGCGATGCCCCCACCGCGGCCGCCGTGCGGGCCATCAACGTCGAGGCCGTCGCAGCAATTGCCCGCGGCGCGGTGGCCGCAGGGGTGCGGCGCATGATCTACCTCAGCTCGATCGGCGTACTCGGCGCGACCGGTACCTTTGACGGCTCGAGCCCCCCTGCTCCGCACGACTTCTACTCGCGCACCAAGCTCGCCGGCGAGCAGGCTGCAGAGCGCGAAGCCGGGGGCTCGCCGCTGCAGCTGTGCGTGGTACGCGCACCGCTCGTCTTCGGCCCCCATGCGCCCGGCAACTTCGCGCGCCTTGTGAATTACGTGCAGCGCGGGATTCCGCTGCCGCTCGGCGCGGTGCGCAACCGCCGCAGCCTCCTCAGTGCTTGGAACCTGGCGGATCTGCTGATTCGTTGCCTCAGGCACCCGGGGGCGCCGGGCGCGCCGTTACTGGCAGCCGACGAGGAAAGCGTCTCGACGCCGGAGCTGATCAGGCTGTGTGCCGAAGGTCTGCACAGGCGCGCGCGGCTCGTTTCGGTCCCCGTGCGCGCGCTGCAGCTCGCGTGCGCCGCGCTCGGACGGAGTGCCGACTTTGATCGTCTGTGCGGCTCGCTCGTCATCGACACGTCCGTGGCCTGGAGCCGGCTGCAGTGGCGGCCATCGCTCGATGTGCGCGAAGGGCTGCGACGCGCCGCCGCCGCGGCGATCTACGCCGGAGAGCGCCGTGGCTGAGGTATTGTGCGCCGCGGCTCGTCGGACGCGACACACTCTCCGGAGCTGCCCCGCGGTGGTGTCGTCTCCGGAGTCCCGAACTAAAAGACGAAGCGGTGTGTGCGCCACACGGCCATCCCGGAGGTCTGGCTCGGGATCGTCGCCACGTTGATACCCCAGAAAATGGCGGTGAAACCGTTCGTGCAGGGGTAGGTCTGCGTCGAGCCGTCCCAGTCGGCGGTGGCGCTCGTCGCGCCCGCCGCGCACTGGATGGCGTAGTAGTCGGATCCGGCGCCCTGCACCGACGTGCCCATGAGGTCGAAATACGGCTCGAGCGAGGTTGGCGGCGGCTGGCGCAGCTGCGTCGAGGAGGACGGCAGATATACGTTGAGGAACAGCAACGGGTAGTCGATGTAGTAGGCGTGTGCGTACGACGCCTGCGCGGCCGTGAGGTAGGTATAACCGATCTCGTCGAAAGCCTGCGCGCGAGCGGCGG
>DATBBQ010000125.1:0-13086 GCA_036270915.1 Steroidobacteraceae bacterium
CGCGCGGCGTGTCGCGCTCGTCCCAATACCGGTTGAGCAGCGCGCCGCCCGGCAACCGCACCACCCTTCGGGCGCACCGTCCTTCCGCCAGATCGTCGCTGCCGTTCATCCAGAACGCGTGCTCCTTGCGCAGTTGCGGCAGAAAGTCGACCTCGGTCGCCACGCCATGCCGCTGCGCGAGCTCGACCATGAGCGCGAACACCGGCGGCTGCGAGCGGCTCAGGTAATAGATGCGGTTGCCGTTCGGCACGTGGCCGAAGGTGTCGATGAGGTAGGCGAAGTTCTCCAGCATGTCGCGCATCAGCGGCGCGTGGCCGTCGCCGCTCAGCCCCAGCATGGTGAAGTACGAGTCCCAGTAGTACATCTCGCGGAAGCGCCCGCCGGGTACCACGAAAGGCCGCGGCAACGGCAGCAATGAAGACCAGCGTGGCACAGCGGCCGTCTCGCGGGTCAGGACGCTCCAGAGCGCATCGATGTGCGCGGTAATCGGGGCGCCGGCGGGCAGCGTCGGCGGCGCGTCCTGCTCGGCCGGCAGCCGGAAGTGTGCCGCGACGAAGTCCTTGAGCGCCTCGGAGGAACCGGGGGCAAGCCGCCGGTAATCGCTCAGGATCGTCTCCGGGGACGCCTGCGGAATCGCATCCGGAAAGGCCTTACCGTCGGGGTACAGCGCCGCCATCTGAACGGCGACGAACAATCCGTCGAACAGCTCGTACGGGGTCTTCGGGGTCGCGGACGGTGCCGGGGCGCCGGCCTGCGGTGGTAGCGGGGTCTGCGCCGCGGCGACCGCACCCAGGGTAACAAGGACGGCGAGGCAGACGCGCCCGAGGCAGGATCGCCGCCGGACGCGTACGCCGCTCATCGGCGCGCGCGCCGCGTGAGACCGGCCCGGCGGTGCGGTATCCCGGCGACTCGACTCATGCACGAGCTCCCATGCGCTGAGTATAGCGAGTTGCCGCGGGGCACTGAGCCGCCCCAGGTGACCGCATCGCTCACGCCCCTCAGTGGTCGGTACGCTTGAGGCGCACCGCGCCCGTGGGGTCTCGCGCGATGCGGATATCGAGCCGCCGTCCGTGGAACGTGAGGTTGCGCAGCGTGAGTGAGCTCCAGTTGGGCGGCAACACCGGCGGGTACGCCTCGACGAGCCCCGCCTCGCGTATGCGCAGCCCCGTAAACCCATAGAGCAGGGACTGCAGGTAGCCGCCGGACCCGGTAAGGAAATAGCCGGTGTTGTTGCCGGCGGTCTCGGTGCGCACGTTGAAGGGCGGCTTGAGCGTGCCGCCGGTGAAGTTGCTGGCGAACGAGGCCGCCGCGTCCCCGGCGCTCTCGACCGTCGTGGCGGCGATCGTTCGCGGGGCGATGCCCATGCTGACCGCGCCGGTGTGGGTGAGCGATACGGGACCGACGGCATAGTCGTAGTCGGCCCGCCGCAGCGGCCCGCTCATGAGAAGGTCGAGCGAGGGCAGGAACAGCAGCGCCACCGGGCCGCCGCCCCCGAAGTCCTCGCCGCGCGCCGAGACTCCCGGCTCGAAGGCAAGATGGCGCCCCCCGTCGGCTGACATCGGGATGTACAGCCCGCGTGCGACGCGCTCCCAGAGCGGATCCGCGCGCTCGCCCACCACGCGCGCCGCGGCGCCGGCGATCGTCAGTGCTTTCACGGCCGAGAGGTTCGTAAACGTGTCGTTGCTGATGTCGGTATTCGACTCGGCCACTGAGGTCAGGTGGGCGATGGAGTAGTGCCGCGCGCTCTCGTCGTAGCTCGCCCGGCTCGCCCAGAAGCGCGCGATGTCTCGGATCACCGGCCAGCCATGCTTGCGCAGCCAGTCCCGGTCCTGCGTGGCGAGGTAGTACTGCCACTGTGCGATGGCGACGTCGGCGTTGACGTGGATCTCGCTCTCCCCGAGCACATAGGCAAAGTGCGGCGTCTGCTCACTGCCGTTCTCAGGATCCGACTCCCACGGGTACATCGCGCCGGTGAGGCCGCGCGTACGCGCGCGCTCCTGGGCGGCAGCCAGTGTGCGCGAGCGGAAGTCGACCAGCGAGCGGGCACGCTCGGGGTGCAGGAGCAGCAGCGCCGGAAAGATCCAGCTGTCGCTGTCCCAGAAGACGTGATTGACGTAGCCCGGCGTGATGGCGCAGGCCCCGTCCGCCCAGGCGGTGCCGGCGCTCGAGCTCGCGAGCAGATAGTAGAGCTCGGAATGCACCGCCTGCTGCGCCTTCGCATCACCCTCGATGACCACGTCCGACTGCCACAGCGCATCCCAGGCCGCGCGCTGGTCCGCGAGCACACGTGCGAAGCCGCGCTCGCGCGCCTGCCTGGCGAGCGCGAGATCGTCGCTCGCACCACCGCCCCAGCCGGCGCGCGAGACGGCGACGTACTTGGTGAACACGTAGGTGCGCCCCCGCTCGACCTTGAGAGTGACGTCGAGCGCGAGTCGATAGCGGTCGCGGTGCAGGGTCACCGACTCCGCGGACACCCCCGCGGGCAGCGACACCGCGGACGCCATGCTCATCGCCAGGCCCTGCGCGGCGTGTCCCTCGAGCCACACGGACAGGGTGCCCGGATCGCCTTCGCTCGCGCCGATCTCGGTATAGCCCGGGTACCAGATGGCCTCGCGATCGGCGCTCGCCGGGGGACGCGCTTCGAGCGACAGGCCGTTCGCGGCGACGGCCTCCTCCATTTCCGGGCCGCTCATCTCCCCGAGCGCAAAGCGCGGCGCGTGCTGGGCCCAGAGCATGAGACCGAACGACAGCTGCACGCTGCCGTCGTAGTCGGGTGTCATCTTGAACTGCAGCGCCGCGAGGTGCGGCTCGGCTTCGCTGACCAGGCTCGTAACCTCGATCGCGGTCTCGCGGCCGCGGTCGGCGAAACGGTAGCGCGTGGTGAGAGTCGCGCCACGCAGGTCGAGCGTCTGGCGGTAATCCTTGAAGTGCTGTGCGCTGAGCGGCGTGCGGTTCAGCCATCCGTGGCCCTCTCCGGGCCGGAAATCGCTGTCCGTCCAACCGGGGATGGCCGCCGGCCGCGACATGTCGCCCTGGGTGTAGTCCATGAACGCGACCAGATAGGCGCGGGTCGGCTCGGTGCCGCGCGGCGCCGTCAGCGTCGAAAAGTAACCGTTGCCGAGATAGCCGGGAAAGTACTGCGGCAGGTCTTCGAGGGCCGCGCTCAGCGAGAAGCTGTCGTCATTTTCCGCCTCGGCACCGCCGGCAGCGCACACGAGCAACGCGCCGACGAAAGCCACGCCCGCAGCGCGAGACAGTCCGCGAGGGCTCGGTCTGCCGGCTTCCGGCACCAGACTCGCCCCGCGATCCTCCTCGTATGATCCACGCTCGTGCATGGTGGCTCCTCACGGTGGGCGGGGTGGACGCACCGCCAGGTACACGGTGCTCCAGAGCTGCGCCGCGTTCGACTCGTCGGCGTCTGCCGCATCGGCCCCAAAGGGCGCGACCTGATAGCGACCCTCCGAGAACGACCAGGACCACAGTTCCGAGGTGTTGACCACCCGCGTTGCCTCGATCGCCGACCAGAGGGTCTCCTGTGCGCTGCGCAGGCGCTCGCGCACCGGCGCGGGCAAGTCCTGACGCTCGAGCTGTCGCGCAAGACCGGCGGCGAACAGCGCCTCCTGCCACGACCAGATTACCGCACCGTGGTAGGCATTGCGGCTGAAGGTCTTCTGCAACTCCGGTGCGCAGAAGGCGGCGTTGGCGACCAGCATGCCGACGTCCGTCATGAGTCCCGCCGGGAAAGGACGTGGCAGCACGGTCACGATCGCGTCCAGATCCTCCGCCGCGAGCTCGCCGAAGAGCAGTGCAAAACCCTCGTCGGAGTTCATGACCGGCACCGGGGCCCCGGTTGCATCGAGCGAAACCGCGTGGAAGCTGACGGCGCCGCTGCCGAGCGCAGCGAGGGCCCTGTCGGCCGGAAGTCGCTGCCCCGAGGCGTAGGCACTGATCGCGGACGCTGCTTGCTGGTGCGCGACGTGCACCTCGAAAAGCGGCGGCGCGCTGCCGTGCCACGTGCGCGCCATCTTTGAGGCGCGCGCGAGCAGCTCCTGGTCGGCAGCATTGAGGTAGCGCTTGAGCAGGCCACTGTCGTTGAGCTGCGCGGCCGCAGCGAGGGCCGCCGGCACCAGCACTGCGTTGACGTCGTACGGGTAGCGACCGCCACCGAGCCCGGTCTCGCTGTCGCGCCAGTCGCCCACCGCAAAGCCCGGCTTGAGGGCGATCAGGCGCGCGACCCCGGGATCCTCCGCAAACCCCGCCGCGCTCTTCAGCACGAAGCGCAGGTTGTCTACCAGCGCCGCGCCGCGCGTCCCCGGGCGTTCACCCGCGCCGCCGGCGGGTCCGGCGAGAAAGGCCGTCGCACGGGCACGTCCCCGCGGATCGTGCAGCAGCCAGGCGGCGGACACCGGGCCGAGCAGGTAGTCGGCGTCGATCATCTTGTAGTCGAAGACCGGCGCAGCGGAGCGCGAACCGTCGGCGGCCATATGATCGAGCACCGCGCGCTCGCCGATGTCTTCCTCATGCGCGACCTCGCCCTGCGGCGACAGGCGCGCCAGCACCGAGGACAGCCCGGCTTCCACCGCCGCGGGGCTCAGTACGGGCAGCAGCAGTCGCACCGAGATCAGCGTGTCGCGGCCGAAGTAGGTGTCGAAGCGCCATGAACCCGCGAGCAGCTTCTGGCGGTAGGCGAGAAACGTGAGCGTATTGCGCGCCGCGGGATCGGCTGCCGCCGCGTCGTCGAGCAGCTCGCTGCCGAAGAGCGGCGTGAGGGGCGTCTCTCCGGTAAGGCCCGTGATCCGCAGCCCGATCGCGCCGTCGGCAGCCGGGCGGATACGACCGTCGCGCAGCTCCCCGGACGTGACCTCGAGCACCAGACGATAGCCGGCCGCGCCGTCGAGGCGATCGCGCGCCCAGGTGAGCGTTCGGCCCGAGACACTCGCACGCGCGCTGAGCTCCCCGGGGAGCTTGCCGAGCGCCTCATAGTCGCGCAGCACGCGCACACTCGAGAGTACCGCCTCGCGTACCTCAAGGTCGGCGCCGGTGAGGGTGGCCTGCACCGTCATGCCGTTCAGGAGCCGTCCCTTGCCGTCGGTGGCGTGCGCCGGTGCCGGCGCGCCGCGCAGCGTCCAGTGCGCCGACTGCTGATGATGGGCGAACCACAGACCGACGCCGCTGTTGCCGGCAGGGAAGGCCATGAGGATGCGCGGGTCCTGGCCCGAGCGCAGCACGAGATGCGCCGCCACGTCACCCTCGCGCAGGAAGCGATTGGTATTGCGCCCCTCGGTTATTTCGAAATCGAGCCGGCTATCCGGCGCGACTGCCGCTGCGGCGACCCCGATGCCGAGCCAGCACGCTGCTGCCAGTACGCCGGCCGAAGCCGATTGCAACATCACCGCACTGCCCACGCATGCCCCTCGCACACAACTCGTGAGACTATACCTGAGGTACCCGTAGCCGCAGCGGCCGGTGCGCATGCGCAAAATACCCAAGCCGCAGTTGAAGGTAGCCGGCTCCGCAGCGACGCCCATGGATAACATCAAACTCACGCGACGCGACTTCACCGGGCTGTCACTCGCCGCCGGAACGATCGCCGCGGCGTTGCCGTCGCTCCTGTCAGCCGCGGGCTCCCGTGGAACACCGTCGCCGCTCAGTGAGTGCGCGTACGGCGACGTGAGCATCGACAGCGCCGCGCATCGCGCGCAGCTGATGAATACCCAGGAAGTCCTCATGAACCTCAGTGAGGACAGTCTTCTGCGACCCTTCCGGCAGATGGCCGGCCAGCCCGCGCCGGGTCAGGACCTCGGCGGCTGGTACAACTACGACCCGGACTTCGACTGGCACAAGGACGACGCGGGCTTCGCGCCCGGCGCAACCTTTGGCCAGTGGATCTCGGCCCTGGCGCGCTTCTACGCGATGAGCGGCGCGCAGCCGGTACGCGAGAAGATCCTGCGCCTCAACCGCCTGTACGCGCGCACCATCAGCGAGTCTTTCTACGACAAGAACCGCTTCCCGGCGTACTGCTACGACAAGCTGCTGCTCGGCCTCATCGACTCGCACCAGTTCGCCCGCGACCCGGACGCATTTGCCATGCTCGCCCGGACCACGCGCGCGGCACTGCCGCACCTGCCGCGGGCGGCAGTCGACCGCGAGCTCGAATGGCGGGTGGGCAAGGACCAGTCCTATCGCTGGGACGAGTCCTACACCAACCCCGAGAACCTGTTCCTCGCCTACCGGCGCGGTGCCGGCGCTCGCTATCGCGACCTCGCGATCCGCTACCTTGACGACCGCTCCTGGTTCGATCCTCTGTCCCGCGGTGAGAACGTACTCGCCGGCAAGCATGCCTACAGCTACGTCAATTCGCTGAGCTCGGCGATGCAGGCGTACCTGACGCTCGGCAGCGAGAAGCACCTGCGCGCGGCCAGCAACGCTTTCGAGATGCTCGCGGCGCAAAGCTACCCGAGTGGCGGCTGGGGGCCGGACGAGAAACTCATCGCCCCCGACAGCGGCGCGCTCTTTGCAAGCCTGAGCTCGACGCACAACTCATTCGAGACCCCGTGCGGTGCTTACGCGCACTTCAAACTTACCCGCTACCTGCTGCGCGTCAGCCGCGACTCGCGCTATGGGGACAGCATGGAGCGCGTGATGTACAACACCGTCCTCGGCGCCAAGCCGCTGTGCGCCGACGGGCGCGCGTTCTACTACGCGGACTACAACCTCGCCGGCAGCAAGGTCTATTCCAACCATCGCTTCCCGTGCTGCTCGGGCACGCTGCCGCAGGTCGCGACCGACTACGGCATCAACGCTTATCTGCGCGATGCGCGCGGCGTCTACGTCAACCTGTACCTGCCCTCAACGCTGCGCTGGCTGCAGGGCGGCGTACAGTGCTCGTTGCAACAGAACGGCGACTACCCGTTCGCCGATGCGCTGACCATGCGGATCGGCGCGGCCCGGACGCAGGAGTTTGCGCTGCGCCTGCGTATCCCTGCATGGGCAAGCGGCGCGCGCGTCGAGATCAACGGCGAGACCTGGAGCGGGCCGGCTGAGCCTGGCACTTTCGCGGTGATCGAGCGCGAATGGCACGACGACGACCGCGTCGACCTCGCGCTGCCGCGGGCCCTGCAGCTGCAGGCGATCGACCGGCAGCATCCGGACACGGTGGCGCTCATGTGCGGGCCGCTGCAGCTGTTCGCGCTGACGGACGGTCAGCGCCCGCGGCCGCGCCGCGCGGAGCTGCTGGCGGCGCGACAGATGGGCGCGCGCCGCTGGGAAACGCGGGTGGACGGCGGGCGGCTGCTCCTTCTGCCCTATGTCGCGATCGACCAGGACCCGTACGCGAGCGTGCTCACGCTCTCCAGCTAAGCGTCTGCCGCGCGGGCAGCACGCTCACACGCCCATCGCCGGTCTCGCGCGGCCGCTGCGCCAGACGTTGGCTCAGCTGGTCGCGCAACCGCGCTTGGTCCAGTCAAAGCGTATGCGTCTCCAGTGTTCGTTCCAGCGCAGCAGTGCTCAGTGCCAATCGATGCGCAGTGGTTCGCGGATGGAGCGCGCGGGCAACTGGATGGTCGCCGCGCCGCGCTTTGCGTCCCAGGTCCAGCGCGTCTCCTGACCATTCGCCGCCACTGCGTGCGGTCGCTCGGCGCCATAGACGTGCAGCTCATAGGAGCGCTCCTGCGGTTGTCCCCGGTAATTCCCCTGGGTCGCTGCGATCACGAGGGTCTGGCTGCCGTCGGCGTTGGCGGTGTGCGTCATCTTCGTGTGCGCCTGCTCCTTGTCGTAGGCGAGCGTGCTGCCGTCGTCCTCATACAGGTCAAAGACGCCGTTGGCGGCGCCGTACACGCTCACGATGAGGTGGTCGAGCGGGCGCTGGTCGGAAAACTCACTCGGTGGCTGCTCCGGGATGAGTGCGCCTTCGCGCACGAACACCGGCGTCTCATCGAGCGCGTAATGGGCCGTGAAGCTCGCATCGCCCGCGTGGCGCTCGCCGCTGAAGAAGTTGCGCCACTGTCCCGGCGGCAGATACACCGTATGGCTGGCACCGGGCGCGACGACGGGCGCGACCAGCATCTCATCGCCGAGAAAGTACTCGTGCGGGTGACGGTAGGCCTCCTCTAGGTCTGGATGCTCGAGGTACAGGGGGCGCAGGAGTGGTGTAGCGTCTTTGTGCGCCAGCCACGTGTAGGTGTAGAGGTACGGCAGCAGCTGGGTTCGCAGCGCGAAGTACTTGCGCACGATGTCGATGCCGGGCTGCCCGTAGACCCAGGGCATGCGCAGGTTCCCCTCGCGCGGGTTCTCGTGGGCGCTGTGCATGCGCAGAATGCCGCTGAAGGCGCCGAACTCGAGCCAGCGGGCATACAGCTCAAAGTCGATCTTGGCGCCGTGGAACCCGCCGATGTCGTGACTGATATAGGGCACGAGCACGTTGCCGCCGCGCGCTGAGAAGGCGACCTCGTAGGCAAGCACCGGCCATTCCGAATACGTGTCGCCGGTGAAGTAGCCAGGGTAGCGCTCACTGCCCCAATCGCCATAGCGGCCGAGGATGAATGCGCGCTTGCCGCTCTGCTGCTCGCTGTAGTCGTAGAAGACCTTGTTGGTCCAGAGCTGCTCGTTGAGCCCCGGCATGCTGACTGCGCCGCTGCCGCCGTCGACCCACCAGAGGTCGACTCCCTGCTGCATGAGCGGACCGTGCAGGTATTTCATGAAAACGTCGGCCTGCTTCTGGTCCGACAGGTCGAACCAGACGCGCTCTGGTGGGCGCACATCGCGCAGCGCGACGGGGCCGCGCAGGATACCGCTCCCGTACTTTTCCGGCTCCACGCGCAGGACGACCTGCACGTCCTGTCCCGCGGACACGTAGGGAATGAGGTCCGTGTAGGTCACGCGCCGGGGCCAGTGATCGTAGCTGTGCTTGGCCTCCTGACCGTTGATGAAAATGCGGTAGCTGGCACTGACCTCACCCAAGTACAGGTACAGGGCAGCGGGCAGCTTCGGCGGCAGATGAAGTACCGTGCGATACCAGCCGGGGCCCTGGTAGTCCTTGTAGCCCTGCTCCTGCCATGAGAGACCCGTGCGCACGGCACGCCAGGCAACCCCGCCGCGCGCCGCGGCGTACCACTTCTCGCTCAGTCCGACGTCGTGCGCGTCGGTCGCAAAGCTCCAGCCCTGCGAGACGTCGAGGTCGAACGAGGGTTTTACCGGTGGCGAGCGACCCAGGGCACGCAGCACTTCCGCCGCATGACTGTCGTTGTAGGAGAGAATGCTCTCGTCGGTGTGAATGTAGCCCGGGTGATCGTTGAGGCTGAGTTTGACGCCCTGCGCGCGCAGGTAGCTCATGAGCTCCGCCGGGTGTGGGAAGAGCGGGCTCCAGTCATACCCACCCTGCCAGCCGTAGTTATGCCAGGCAAAGTCCAGCACGAGCGCATCGAACGGTATGTGGCTGCGGCGCATCCGCGAGACTTCCTCGATCAGGTACTGCTGGTTGTAGCGCCGGAAGTCGGGGCGCGCGGACTCGGCCGTGCCGGGAAAGTACTCGAAGTTGAAATCGGTGATCCAGGCGCCGAGCACGTAGCGCGGCACCATCGGAATCGGGCCGCACAGCTGGGCGTACTCCCGCAGCACGCGTGCGTAGTCGCGTTGGTACACGAACAGGTACCAGTCGAGCGCATCCTGGCGTGCGCGCGGTACGATCCATGTGCCCTGCGCATTCCACAGCGGAGTCGTGCTGTCATCCAGGAAGGCGTAGCCGCTGCGACTCAGGAGTCCGGGCTTGGCCTGCGGCAGGATGAAGTCAATTCCCGGAATGGAGTCGTTGACGGGACTGGCGAGGTCCATCTGGTCCTTGGGCAGATTGGCGGCGGCGATGTTGTCGAGTGAGTAGGTGAGCCCACCCAGGTTGCCGGCATCCGTGTCCCCGGGCTGCCAGGAGTGCCCGGCGCCATCGTGATCCTTCCAGGTCACCTTGAGGTTGGCGGCCGTAAAGGCGCCGGACCCGAGCCGATAACGCAGCGTCATGGCCGACGTGCTCAGGATCAGCCAGCCGTCCTTCTCGCTGCGCTCGACGGGGACGGCCGACCATTGCCGCCGCAGCACGACGGCGGTCGGTGCGTCGACGAACTTACCGCCCGGGGAGTACTCCATCCGCACGAGCGTGGGCGTGAGGAATTCGAAGCGCGTGCTGCCCGCCACACTCTGCGTAGTGCCCTGGGCCCGCGCGGCGCACGGCAGAGCCAGGAGCGCAACCGTGAGGACCCACGCGGCGGTGATGTTGCGGACGGCTACAGGGTTCATGCAACGCCCCCCTGATGCGAGTGTCAGGAGAGGAGCGTAAACCACCGCGCGCTGTCTGGTCAGCCCGACGTGCGCTGTGCCGGCGCGCCCGTGATCGCTAGCGCACCGCCGACGACGGCGCGTACTCGGGCATCAGCACTTCGGCCGTGAGCTTGGTGCCACCGAGCAGCAGCTGGTGCGCCGCGCAGTCCGCGCTGTACTCGACGCTGCGCGCGGCGAACAGGGGAAGGACTTTCAGCTTGATCTGGTTGATGAGCTCGCAGTCCGCCGCGGCATCGACCAGATTGCGCTTGGCGAGCAGGTCAATCGGCTGCCACAACGCGGGCACCGCCGGGGCTTTCGCCGTGGCGCCGGCCGGTTGCAGGACGCTCATCTTGATATAGACGCCGGAAACCGTCGCCGTAGTGCTGCGATCCAGGCAGCCGAAGCTGGTGAGCTGCACCTGCTGCGCGCCGAGCATCGTCAGCACACTTCTCATTTTGTCCCGCAGACCATCGCAGGTGTACTTCGTCGTGAAGCCCGTGTACTGAAATGCGATCTGCCTCGGTGTCCAGACGGCGGCCTGCACCGCCGGAGTGGTGACCGGGGGATCCGCCGCTGCGGCGCACGAAAATACCGTCAGCGCCAACACCGTCAACGGGACCCGGTTCGTGAGGGAATGCGTGACGCGCATGGGTCGGCCTCCAGGGAGTACTCCCTCATTAGACGCCCCGGGGCGCGCGAAATTCCACCGGGGGGCGTTTCCCGCGCTGCGCCTCGGGACGACAGACTACCGGGCCTCGCCGGGGCTGTAAGTTCTAGCTCCCGCAGATCGGGGGTCCGGCCTCTTGTGCCATGATCCCGGCGAGTGGCTCGACTGGCTCAACCCTCACCCCCGGAACGTCCCCGGCGGGGGCGACGTGCGCCCTCCTGTACCTGGGGTTTGCTGCTCGCGCTCGCCCTCGCCGGCAACGTGCGCGCCGGCCAGCCAGCGATAGACGACGCGCAACTTCGCAGCCTCGACACGAGCATCACCGTTCGCGCGGGCGAGCACGCGCCTCGGCTGCTTACATTGAACGTCGCTGGCACACGGTGGACTAACCGCGTGCCCGAGATGCTGCCGCAGCAGGTTCGCGTGCGGGACGTGTTCCGGCCGGTCAGGTGGCACCTGGATCGCGCCGCAACCCATGCCGATGCGAAGCGGGTCGAGTTTGTATACACCGCCGACTTCCCGGCGATGCGGGCCGTATGGCGCTGGGAAGCCCGCGCGGTCTTCGGGCCGCTCGAGCACACCGTGCTGATCGAGAACCTGAGCGGGGAGACGCTCTGGCTGCCGCTGCAGCCGAGCCTGCGGTTCGACTGGGTAGTCGACCCCCGCGAGACGCTGCAGCGATTCTGGGTCGAAAAAGGCGCCGATACCCCCTCCGAGGTGGGTACACACGACGAGTCGCTGCCCGTGGGTGACAGCTGGCAGGGTCTGTCGAGCACCTACGCACGGCCGCTCGCCGGCCAGCCCAGGGAGATGATTCCGTACGTGCTGGTGCAACATCCGCGGGGCGCGCAGGCCGGCTGGTACCTGGGGATCGAGTTCAGCGGCCGCACGCGCATCGCGCTCGAGCGCACCGGCGCTTCGCTGCGCGGAGAGGCAGGCCTGAACCCCGTCCCTGGCCCGTACCAGACGCGCTTGGCGCCGGCGGCGACGCTCACCGTGCCCACGGTGTTCCTCGGAGCGAGCCAAGGCGGAGCGGACGGCGCGGGCAACGTGCTGCGCCGCTGGGTGCGTGAGGTCCTCAATAATCCCGACACCATCCGCGATCCCTCGTACCCGCTCCTCGTCAACAACAGCTGGGGCAGCGGCATGGCCGTAGATGAGGTGCTCGCGCGGCGCATGATCGACGAGTCCGCGACCCTGGGACTTGAGATGTTCCACCTCGACGCGGGTTGGTTCCGCGACGTCGGCGACTGGCACGCGGACCCGGCGAAGTTTCCCAACGGCCTCGCGAGCCTCTCCGACTATGCGCACAGCCGGGGGCTCAAGTTTGGTCTGTGGATCGACTGGACGCAGGCCGGCACGTCAGACCGGCCCGGCGCGCTCAGCGTCAATGACCCTGCCGTCCGCGAGTGGCTCATCGCAGATCCGCCGGCCGGCTGGAAACACACAGAACCGTTCAAGGGAATTACGCTCGACCTGGGAGTCCCGGCGGCCGCGGCCTGGAGCGCGCGTGAACTCGAGCGCGTCGTCACCGAGTATCGTCTCGACATGCTCGAGCACGATGGCTATCTCGTCGCCCAGGGCTCAACGCGTGCGGGCCACCCGGCCGCAGCGCCCGACGCCCCAAGCCCGCGCGTCTACGAGGACTCCGGGTTTCTCTGGGCCAGCGGCTCGAATGACACCGACGTCAGCTACCACGCGACCCGCGCCTATTACGCGATTTACGAGCAGTTGCGCGCGCGCCACCCTCGCCTGCTCTTCGAGATCTGCAACGACGGCGGTCGCATGGTGGATTTCGGCAGCGCCGCGCACGGCGACTATTTCTCGATCACCGATACCTACGATCCGCTCTCGAACCGCCGTGCCTTCTTCGACGCGAGCTACGTGCTCCCGCCGGCGATGCTCGAGAGCTACGTGGCCGAGTGGCCCGCGCCCGACACCGAGACGTTTCGCTACGTGCTGCGCAGCGGAATGCTGGGGTGGTTCTCGCTGATGCTCGATAGCAGCCACTGGAGCGCGCCCCGGCACGCTGAGGCGCTCACCCAGTTCGCGCTCTACAAGTCTGCGCTGCGCCCACTGATTCGCTCGGCCGATCTCTTCCATGTCTCCCG
>DATBBQ010000126.1:0-3375 GCA_036270915.1 Steroidobacteraceae bacterium
CTCGAGGCCTTGGAGGCGTTTCATGCCTTTGGCAGGGTGCACGGTGGCGTTTCGCCCGACAACGTCCTGCTGCTGCAGAACGGTCGCCCTGTGCTGCTCCGGCCCCGGGCACAGGGCCAAGGGACGTCAGGCGAGCCGATCGACACACTCACCGGGTACTTGAACGCTCGCAGCGAGGCGGCCTCGATCGGCGGCGCGTCAGAGGCGTGGACGGACATTCGTGATGCGGCTCGCGTGATCCGCTTCCTCATGGGAAGTGGATGGGCAGGACACCATGCCCGAGCCGGGAACTGGGAAGGATCGGCGAGAGACGGAGTTGGCGCTCCCTCGCGTATCGTCCCGAACGCGCGGTACAGCAGGTCATTTCTGGACGCGCTCGATGCCGCAGAGTCGCCGTTGCCCGAGCGCCGCCCCCAAAGCGTCGGCGAGTTTCGTGAGTGGCTGAAACGCGCATCGCGGTCGCAGACCGCCGTCGTGGGTGCGCGTCGGCATGACGGTGGCGCGCTGGCCGAGGACCTCTCTGTGCGCAAGAGCGAGGGGAACACCGCGCCAGCGGCACTTGTTTTCGGAGCGCCCGAACTGGAGCCGGAACGCGGACCCGCCGCAGAGATGACCCTCGGCTTGCATCCACCGCCGAGGGCGGAGGCGTGCAGCGCAGCGGCTGCATCGCCGCTTCCGACGCCACCTGCCGCCGAACGTCCCGAAGGCGATCCACCAACCGGACCGGTCGACCCTGAGATGCCGGCAAGAGCGGAACCCGACCGGTACGAGCGGACCCGCCGCATTGCCTTGAAGGGCGCCGTGCTGCTGGGCGTTCTCGCCGTGCCGGCGATCGCGATGTGGCTCCTGAACCAGCCACCCGTGGCGATCCGGGGGTGGTCCAAGGCGCTCGTGCCCCCCAGCCTGATCCCATCCCGCGACGCACCGAAGCCCGATGTCACTGCTGTTGCGAAGCTGCCCGAAGCGGCGTCGCAGGCCCCCTCCCCGGCTCTTGAGAGTAGTGGTGCCTTGGCCGGGACAGCACTGGACGCGGCGCCGATGCTGGGTGACCTCGCGGCCCGCGGTGCTCCGATCACGTCGCCGTCAAACCCGGCCTCCGGAAACTCCGGGGCGCTCGCGCCCACGGGACATGCGGCTGCACTGTCGTTGCCTGCCGCCCCAGAGCAGCCACGTTCACCGGTGACCGCAGCCCACGTGCTGCAGGCGTCGCCGAAGCATGGCAGCCCCCGTGAGCTTTGTACGCCGCGGACCCAATTCGCTCTCTACCGCTGCATGCAGACCCAGTGCAGCACTCCCAAGTGGTCGCAGCACGCCCAATGCATTCGCCTGCGTTCCACCGACGAGGTCAAGTGAAGAGGAGCTGCATTTCGCGTCGCAGCCGCGCCCAGCCTTCCCGCGCCGCGGGCGCGTTCTGTGCAGGGCTCGGCGATTGCCTGCTCTTCGTCGAAGCGCCGCGTCCCTGACCCACCCGACACCAGCGCCTCAGATGGCCGCCGCAACGTATGCGCGCTCGTGCTGGTCGTTCTGGCGCTGGCGGCGAGCAGCGCGCGCGCCGAGCTGCTCGGCACGCACCCACACCCCAACGGCACTGTGTACCTGATGACGGACCTGTGACGCCAGGACGATCCGAGCGCCGGGAACCGCGCGCGGCAGACGGTTGGCGGGCGCGAGCACCATGGCTGTTGGGGCGACGACCGCGCCGGCAACCCGGTCGTGACCTGGAGCGACGGCAGCGAACTCGAGCTTGATGGCGACAAAGTGAGGCTGTCGCGCCGAATGGCCGCACTGCTGGACGAAGGCATGAATGAACCCCCGCCACGCTCGCCAGTGGAACCCTCCACGTGGGCCGCACCCCCGCGCGCGGAGAAGCCGCACGCGGGTGCACCAGTACCACCATCGCGCAGCGCTATGCCGCCGCGCGACTTCGCGCGCCCGGCCTGGTGCCCAGATGCCCGTTTTCCGCACGAGCGCTTGGTCTGCACCGATGCGGAACTGGCGGAACGCGACTTGCGTCTGGCGTCGCTCTGGCGGCAATACCGCAATACGCTGAGCCGCGCCGCCGAGGCGTGGCACAAGAGCGACTACTTCCGGCAGCTCAAGACGTGCGGCGCCGACAAATCCTGCATCGTCAGGGAGCAGGAGAACCAGATGCGCCGCTATCGCGAGGGGCTGCCCGCCGCCGGGTGAGCGGCGGCGGCCGCACCGATAGCCGTCGTTGGGCGCGACTGTCCGAGAGCGGTCGTCGGCTCGGGCTTGGACGATGACTGCATTGCTACAGAGACGACGCTGCCTTCAACGCTCGCAGGTCAGAAACGGTCGATCCCCAGCCACCCACCGTGCGATCGCGTCGCCCTGAACCGGGCGTTCGCATCTCACGAATACCTGCGGCTCGCGTGCGCCCGAGTGCGGCCAATTGGCGTCGTTCGCGAAGGACCGCTTTCAGGTGAAGTCGTTGGCCAGTCCTCAATTCGCTTGTCCATCAAGGCTTCCGCCAGACGACAAGACATAGCTGCCCTCGACTATGCTGAAGGGAGACTTGGTCGGCACGACTCGAGTCACCGCGAATCCTGCTTTCGCAAGGAGGACGGTGAACTCGCTGGCTGTTCGCTCGCGGCCGCCGAGCAGAGCCAGAATGAACATATCAGACAAGCGCGTATCGGACCCTTCGGCCCTGGGATCGATGACGCGCTCGGTCACCAGCAGTTTCGCGCCAGGCGACATGGCACGCCGACAGTTGCGCAAAATAGCGAGCGCTTGTGCGTCGCTCCAGTCGTGCAGGATGCTCGACAGGATGTAGTAGTCGCCGCCTCGCGGGACGGTGTCGAAGAAGTCTCCCGCGCCGATGGTGAAGCGCCCCGCAAACTCGGGATCGTCAAGCGGTGTGCCGGCGGCGCCCCTCGTCGATATTCGGTCGCAGAGCACGCCACGCACCGACCGATGCCGGCGCAGGACTGCGGGACCCGTCATCCACAGCGGCGGCCGTTCGAGTCAGCCGTTCGCGACTCGCAGCACGGTGCGTGTTTCGGCCCGGTGCAGAACCAGATTGGCGAGCTTGAGCAGCCGGCCGACGTGGGCGCTCGCGTAGTGCCCCGACATCGAGTGCTCGGCATGGCCGAGCAGCGCGACGCGCCGCAGGATATCGACGGCGCAGTATCCGAAATCTCTAGCTGGCGCGCTGAAGCTGTCATGGGCAGTGGCATTGAGGTCTCTCGCGCGCGCCAGCGTGTACTCGAGCTCCTGCTCCGCCACCGCCTGCCGGGGGCGTTTAACGACTGCGAGTTCGCCAACGCCGGGGCGCTGCTTTCTTACGCATCGCGGGCGAGCCTCGGCTACGGTACCGAGCGCATGGCTGAGTATGTGGACAAGGTTCTTCGC
>DATBBQ010000127.1:0-9919 GCA_036270915.1 Steroidobacteraceae bacterium
GACCGCGACCATTCTGGTGTGCAGCATGGGGTACCTCAGGAAGTAGGACTGGGAAAGGCTCTCCCCCGACATAACGGATGAGTTGAGGTGCCGGTACAAACGCCCGATTGGAGCCGCGGGCGCACACTGTCTTCCAGCGCCCGCAGCGACACTATCGACTGTCACGGTCCCCTCCAACGATTGTTAGACTGCATCCGCCGCCCACAAAGGTTGGAGCACCACGGCCGCGCCTCTAAGAAAGTCTTCGTCCGCACTTGTAAAGGCGCCGACGCGATCGCTTTCAACGTCAATGGTGCCCACAATCTCCCCGTGCAGTGTGACGGGAAAGATCGCTTCAGCTTTCGATGTGCTAAAGGTAGTGAGCCAGCGCGAATCTCGCGTGACATCCTGGACGATCAGAGGCCCCCCGGAGGAAACGGCCGCGCCATTTAAGCCTCGGGACCGCGGAAAATTGGGGCACGCAGGCGCCTCTGGGCCCGTCCATGCAATGGCGCATATCTCTGTCGCGGTGACGTCGTAAAGCCCCACCCACCGGTACTTCCTTGCCTCCCGCAACGCATCAGCCAGGGCTCTCACCTTTGTGAAACGATCCAGACGGTCGTCAAGGATCGCGCGTAGGTCAGCGTAAGCGTCGTTCATGCGTCAAGCCGGATGCGGTCTAACGGTGAAGTTGAGGGGCCAGCTGTCGGCGTCCGATTGAAGCCGCGAGCGCACAATATTCCCACGCGCCCTCGGCGACAACACAGCGTCTCACGGCATCCTCCAACGATTGTTAGACGGCAGTGGCATTTGGACCAATTTGCGAAGCTGCGAACTGTAGTTTCCATGCGGATTCTACAGTCGCATGTCGCCTAACGTGCCCCAATGACAGGGAGCCTGAAAGCCCGTCCGGGATTGCTGGCGGTCGCCCGTGAACGGATGCGCACGCGCCACCTGGCGGTGCGCACCGAGCAGGTTTACCTGCAGTGGCTGCGGCGCTATCTTGCCTTTCACGAGCGGAAGCATCCGCGGGACCTCGGAGCAGCGGGAGTCGAGAAATTCTTGACGCACCTCGTCTGGAGGACGGTTATGACATCCGCACCGTGCAGGAGCTGCTCGGCCACGCGGACGTCAAGACCACCATGGTGTACACGCACGTGATGCAGAAAGGAGCACGCGGCGTGCGCAGCCCGCTCGACCGAGAGGCCCCTCCGGCCGACGCTGCAGCGGCGGGATCCGCCGAGGTGTCGGGTGCCGCCGGCGAGTCTCCGGCCGCCGGCTAGCGGCCTCGCGGCAGCTCGTGACTGAGTTCCTCGCACATGAGCGCGAGAAACACTGCGAGGCCCAGGTAGAACGTCCCGTACGTGAGCCGGGTCTGCGTGGTTACGGCGTAGTAGCGCTCCTCCTCGGGTGTGCGCAGGCCACGCCAGGCCTTGAGCACGCTCGGCAGCGCGAGGATCGCCATGAGGATCAGGAGCGGGCTCGGGCGATAGAAGAAGAGTGCAACCAGGAGCGGCGCACCGATCAGCCACAGCCGGGGTGAGATCGCGGCGGTGATGCGCCCACCGTCGAAGGGCGAGAGCGGGATCAGGTTGAAGAGATTGAGAAAGAAGCCGGAGTAGGCCAGCGCGAGCAGCAGTCCGCTGCCGCCGCCGCGCCCCAGGTAGTAACAGGCGAGCGCGCCCAAGGTGCCGACGAACGGGCCCGCGATGCCGACGAAGGCCTCGGTCTCGGCGTCGTGCGGCATGTCCTTGAGCTCGACCCACGCGCCGACGAACGGGATGAAGGTCGGCAGGCCGACGCGCAGGCCGCGGCTGCGCGCCGCGACGTAGTGACCCATCTCGTGCACGAAGATGAGGAGCACGAACCCGACCGCGAATGGCCACCCGAAGAGCAGTGTGTACGCGCCGATCGACAACAGCATGGTGAGCGCCGCCGGCAGCATCTTGCCGAGCTTGAGCGCCCCGAAGAGGAGGATCAGGAGCTTTGCCATCGCACCGGGTGCGCCGCGGGTGGCAGTGAGCGCCCGGGAGCGGCGGCGTGCTGCGCGTGAACTCGCGGGTCGGGATGTTGGGTCGCCGGCATCGCTGGCATGCTGCGAGAGCGCGTAGCGCGCGTCAACCGTGGGCCCTGGTCAGGGACGGGCGTGTGCGGCCGCCCGGGCGAAGCCGTTCTGGCGCCAGGCCTCGTACACCACGAGTGCGACCGCGTTGGAGAGATTGAGGCTGCGGTTGCCGGCGCGCATGGGGATGGTCAGCTGCCGCTCGCGCGGCACCTCGGCGAGCGCCACGGGCGGCAGCCCGCGCGTCTCGGGCCCGAAGAGCAGCGCATCGCCCGCGGCGAAGCGCGCCTCGCTGTAGGGCTGTGAACCGCTCGTCTCGACACTGAACAGCCGCGCGCCGCCGAGCCGCCCGAGACACTCGCCGAGGCTCTCGTGCACCTGCACGCTCGCGAGCTCGTCGTAGTCCAGGCCCGCGCGACGCACCGCCTTGCGGGTGAGCTCGAAGCCGAGCGGCCGCACCAGGTGCAGCGTCGAGCCGCAGTTCGCGCACAGGCGCACGATATTGCCGGTATTGGGCGGGATTTCGGGCTCGAACAGCACGACGTGGAACATGGCGGAACGCGATCGGCGTGGGTCCCGTGTGCGATAATGCCCGTCATGGCGACGGTGAAACCAGACTCGCGCGCTCCGGGCCTCGCGCCGGGCGCCTCGCCGCTGGCGCTGAAGTTCTGCGGCCTGGACTTCGCGACACCGCTCGTGCTGCTCTCCGGCTGCGTCGGTTTCGGCGAGGAGTACACGCGCATCGAGGGCTTCTCCAACCGCGACGCCGGCGCCGTGGTGCTCAAGGGCACGACCGGCAGGCCGCGCCTCGGCAATCCGCCGCACCGGGTGTACGAGACCCCCGCGGGCATGCTGAACGCCATCGGCCTGCAGAACCCCGGCGTCGAGCAGGTGGTGCGCGCCATCCTGCCGCAGCTCGACTTCTCCGAGACGCGCTTCATCGCCAACGTCTGCGGCTCGACCATCGAGGAGTACGTCGAGGTCACGCGGCGCTTCGACCAGTCCCCGATCGACGCGATCGAGGTCAACATCTCCTGCCCGAACGTCAAGGAAGGCGGGGTCGCCTTCGGCAACTACCCGGACATGTCCGCACAGGTGGTGGCCGCCTGCCGCCGCGTGACCGCAAAGCCCCTCATCACCAAGCTCTCCCCCAACCAGACCGACATCAGGGAGAACGCCCGCCGCTGCATCGAGGCGGGGACCGACGCGCTCTCGGTGATCAACACCGTCATGGGCATGGCGATCGACGTCGCCACGCGCCGCCCGGTGATCGGCAACGTGCAGGGCGGGCTCTCGGGGCCGGCGATCAAGCCGATCGCACTCCTCAAGGTGCACCAGGTGTACGAGGTGGCCGCCCCGCACGGCATCCCGATCATCGGCCAGGGTGGCATCACGACGGTCAATGACGCCCTGGAGTTCCTGATCGCCGGCGCCGCCGCGGTCGGCATCGGCACGGCGCTCTTCTACGAGCCGATGATCCTGAAGACGCTGAACGCCGGGATCCTCGAATACCTCGGCGCGCACGGGATGAAGAACGTGAGCGAGCTCACCGGGACACTCCGGACGAGCCGCGAGATCCAGGACTGCGCGGTCTCCGGCTGATGCGCACCGCAGCCCCGCTCCTCGCCGGCGTCGCGCTCTTGCTCAGCGTCGCCGTGGCCCGCGCCGCACCCGAGGCGCCGGCCAGTGAGCCCGCGCGCCTGAAGCTCGACGCGCGCGAGTTCTCGCTCGGCCGGTCCGACGCGCCCGTCACTCTGGTGGAGTTCACGGACTACCAGTGTCCGTTCTGCCGGCGCTTCCAGGCCGAGACCTTCCCGCTCATCAAGAAGAACTACATCGATACCGGCAAGGTGCGCTTCATCGTGCGCGACCTGCCGCTCGAGTTTCATTCCTCGGCGCGACCCGCGGCCGAGGCGGCGCACTGCGCCGCCGAGCAGGGCAAGTTCTGGGAAATGCACGAGGCGCTCCTGAGCGGCGCCGACCCGCTCGCGAACGGCGGCATCGACAAGCGCGCCAAGGCGGTCGGTCTGGACCTCACGCGGCTGCACGAGTGCATGCGCGGCGCTCGCTACGAGGCGGCGATCGCCGCCAACGCCGCCGCCGCCGACAGCCTGGGCCTGAACGGCACCCCGGCCTTCGTCCTCGGCCGGGTCGAGAACGGGGTACTGGTGGGTGAAGTCGGCGCGGGCGCCCAGCCCTACGTCGCCTTCGACGAGGCCATCAAGGAGCTGCTCGCCGCTAGATGAGGCGCTGCTGCGCGCCGTCGCTCTTCGGCTCCGGCGGCGGCGCGATGCGCACCGGGGTGGGCATGGTGGCGAGGAAGGCGACCCCCATGGGGGGCAGCTTCTCGAGGATGCGCAGGTTGACCGCCTGCTGCGCGTCCGCGTAGGCCTTGTAGTCTGACTGCGTCACGAAGAACACGGTCTCGAACTGCACCGCGGTCGCGGTCAGGCGCAGCAGGTGACAGCGCTCGAAGCGCGTGTTGGGCGTGCCCTCGATGATCTCGCGAACCGCGCCGGGCACGGCGGCCAGCGCCGCCACCGGGGTCTCGTAGTGGATGTCGAGCAGGAACAGCGAGCGCCGCTGCGCCAGGCGCCCGAAGTTGCGCAGGCGCGCCTTGAGGATGTCGGCGTTCGACAGGATGATCTGCTCGCCGTTCACGCTCCTCAGGCGCGTGCTCTTCACGCCGATGTGCTCGACGGTGCCCTGCACGTCATCGAGCCCGAGTGCGTCGCCGATGCCGAAGGGCTTGTCGAGGGCGATGGAGAGCGAGGCGAGCAAGTCCCCGAGCACCGTCTGGATGGCGAGGGCGAGCGCGATGCCGCCGATGCCGAGGCCCGCGAGCAGGGGCTTGATCTGGATGCCGAGGTTGTCGAGCGCGAGCAGGAACGCCACGCTCCACACGAGGATCCCCGCCGCGAACAGGATGACCTCCATCGAACTCTTGAGCAGGGTGTCCGGCCCCATCGAGCGCAGCCGGCGCTGGTCGATCGCGAAGCGCACCGCGCTCATCGCCCACAGCGCCATCTGCATCCAGAAGAGCAGCACGAGCATCGTGCTGAGCCAGTGCTCGACGCTCGCGGGCAGCACGAGGTCGCGCGAGGCGAGCCAGACCGCGACGGCCCAGAGGAACAGGCGGCTGGTGCGCTCGCCGAGCACCGTGGCGAGGTCGACCGCGACGTGCGCCGCGCGCGTCTGGCTGTCGCGGCGGCGGCGGTGCGCGCTGAGGAAGCGCCTCAGGAGCGGCAGCAGCGTGAAGGTGACGAGGAAGACGACGAGCGAGAGCAGCCAGGTCCCGAGCGGATTGCCCAGGATCATCGTGTCCGCCAGTGCATGCCAGGCTCCCATCACCCCTCCCCGTGCCCGCGCGGGCGCCGGCCGGGAACCTTACCCGCTTCGCGCGCCTGCGACTACGCGCCCGGGGTGTCGTTCATGCCCAGCTCCTTGAGCTTGCGCGTGAGGGTGTTGCGCCCCCAGCCGAGCAGCTTCGCCGCCTCCTGGCGGTGACCCCCGGTGCGCTTGAGCGCCGCGCGGATCAGCACCCGCTCGAACTGCGGCTGCGCGGCATGAAGGAGCGGGGCGGCGCCGGGCTGCGCGTGCCGCTCCGCCCAGCCGGCGAGCGCCGCGGCCCACTCGGCCTCGCCCGCCGCCTGCGGCGGGTGCGCGGTGAGCTCGGCCGGCAGGTCCGCGACGTGCACCTCGCGCCCCGGGGCGAGCACCGAGAGCCGGCGGCAGAGGTTCACGAGCTCGCGCACGTTGCCCGGCCAGTGATGGGCGCCGAGCCGCTCGATCGCCTCGCGCGAGAGCGACTTGGCCTCCACGCCGAGCTCGGCGGCGGCGATGCGCATGTAGTGCTCGAGCAGGTCCGGGATGTCCTCGCCGCGGGCGCGCAGCGGCGGCAGCTCGATGCGGATGACGTTGAGGCGGTGATAGAGGTCCTCGCGGAACAGGCCCCGTGCGACGCGCTCCTCGAGGTTCTGGTGGGTCGCGGCGATCACGCGCACGTCGGCGCGGATCGGGGTCTGCCCCCCGACGCGGTAGAACTCCCCTTCCGCGAGCACGCGCAGCAGGCGCGTCTGCAGGGGCGCCGACATGTCGCCGATCTCGTCGAGAAAGAGCGTGCCCCCTTCCGCCTGCTCGAAGCGCCCGCGCCGCAGCGCGTCCGCGCCCGTGAACGCGCCGCGCTCGTGGCCGAAGAGCTCGGACTCGAGGAGGTCCGCGGGAATGGCCGCGGTGTTGAGCGCGACGAAGGGGCGGCCCGCGCGCGGGCTGTGCTCGTGCAGCGCGCGCGCGACCAGCTCCTTGCCGGTGCCCGACTCCCCGGTGATGAGCACCGTGACGGAGGAGCGCGCCAGGCGGCCGATGGCGCGGAACACCTGCTGCATCGCCGGCGCGCGCCCGAGGAGTTCGGGGGTGCGCCCGGCGGCTTCGGCCTTGTCGCCCGGCACCCCGCCCGCCTGCGCGGCGCGGCGCACGAGCGCCACCGCCTCGTCGATGTCGAAGGGCTTGGGCAGGTACTCGAACGCCCCGCCCTCGTAGGCGGAGACTGCGCTCCCCAGGTCCGAATGCGCCGTCATGACGATGACCGGCAGCGCGGGTCGTGCGTCGCGGATCAGGCGCAGCAGCTCGAGCCCCGAGGCACCCGGCATGCGGATGTCGGTTATGAGCACGTCCGGGGACTCGCGCCGCAGCGCTGCGAGCGCGCCTTCCGCGGCATCGAAGGCGCGCGGCGCCATGCCCTCGCTCCGCAGCGCCCGCTCGAGCACCCAGCGGATGGAGGCGTCGTCGTCGACCAGCCAGACGCGCAGTGCGTTCGTGTTCATGCGTCCTCTCCGAGTGGCAGGAGCAGCGTGAAGACCGTGCGCCCCGCCTCGCTTTCGAATTCGATCAGGCCGCCGTTGCGCGTCACGAGCTCCTGGGCGACCGCGAGCCCGAGCCCCGTGCCGTTGGCGCGCCCGCTGACGAGCGGATAGAAGATCGAGGCGCGCAGGTGCGGCGGTACGCCCGGACCCTGGTCCTCGACCTGCACCGCGGCGACCAGGCGGTGCAGCGCCGAGCCGATGCTGACCTGGGTACGGGCGCGCGTGCGCAGCACGATGCGCCCGAGGTCCCCCTGCGCCTGCAGCGCGTTGCGCGCGACGTTGAGCAGGGCCTGGATCAGCTGGTGCCGATCGAGCATCGCCTCGGGCAGGCTCGGGTCGTAGTCGCGCTCGATGCGCACCGTGGCGGGCGCCTCGGCGCGCACGAGCTGGAAGACGTGTTCGCAGATCTCGTGCACGTTCATGAGCGAGCGCGCGGGGGCACGCACCGGACCGGACATGGAGTCGACGAGCGCGGTGAGGCGGTCGGCCTCGCCGATGATGAGCTGCGTGTACTCCCTGAGCTCCGCCGCCGGCAGCTCGCGCTCGAGCAGCTGCGCCGCCCCGCGCAGCCCGCCCAGCGGGTTTTTGATCTCGTGCGCGAGCTGGCGGACCATGAGGCGGCTGCCGTCCAGGCGCGCGAGCAGGTCGTTCTCGCGCGAGATGCGCTGTCGCTGCGTCGTGTCGGCGACCTCGAGCAGCAGCTGCCGGCCGGTGATGCCGCTCACCGGGGTGATGGTGATGTCGAGCGTGCGCGGCTCGCGCGGCGCGCCGGCCGCACGCAGCGCCACCTCGCGGTCAGCGAGCGCCTCGCCGGTCTCGAGCGCACGCCGCAGCAGCCCCTTCAGCCCCTCCGCGTCGTGCAGCAGCTCGGTGAACGGGCGGCCGCGCGCCATCTTGAGGCTGAAGGCGAGCAGGTCCTGGCCGGCGACGTTGGCGTACACGGCGCACAGCTGCGTATCGAGTATGAGGATGCCCGTGGAGAGGGCATCGAGCAGCTCGCCCGCGTCGAAGTGCGCGAGGACCGAAGGGGTGTACTCAGCCGCCACGGTACACCGGGCGGTTCTGCGCGCCGCGCGGCGCGCGCGTCAGTGCGGACGGACCGGGTTGACCGGGTTCTGGATCGAGGGCAGGTGCACGTGGAAGGTGATGCCGGGGGACTGGCACATGAGTCCGCCCTCGCTGTTCTTCTCCACGGCCTGCACGGTGTGCGTGCCGCGCTCCACCGGGGAAACCGTGTAGGAGTTGCCGGTCGCGCTGCCGTTGTTGACCAGGGTACCGTCCAGCATGATGTAGATCTGGTCCCCGGGCCGCAGCGCCGGATCGGTGCGCACCGCGATGGTGACCGCATCGACGTTGGTATAGGTCTGGTCGTCGGCCGGATCGGAGACGGCGCAGCCGGCATACCCTTCCTTCGGGGCCTTCGCGGCCGCGGCGGCCGCGGAGTCGCCCGAGGGCATCGCGCCGGCCTTGTAGGTCTGCACCGCCTGCACCTGCACCTTCTCCGCGTTCGGGTGCGGCTGGTCGGAGTAGTGCACGACGCCGTTCTCGTCGACCCACTTGTAGACCGTGGCGGCGAGCACCAGCGGGGCGGCGAGACACATTAAGGTAAAGAGGAAGGTACGCATCGTCATCGAGCATACCCCCGCGGGGGGCGCGCCACCAACGCGGGTGTCGGCGTTCTGTGAACGCCGGCACCCGCGCCCCTTTCCCACCGCGCGCGCCGCGGCCACGGCACGGGCCGCCACTGGCGCCTCGGGGCGAGAACTGCGACCGTGTCATTGCCGCTTCAGCAGCTGTAGTACAGCTCCAGCTCCACCGGGTGCGTCGACATGCGGAAGCGCTGCACCTCCTGGTACTTCAGCCCCATGTAGGCGTCGATCACGTCGTTGGTGAAGACGCCGCCGCGGGTGAGGAACTCCCGATCGCGGTCGAGGTGCTCGAGCGCCATGTCGAGGGAGTGGCACACGGTCGGGATGTGCTTGGCCTCCTCGGGCTCGAGGTCGTAGAGGTCCTTGTCGGCCGGATCCCCCGGGTGCATCTTGTTCTGGATCCCGTCCAGTCCCGCCAGCATCATCGCCGCGAACGCGAAGTAGGGATTGGCGGAGGAGTCGGGGAAGCGCACCTCGATGCGGCGCGCCTTGGGGTTGGAGACCCACGGGATGCGGATCGAGGCGGAGCGGTTGCGCGCCGAGTAGGCGAGCATCACCGGCGCCTCGAACCCCGGCACCAGGCGCTTGTAGCTGTTGGTGCCGGCGTTGGTGAAGGCGTTGAGCGCCTTGGCGTGCTTGATGATGCCGCCGATGTAGTAGAGCGCGAGATCCGAGAGTCCCCCGTACTTGTCGCCGGCGAAGAGCGCCTTGCCTTCCTTCTGCAGCGACTGGTGCACGTGCATGCCGCTGCCGTTGTCCCCCACCAGGGGCTTGGGCATGAAGGTCGCGGTCTTGCCATAGCCGTGCGCCACGTTGTGCACGGCGTACTTGAGGATCTGCACCTGGTCGGCCTTCTGCACCAGCGTGCCCGCGCCGATGCCGATCTCCGACTGCCCGCCGGTCGCGACCTCGTGGTGGTGCACCTCGACCTTCAGTCCCAGCTCCTCGCAGGCGAGCGACATCGCCGAGCGGATGTCCTGGTAGGCATCCACCGGCGGCACCGGGAAGTAGCCGCCCTTGACGCCCGGGCGGTGTCCCTTGTTGCCGTCCGGGTATTCCTTGGGCGAATTCCACGCGCCCTGCACCGAGTCGATGGCGTAGAAGGAGCCGTGCATCTCGTTGCCGTAGCGCACGCTGTCGAAGATGAAGAACTCATTCTCCGGTCCGAACAGCGCCCCGTCCGCGATGCCGGTGGACTTGAGGTACGCTTCCGCGCGCTTGGCGAGGGAGCGCGGGTCGCGCTCGTAGCCCTGCAGGGTGTTGGGCTCGATCACGTCGCAACGGATGTTGACCGTGGTTTCTTCGAAGAAAGGATCGATGACGGCGGTGCTCGCATCGAGCGCGAGAATCATGTCCGACTCGTTGAT
>DATBBQ010000128.1:0-18624 GCA_036270915.1 Steroidobacteraceae bacterium
TCAGGTTGGGAGTCGCGGCCGCGCCCGTCACGTGCGCAAGCGAGTCGGTGCACGGCCTTCGTCGTTGACAACGTGCCAACCGCCGCAGCGGTAGGTGCGTGCTGACGGGCCGCGCCGCATGCGTACTATACGGCCGGTGCCGCGCCCGGCGCATCCTCACATGCCATAAGAGGCAGCCGCCATGCGAGGGGGCGACGGACCCTCTACAATGCCCCTCCCGCGACCGCCAAGCGAAAGCCAGACTCTTGAGCCAGTCGACCGTCAGCCTCACCAGTGGATCACCTATCACCGCAGAAGTCGTCGTCATCGGCGCCGGTCCCTGTGGGTTGTTCCAGGTCTTCGAGCTCGGTCTCCTTGGCATCGGCGCCCACGTAGTGGACTCCCTGGCGCACCCGGGCGGGCAGTGCGCCGAGCTCTATCCGGACAAGCCGATCTACGACATTCCGGCGCTGCCGGTGTGCGGGGCGCAGGAACTGGTCGACCGGCTGCTGCAGCAGATCAAGCCCTTCAAGGCGCAGCTGCACCTCGGTCAGGAAGTCACCGAATTCAACCGCCGGGCGGACGGACGCTTTCACGTGCGCACCGCCGCCGGCACCACCTTCGATGCGGGCGCGGTCGTGATCGCCGCCGGTCTCGGCTCGTTTCAGCCGCGACGCATCGGCCTGGAGGGCGCGGAGGCCTTCGAGGGTTCCGCGATCCAGTACCGCATCAAGAACGCCGCCGAGCTCACCGGCAAGCGCCTCGTCATCTTCGGCGGCGGCGATTCGGCACTCGATTGGACGCTCGAGCTGCTGCCGCGCGCGGCGTCCCTTGAGCTGGTACACCGGCGGCCGGAGTTTCGCGCAGCACCCGCATCGGTCGCGAAGATGCGCGAGCAGGTCAGCGCCGGGCGGATGCGCTGTCACGAGGCTGTGCCGCACGCGCTCCTCGTCGAGGACGGCGCGCTGCGCGGGGTGAAGGTCCGGGAGCCCGGCGGCAGCATAAGCACGCTCGAGGCCGAGCAGCTGCTGGTGTTCTTCGGGCTGCATCCGAAGCTCGGGCCGATCGCCGAGTGGGGGCTCGCTCTGGAGAAGCGCGCGCTGCAGGTCGACACCGAGAAGTTCCAGACCAGCGTGCCCGGCGTCTTCGCCGTGGGCGACATCAATACCTACCCGGGCAAGAAGAAGCTGATCCTGTCCGGGTTCCACGAGGCGGCGCTGGCCGCGTTCGCGATCCAGCACCACCTTTATCCCCAGAAGAAGCAGTTCCTGCAGTACACCACCACGAGCCCGGTGATGCACCAGCGTCTGGGAGTGCCGGACTGAGATCGTCAACCTGGAAGGAGCCGACATGTCTTTTCCGCGTATCGCACTTGGCGCACTCGTCCTCGCGGCCGCGCTCGCCCCGCAGGCGCGGGCGGCGGATGCCTGCAAGCTCGAGATCTCCGGCAACGATCAGATGCAGTACGACAAGCAGGAGCTGTCGGTTGCGGCTGCGTGCAAGGAGGTGACCCTCACCCTGCACCACAGCGGTAAGCTGCCCAAGGAGGCCATGGGTCACGACTGGGTGCTGACGGTGACGTCCGACCTGGCGGCCGTGGCGCAGGCCGGCATGAGTGCGGGCGCGGCACAGGACTACCTGCAGCCCGGCGACAAGCGCGTGATCGCGCACACCAAGGTGATCGGCGGCGGCGAGACGACGAGCGTCACCTTCTCCACCGCGAGCATGAAGCCGGGCGGGGACTACTCGTACGAGTGCACCTTTCCCGGGCACAGCGCGCTCATGAAGGGCAAGTTCAAGTTCGGCTGAGACGGGTGATCGGGGGGTTATGGATCAGCGGCTCGCGGATCTGCTGACGCTGCTCGAGCTGGAACAGCTCGAGGTCAACCTGTTCCGCGGCGAGAGCCGCGACATCGGCGCACCGCAGGTCTTCGGCGGTCAGGTGCTGGGGCAGGCCCTGAGCGCCGCCGGCGCGACCATCGCCGATGGCCGCGTGGTGCACTCCCTGCACGCTTACTTCCTGCGCCGCGGGGATCCCAACGCCTCGATCATCTACCAGGTCGATCGCAGTCTGGACGGGCATAGCTTCTCCAACCGCCGCGTGGTGGCGATCCAGCACGGCGAGCAGATCTTCAACATGACCGCCTCCTTCCAGGTGACCGAGCCGGGCTTCGATCACCAGATCGAGATGCCGCAGGTGCCCGAGCCGGAGAGCCTCAGCGATTACGGCGGGCTGCCGCCGCAGCTGCTCGAGCGCCTGCCCGAGCGCGTGCGGCGCTTCTTCGAGCAGCCGCGGCCGTTCGAATTCCGCCTGGTGCAGCCGATCGACTACCTCAACCCGGTGCGCAGTTCCCCGGTGCGGCAGGTGTGGCTGCGCGCCGTGGCGCCGGTCCCGGGGGGCGAGATGCTGCACCGGCGGCTGCTCGCGTACGTGTCCGACTTCTTCCTGCTCGACACCGCCATGCTGCCGCACGGGGCGTCGTTCCTCAGGCCGAGCATCATCATGGCAAGTATCGATCACGCGATGTGGTTCCATCGCCCGCTGCGCGTCGACGAGTGGCTGTTGTATGCGATGGAGAGTCCGAGTGCCTCCGGCGCGCGCGGCTTCGTGCGCGCCAGTGTCTTCGCGCGCGACGGCCGTCTGGTGGCGAGTACCGCGCAGGAGGGGCTGGTGCGCGTGCGCAAGGAACCCTAGGACGCGGCGGGGTCCAACGATTCATGGGCGGGCTGCTGACAGGGTTGATCGCGGCCGCCGCGGCGGCGGCCGGTGACAGCGGGGACGTGGCCGCCCTGCAGCATCTGTGGACCGGCGTGCGCGACTCGAGCGAGCAGGTCGTGATGAGCGCGGATGCGAGCGCTACCGCCTGGCCGCAGCTGGGCGAGCGGCGGGTACGCACCGTGGTGGCACCCGTGAGCGTCCCATGGCTCGGTGCGCACGTCCTTTATCTCGAGGAATTTCTGCAGGATGACGCGGAGCATCCGCGCCGGCAGCTGCTGCTGCAGCTCGGGTCGGCGATCGACCCGCCGCATGCCGTGCACGTGCACCTGTTCACCTTCGCCGCGCCGCGACGCTGGGTACACCTCAACTACCGCCCCGCGTTGCTCGCGACGCTGGTGTGGGCCGACGTGGTCTCCTCGCAGGGCTGCGATTTCACCCTGGTGCGTTCGGGCGATCAGTTCCGCGGCGGCACGGTCGGCCGACAGTGCCTCGACGCGAGCGGCGCTACCCGGAGCTACCTCGACTACCAGATGGTGATCGGCGAGGACCTGTACTGGTACCGCCGCCGCGTACTGCGCCAGAGCGACGCCGAGCTGCAGCAGGAGGTCATCGGCTTCAATCGCTTCGAACTCAACGAGGCCCGCCTGTACGCCTGCCGCGTTGCCTGGTCGGCGAGCGGCACGCGCCGCGAACTCAGGCCGCTCGTTACGCTCGAGCTGTACGAGGAGGGCGGTCGCGGGCGCTTCGTCACGCCCGACGGGCGCGCGCTCGAGGTGACGCTGCACGGGCGCGACTGGCCGTTCGCGCTCGACCGCGACGCGCTCATCCTGCTGCTACAGGATCAGGGCGGGGAGACCCCCTTCGCGAGCGCCTGGTCGCAGATGGACTCGCAGCAGGTCGCGCTCGAGCTCGGCTGGCTCAGCGTGCGCTGCGGTTCGATCGCGCCCGATTCCGAGGAGCTTACTCAGTGAGTGCCACTGTGCGCGGCGAGCGCCGCGACGTCCTTAAGCAGCAGCGGATTGAAGCGTGCCGGATCCTCGAGCATGAGGAAGTGACCGCTGTGCTCCAGCACATCGACGGTGGCGCCCGGCAGTGCCTTGCGGATGCGCGCGGCATCGGTCGGCAGGAGATCCGAGTTGATGACGAACACCGGTACGTGGATCTGCGGCAGGAGCGGCGCCAGGTCGGTCGCGAGCAGCGCCTGCAGGCTCGGCACGGCCACCGCGGGGGACTCCAGCGACATGTCGTAGGCGACCTTCTGTACCAGCGTGCGGTTGGCATTCTTCGTGAACAGCGACTCGCTCACCAGCTTGCGCGTCTGCCCGACGAAATCGGCGCGAAAGGGCGCGACGCGCTGCTCGATCTCGCGGGCCGTGAGCGGCGCGGCGCCCAGCGAGCGCAGCGCCTCGACGGCGACGACACCGATGACGCGCTCGCCGATCAGCGGGGTGGCCGCGAGCGCCACGGTCGCTCCCATGGCGTGTCCGACCAGGATCAGATGCGCATTCGGGATCTCGTGCGCCACGGCGGCAACGTCGCCCGCGTAGTTGGCGATCGTCCAGTCGGAGCGGTTGGCGGCGGACCCGCCGTGTCCGGCGAGATTCAGCGCCACCACCGTGTAGGTCGGCTTGAGCGCCTCGATCTGCGCACTCCAGTAGTTCGCGTCCGATGCCCAGCCGTGAATCAGCAGCACCGCCGGATCGCCGTGCCCGAACACGCGGTACTCGACATGCACGTTGTCCGGCGAGAGAGTCAGGCGCGGCCCGTCCGCAGCCTGCGCCGGCGCGCTCTCGGGGGGCGGCGGGGACGGCGGGGGCGTGGACCCGGACGCCGGGGGTGTCTTCTCCCCGCAGGAACTCGCGACCAGCAGCAATGCGCACAGCGCGACTCGACCCCCCAGCATCAGCGACTCCTTAACCTTGACCGCGCAGTACCTTACCCGGATTCATGATTCCGTGCGGATCTAGCGCCTGCTTGACCGCGCGCATCAGCGCGAGCTCGGTCGGGGAAGCGTAGCGCTCCAGTTCGCCCACCTTCAGCTGCCCTATGCCGTGCTCGGCGCTGAAGCTGCCGCCGAATTCGCGCACCAGGTCGTGCACGGCACGCCGCACGTTCTCGCCCCGGGTGAGAAAGCGCGCCGCGTCTGCGCCCGCGGCCGCGCTGACGTTGAAGTGCAGATTGCCGTCGCCCACGTGGCCGTAGGCGACCGGGTAGCCGTCGGGAACCAGCCTCTCGAGGAGCGGGGCGGCCCGTACCGTGAACTCCGCGAGCGCGCCGACCGGCAGCGAGATGTCGTGCTTGAGGCCGACGCCCTCGCGACGCTGGGCCTCGGGGATGGTCTCGCGCAGGTGCCAGAGCGCCGCGCGCTCGCGCTCGCTGCGGGCGAGCGCGGCATCGAGCACCAGGTTCTCACTCAGGGCCTCACCCAGGGACTCCTCGAGGAGTGCCTCGAGCGAATCGCCGGCGCGGCTCGAGCTGAGCTCACACAGCACATACCAGGGATAGGAACGCTCCAATGGGTCGCGCACCCCCGGCACGTGGCGCACGGTGAGGTCGATCGCGACGCGCGGAATGAGCTCGAAGGAGCTGATGCGCTCACCGCTCGCCTCACGCAGCCGGGCGAGCAGCGTCACAGCCGCGGCGACGTCCGCGACGGCCACGAGCGCGGTCGCATGCGCGCGCTGCGGCGGGAAGAGGCGCAGGCTCGCCGCGGTAATGACACCGAGCGTCCCCTCTGCACCGAGGAACAGCGATTTGATGTCGTAGCCGGTGTTGTCCTTGCGCAGCGCCGAGAGCGCCTCGAGTACGCGTCCATCGGCGAGCACGACCTCGAGTCCGAGCACGAGATCGCGCGTCATGCCGTAGCGCAAAACGTTCACCCCGCCGGCGTTGGTGGACAGGTTGCCGCCGATCTGACAGCTGCCCTGTGAGCCCAGGCTCAGGGGGAAGTAGCGCTGCGCCTCCGCGGCCGCGCGCTGCACGTCTGCGAGCAGACAGCCGGCCTCGGCGACGAGGCAGTTGTCGGCGGGATCGACGCTGCGGATGCGGTTGAGGCGCGCCAGAGACAGCAGGAGCTGCCGCCCGCTCTCATCCGGCGTGGCGCCGCCGCAGTAGCTCGTGTTGCCCCCCTGCGGTACTACCCCGACGCGCTCGGCGTCGCACAGGGTGAGCACCGCGGAGACCTCGGCGGTCGAGCGCGGCCGCACGATGACGAGTGCCTCGCCGTGGTAGAGCCGGCGATGATCGGTAAGAAAGGGGCTGCGCTCGGCGGCCCCGGTGACCAGCCCCTCGGGGCCGACTATCGAGCGCAGCCGCTCGGTGAGCTGGCTCGCCGGCGAGTTCAATTGCTCAGCGTGCGCAGGGCCGCGATTCGCTCCTCAAGCGGGGGATGGCTCATGAACAGGCGTGCCAGGCCGCCGGCGGGCGGCCTGTCGCTGATGCCGAAGGCGGCAAACTGCTGCGCCGGCAGCGGCTCCTGCTCGCGCTTGAGACTCTCGAGCGCGCCGATCATGTTATCCCGCCCGGCAAGCTGCGCACCGCCCCGGTCGGCGCGGAACTCGCGCCGTCGCGAGAACCACATGACGATGATGCTGGCGAGAAAGCCGAGGCAAAGCTGGCAGACGATGACCGTGATGAAGTAGCCGAAGCCCCGCCCGTCGCTCGAGCGGTCGACCAGGCTGCCGATGATGCGCGACAGGAAGATCACGAAGGTGTTCATGACGCCCTGCACCAGGGTGAGGGTCACCATGTCGCCGTTTGCGACGTGGGTCATCTCGTGACCGAGCACCGCTTCGATCTCCGAGCGGTTCATGCGCTGCAGGAGTCCGGTGCTGACGGCGACCAGCGCGGCGTTGCGGTTCGCGCCGGTCGCGAAGGCGTTAGGCGCCGGCGAGTCGAAGATGCCGACCTCCGGCATGCCGACGCCGGCGGTGCGCGCGTGCTGCGCCACCACGCTGAGCAGCCACTGGGCGGTGGGATCGGTGGTCTGCTGGTCGATGACCCGCACGCCCATGCTCGTCTTGGCGATGTACTTGGACATCGCCAGCGAGATGAATGAGCCGCCGAAGCCGAAGAACGCGGCGAGCACCAGCAGTCCCCCGAGGCTCTGGCCGTGCACGGCGAGCCATTGGTTGAGTCCGGTGACCTGCGCGACGACGCTCAGCACCAGCAGCACTGCGATGTTGGTCGCGAGGAACAGAACGATGCGTTTCATGACGACACCCTGTCTTGTTGGACCGCGGTGTGGGAGAAGTCCGTGCCGATCGCGGGAAGGGCACTGTACCGATACGGGGACATGCTCGCCAGCGTGGGGCTGCGCGCCGGTTTTTCAAGACCCGGGGGCGCCCGGACCTGCGCGAGCGGGTCCGGCACGGCATATCCGCGCCTCGCGGACAGGGGATCGGAGCGGGGCGTGCTGGCGCGGAGCAGGGTCGGTGCTGGCCGCCCGGCGGTGAGCCGGGCTGATTCCCGCTCGTAGTATCAGCGATCGAGGCCGTCGAGCTCAGTACCCATCCCGCTCGTCGTCGACCTCGTCCTCGTCGTCGTCCTCATCATCGTCCTCGTCGTCGTCCTCGTCCTCGTCCTCGTCCCAATCCTCGTCGTCCTCGGCCTCGTCCTCGTCATCGGACTCGGACCAGCCCTCGGGCTCCTCGATGCGGTCGAGGTCCATCTCGTGCCAGGTCTCCAGGTCGAGCTCCTCGATGTCACCGTCGAGATACTCGATCTCCACCAGCTCCGAATCCTCGTCCACTGAGAGCACGCGAAAGGATTCTTCTTCTTCCAGATTCTGGTACCACTGACCGGGAACCGGCTCGTAATCTCTGCTCACCGCGCACGCCGCCTTTCAAATTCGCCGCCAATAAGTGTAGGGGCTGCGCTGTCCTTGGGCAACGCAGCCCTAATGCGTATAGTTTTCCCGCATGAATGCCCAAGTTCCCAACCCGGCCGCGCCCCTGACACAGGCTCGCCGCGTCGTGGTGAAGGTGGGCTCGGCGCTGCTCGTGGACGGGGACAGCGGGCGCGTCAACCGCGCGTGGCTCGAGACTCTGGTCGCGGATCTGCTGAGACTGCGGCGGCGCGGTCAGCAAGTCATATTGGTGTCATCCGGCGCCATCGCACTCGGGCGCAGGCGGCTCGGCCTGAAGAGCGGATCGTTGCGGCTCGAGGAGAGTCAGGCGGCCGCCGCGGTCGGGCAGATCCGCCTGGCGCACGCGTACAAGGACCTGCTCGAAGCCAACGAGGTCACGGTGGCCCAGGTGCTGCTGACACTCGAGGACAGTGAGCGCCGGCGCCGCTACCTGAACGCACGCGCGACGCTCGAGTCCCTGCTGGCGCTGGGCGCCCTGCCGGTCATCAACGAGAACGACACCGTCGCAACGGCCGAGATTCGCTACGGCGACAACGATCGGCTAGCGGCGCGCGTCGCGCAGATGAGCAGTGCCGACTGCCTGGTGCTGCTCTCGGACGTCGACGGGCTCTACAGTGCCGACCCTACCCAGGATCCGACGGCGCGCCTGATCCGCGACGTGCGCCAGATCACCCCCGAGATCGAGGCCATGGCCGGGGGGGCGCTCTCGCGTGTCGGCTCGGGCGGCATGAGGACCAAGCTGCTCGCCGCCCGCATCGCGGTCGCCGCGGGCTGCCACATGTGCATCGCGGCCGGGGCGCCCGCGCATCCCCTGAAGAAGATCGAGGAGGGAAGCGAGTGCACCTGGTTTCACCCCGTGGCGACCCCGGCCGCGGCGCGCAAACAGTGGATCGCGGGCACGCTGCGACCCTCCGGGGCGCTGATCGTCGATCAGGGGGCGCTGCGGGCACTGCTCGACGGGAAGAGCCTGCTGCCGGCGGGGGTCACCGCCGCGCGCGGCCGCTTTGACCGCGGCGATACCGTGAGTGTCTTTACGGCCGAGGGGACCGAGATCGCCCGGGGAATCGTCGCCTACTCGGACGCCGACGCGGCGCGCATCATGGGGCGGCGCTCCACGGAGATCGCCGAGATCCTCGGCTTTCGGGGGCGAGACGAGATGATCCATCGCGACGACCTGGTGCTGCTGCGCAACGACACCCTGCTATCGGCCGCGCAGGCCCCGCCGGCCGGTGGCTGAGGGCGGACCTCATGAATACGGCGCAGATCGCGGCACTGATGGAGCAGCTCGGGCGTGCCGCCACCGAAGCCGCGGCCGTGCTGGCGCTCGCCGGCCGCGCGCAGAAGGACGCGGCGCTGCTCGCCGCGGCCGTCGCCGTGCGCGCACGCGCCGTGGACATACTCGCCGCCAGCGAGCGCGATCTCGCCGCCGCCCGAGCCCGGCAGCTGAGCGCGCCCCGCCTCGAGCGTCTGCGCCTCGAGCCTCGCACCATTGAGGCGATCGCGGGGAGCTGCGATGCGCTCGCGGCGATGGCCGATCCCGTCGGGCGCGTGAGCGCCGAGTGGGAACGGCCGAACGGACTCAGGATCCAGCGCGTCACCGTGCCGCTCGGCGTCATCGGCATCGTTTACGAGAGTCGTCCCAATGTCACCGCGGATGCGGGTGCGCTGTGTCTGAAGTCAGGGAACGCGGTGATCCTGCGCGGCGGGTCCGAGAGCGAGCACGCAAGCCGCGCCCTGCACGCGTGCCTGCTCACGGGGCTCGCGAGCGCGGGGCTGCCGGAGCACTGTATCCAGCTGGTGCCGACCAGCGACCGGGCCGCGGTGGGCTACATGCTCGCGGGCATGACCGAGTATCTCGACGTCATCGTCCCGCGCGGGGGCAAGGCGCTGGTCGAGCGCGTCAAGCGCGAGGCTCGCGTGCCGGTACTCGGACACTTGGAGGGCAACTGCCACGTGTACATCGACCGTGACGCGGACGTGCGCATGGCACGTGCCGTCGCCGTGAATGCCAAGATGCGCCGCACCGGCATCTGCGGCGCGGCCGAGACACTCTTGGTGGATGAGGCGTGCGTCGCGACCCACCTCGCACCGATTGTGCAGGACCTGCTCGCGGCCGGCTGCGAGGTGCGCGGCGACGCCACGGTGCAGGCGAGCGACCCGCGCGTGCGCCGCGCCAGCGAGGAAGACTGGTACACGGAGTACCTCGACGCGATCATCGCCGCGCGGGTGGTCGGCGGCGTCGACGAGGCGATCGCGCACATCGCGCGTTACGGTTCGGCGCATACCGAGTCGATCGTCACCGAGAACCCCGCCACCGCCGAGCACTTCCTGCAGCGGGTGGACAGCGCGATCGTGCTGCACAACGCCTCGACGCAGTTCGCGGACGGCGGTGAGTTTGGCATGGGCGCCGAAATCGGCATCTCCACGGAGCGGCTGCACGCCCGTGGGCCAGTTGGCCTTGAGCAGCTGACGAGCTACAAGTACCTGGTGCGCGGCGCCGGGCAGATACGCCCCTAGCGCCCGCGCGCCTTACGCGCCGGTTTCGTGCGCGTGCGCGTGCTCGTGGGGCGGCGAGGCGCAACGCTCGCAGTTGACCCAGCCGGAATCGCCGCTCTCGTAGTGCTCTTTCTTCCAGATGGGCACGCGCCGCTTGACCTCATCGATGATGTAGCGGCAGGCGCTGAATGCCTCGTCGCGATGCGGCGCGCTGACGCCGACCCACACCGCCACCTCGCCGATTGCGAGATCGCCGAGCCGGTGCTCACAGGCGGCGCGGGTGACCCCGAAGCGCGTGCGCGCCTCGCCGAGGATGCACGCGCCCTCGCGCAGCGCGAGTGCCTCGAAGGCCTCGTACTCGAGGTGCGTGACGCGCTCGCCTTCGCTCTCGTCGCGTACCCAGCCCTCGAAGACCGCAAAGCCACCGCAGCCGGGGTGCTCGAGAGCCGCGCGCAGGCGTGTGGCGTCGATGGGCGCGCGCGTGAACCGAAAGTCGCCCACGGCCGCCTCAGCCGCCGGCGACCGGCGGGATGAAGACCACCGCATCCCCGTCCTTCAGCGGCGTCGACCACTCAGCGAATTCGGCGTTGATGGCGACACGCAGGTGCTCGGGGCCGAGCGAGAAGGGGTAGCGTGCGCGCAGCAGCGCGTACAGCTCGCGCGCATCGTGCGCGCGCGTGAGCAGGGTCTCCTCGCGCCGCCCGGCCTGTTCGCGCAGCAGCGCGTAGTACTGCACGCTGATGTGCTTGTCCTTCGCCCCGGACTGATCGAGCGCGGCCATCGCCGCGCCATACTCCTCGGGCGTGTTGACGTTGTCGAGTGCCCGCGGATTGGGCTCATCGAGCAGCCGCACCTCGCTCTGCAGCAGGAATTTGCGCGGGCAGGAGCGCCCCGCGGCGAGATAGGCGCTGAGCGGCTCGTGGCTGCGTGGCTCGTAGATGGCGCACAGGGGCTCGGGCAGCCCGTCGTGACTCGAACGGTAAGCGGTCGCGAGGCGCTCGGGGTCACGCCCGCGCACGAGATGTGCGAGTGTCGCGTCATCGAGCATGGGCAGATCGCACGCGAGTACCAGCCAGGCGCCCTCGGGATGAGTTGCCTGCGCGGACAGCAGCCCCGCCACCGGGCCGACGTTCTCGATCCGGTCGGCGATGGTCGCGAAGCGCGCGCGCAGCGGCTCCTCGCCCTGGTCGGCGCGCACCGACACGTAGGCGCGCAGCACGTGCGCGGCCAGCAGTTCCACGGCACGCTCGAGCTGGCTGCGGCCCGCGTAGCTCAGGGCCGCCTTGTCGCGGCGCATGCGCGTGCTGCGGCCGCCGGCGAGCACCAGGCCGTAGAGCGGCGCCGCCGTGCGCACTAGCCCGCCCTCCGTCTGAAACTGCTGCGGCCGCCGGATTTCTCCAGCAGCCGAAGGCCGACGATCTCGATCTCGTGTGAGAGCGCCTTGCACATGTCGTAGACGGTGAGTGCGGCCACGGCCGCGCCCGTCAGCGCCTCCATCTCCACGCCGGTCCGATGGTGCACGCTCACCGCGCAGCGTACGCGCAGCTCGCCGTTGCGTTGCTGTTCGATCTGCACCTGGCAGTTCTCGAGCCCGAGCGGATGGCAGAAGGGAATGAGTTCGTGCGTGCGCTTGGCGGCCAGGACGCCGGCGATGACCGCGGTGTCGAACACCGGGCCCTTTTTGGTGCGGTGACCGCTCGCCTTCAGCGCGCGCACCACGGCAGGCGGCAGCTTCACGCGCGCCTCAGCGATTGCGCTGCGCTGCGTCGCCTTTTTGCCGCCGACGTCGACCATGGTCGGGCGGTTCGCGGCGGTCAGATGCGTCAGTCGCCGTCGCGCCATCAGCCACCGATGTAGAACATCTCGACCTTGCGCTGCTCGTGCGCCTCGCTGCTGAGGCTCGCGCGCAGCTCGCTGTAGCGGTCGGTTCGTCTGAGCCACACGTCGCGGACGATCTCCAGCAGTGCGTCCTCGCTCGCCCCGCCGCGCAAGGCATCGCGCAGGCTCGTGCCGTGGGTAGCGAAGAGGCACGTGTACATGACCCCGTCGGACGACAAGCGTGCGCGCGAGCACGCGCCGCAGAACGGCTGTGACACGGAGGAGATGAAGCCCACCTCCCCGGAGCCATCGGTGAAGGCGTAGCGCTCGGCGACTTCGCCCCGGTAGGCGGGCCTGAGTGCCGTGAGCGGCCAGCGTGCGTCGATGCGCTCGGCGAGCTCCTTCGAGGGGACCACGAGCTCCGAGCTCCAGTGGTTGCGGTTGCCGACGTCCATGTACTCGATGAAGCGCACGATGACGCCGCTCCCGCGGAAGTGCTCGACGAGATCGAGCACCGTGTGGTCGTTCACGCCCCGCTGCACGACGGCATTGACCTTGATGGGCATGAGCTCGGCACGACGGGCCTGCTCGATCCCGTCGAGCACCTGCTCGACGCCGCCGAATCCGCCGCTCATGCGGGCGAACACCTCCTTGTCCAGGCTGTCGAGGCTCACGGTGACGCGCCTGAGGCCCGCGGCCTTGAGCTCGGCGGCGTAACGGCCGAGCAGCACCCCGTTGGTGGTCAGAGCCACGTCCTCCACCCCGGGCAGGGCGGTGAGATCGCCGATGAGGTCCGGCAGGTTCGCGCGCAGCAGCGGCTCGCCACCCGTGAGCCGCAGCTTGCGGACACCGAGCTGCACGAACAGCCGCGCCAGGCGCACGATCTCGTCGAAAGAGAGCCGCTCGTGGGAGCCGAGGAAGCGGTACCGCTCGTGGAAGGTCTCCCGCGGCATGCAGTAGGGACAGCGGAAGTTGCAGCGGTCCATGACCGAGATGCGCAGGTCGCGCATCGGACGCGAAAAGGTGTCGCGCGGCGCAGGCTTGAGGTGCAGCGGGACGATGACTTCGCGCTCGCTCATGGCTTCCTTGAGTATGGCAGAGGGGGCCGCACCGCTAGCGCGGGCCGGGCTCCCCCGACTGCCGCGCTTGACTTAAGACCAGCGGTAAAGGCGGGTCACGAACCCCTTGGCGTAGGTATTGGGGCCCGGAGGCAGTTCTACAAACCCGTCGGTTCCCGCGAGGGCGGTAAAGTCACCCGAGCCGTTCGTCGGGCTGGGAACGGCCCAGCTGCGTCCCCAGTCGTCCTGCTCGAGCCGCACGGGGAGGAAGAACGTCAGCGCGGGCGTGACCGTGACCGGTGCGGCCAGTGCCATGCGCTCCGCCGGTACGGGACTGTGTCCCAAGCTGCCGAGAAGCGCCGGGAGCACGTAGCGACGCAGGCATACGAGGGTAGAGACCGGGTTGCCCGGCAGGCCGAACACGGCCGCGCCTGAGGGCGCCACCCCGAACCAGAGGGGCTTCCCGGGCCGCTGTGCCACCCGGTGGAACACCGTGCGCACGCCGAGCTCCTCGAGCACCTTGGGAACCAGGTCGAACTTGCCCATCGAGACGCCCCCGGAGAGCACCAGCACGTCGTGGGTCTCGAGGTGAAAGCGCAGCCGGGCGCGCAGCTGCTCCTTGTCGTCCTGGATGTGGTCGTCGGCGACACGCTGGAAGCCGTGCTCGCGCAGGGCGCTGACGATCGCGTAGGCGTTGGAGCGGCGGATCTGGTGCGCGAGCACCGGCTCGCCGGGCTCGACCAGTTCGTTGCCGGTGGAGATTACGGCGAGCATCGGCTGGCTGCTCACGCGAATGCGCGCCATGCCTGCGGACGCGGCGATCGCAATCTCGGGTGCACGCAGGCGCTGACCGGCCGACAACAGGAGGGTCCCCTGGCGCGTGTCGCTGCCGCGGCGGTGCACGTGGCGCCACGGCTCCACGCGCGCACCGGGAGCGAGGGCTGCCTCGCCCGAGCCGACCGTCAGCTCCTCGACCGGCACGACGCAGTCGCAGCCGTTCGGCAGGACCGCGCCGGTCATGACCTCGATGCATGCCCCCGTTGCGGCGAGCGTCAGGGGCGGCTCGCCCGCTGCCTGGGTCGCCTGGATCCGCAGCGTGCGCGTGCCGGCCGCCTGGCTAGCGAGCGCCACCCCGTCCATGGCCACCCGGTCGTACGGCGGCTGGTCGCGCTCGGCGTAGATGTTCTCGCGCAGCACCGCGCCCGCGCATTGCGCCAGCGGCAATGACTCGATCGGCAGGCACTGCAGATGCTGGCCGATCAACTGGTCGGCCGCGGCCGGCGTCAGCACTTAGTCCTTCTTGTCGCGCGCCTTGAAGACCTTGACCTGCTCGTTGAAGCGATCGGCGATGTTCTGCAGCTGGTCGATCGCGGCGTTGTGCTTCTGCGTCTCGACTTTCTCCATGTCGGACTTCTGCTGCGGCTTGAGCGAGTCGCCGGCCTTGGTGATCGCGTCCGAGACCTCCTTGTCGATGCAGGCGGTGTAGCTGTTGATCGCCTTCTGGTACTCATTCACGGCCTTCTGGCCCGCCAGCATGTCCTCGAGCGTCGCCGTCTTGCCGTCCGGGAGCTTCGTGGGAGCGGTCGGGTAGGTGCAGTCGGCGTACGCCGGTGCCGCGATGAGTGCCGCAATGAGCGCAAGTGCTGGGAGTGCCTTCATAGACGAGGTCCTGGACCGGTGAAAAAGGAGGGTCGCTATCTTAAGAGGGGCGCGGGCGCCGCCGCTAGTTTCGCCTGCGCGGAAGGCCCCGGGCGGGCGGACACAGGAAGCAGCCGCGGGCGTGGTCGTTCACCAGGCCGACGGCCTGCAGGTAGGCGTAGACGATGGTCGAGCCGACGAAGCGGAACCCGCGCCGGCGGAGATCCTTGGACAGCCGATCGCTCAGGGAGGTGCGCGCCGGCACGGAGCCGGGCCGGGGTCGATTGACGAGCGCCTGCCCGTCGACGTAGGACCACAGGTAGCGATCGAACGAACCGAACTCACGCTGGATGGCGAGGAAGGCGCGGGCATTGCTCACCGTGGACTCGATCTTGAGGCGGTTGCGCACGATGCCGGCATCACGCATGAGCGCCGCGCGGCGACGGGCGTCGAAGCGCGCCACGCGGCGCGGGTCGAAGCGCGCGAACGCCCGCCGGTAGGCGGCGCGCTTGCGCAGGATGGTGGACCAGGACAGGCCCGCCTGCGCGCCCTCGAGGATGAGCAGTTCGTAGAGGCGCCGGTCCTGGTGCTGCGGGCGTCCCCACTCCTGGTCGTGGTAGCGCACCATGTCGGGGTCGCTGTCGCTCGCCCAGCGACAGCGGTGCTGCGTGCGCGTGCGCCGGGCCGGCGGTTTCTTCTTCTGGGCCATGCGGCCGGAATGATCGCAGATGCCCCGCGCCCGAGGCGAGCCCGCCGCCAAGTCTGACCGGGGAGCGCGGCGCTACAGTCCGCGACGCCCATTTGAGTTCGCCCCTCGCGCCGGGGGCGCGTCTCGGGTGCGGGGTATCCGGGAGGGGACGGCGGAGGAGCGATGCGTGTGTAAGTTGGGCGGGACGCGCTGGCCTCCTGATTGTGTTCGCCCTCCTGCCCTGGCGTTGCCTGCACGCGCAGGCCGGGCCGCCCTTCCTCACCAACGATGCGGGTACGCCCGGCAACGCGAACTGGGAGATCAACGTCGGCGCGACGCAGCTGACGAGCGCGAGAGCTCGACGACTCAGCTGCCGCAGATAGCGGGCCGCAGCAGAGCGGCTGGGGCAACAGTGTGCTCGGGGTTAAGTGGCGCTTTTTCGATCAGGATGAGGGCGGCTGGCAGGTCTCGACCTTTCCGCAGCTCGAGCTCGCCGGCTCCGCGAGCGCACAGCGCAAGGGCATCGCCGGGGGCGGTCCGCGGTTGCTCGTACCGCTGGAAGTGTCAAGGCGCGTCGGACCGCTCGACGTCCGCTTCGAAGCCGGGTACTTCTTCGCCCGCAATGGGCCAGAGGAACGGATTCTCGGCCTCGTCGTAGGCCGTCCAGTGACGGCGCGGCTCGAACTCGATGCCGAGCTCTACAGCGACCGCGCGATGGGAGCGCCGCCCACCGACACGACCTTCGATCTCGGCCTGCGCTGTCGAGTGCATCCGGCGTTCATCCTGCCCGCGATGGCCGGCCGCAGCGTCAACGGAAGTTCCGATGGTCATGCTCAGTTCCTCGGCTATCTCGGCGGGCACGCACTGCTGAGCGACTCCGGTCTTCCCTCAACCGCGAGGCCGATCGCTGAAGGCGCGCGCATCGAGCGCCTGTGCGAGGGCGATGTGGTTGCCGTCCAGGTCGCGGATCATGACGGTCCTGACACGCGCATCCTCGGTGCGCTGGTGAGTGTCGATGTTCAGCCGCTCAAGTCGGCGGACGTGACCGTCGAGATCGTCGACCGCGAGCGTGAGCGAGCCGCTGCCGGCGCGTTCGGGCAGCTCGTAGATCTGCAGGCCGCCGCCGCGCTCAAAGTGCCACTCGGCCACCTCAGGCATCGGCAGTGACGCCGGCTTCTCCAACAGCTTCTCGTACCAGCGCTGGGCGGCCCTCAGGTCACTGACGGCGATGCTCGCGAGCGCGTTCTGGATGGACATGCGGTCTCCGTTGAGCCGGCACCATACGGGCAGGCAGACGCGGCACGCTGTCGGCCCGCGCCGTCAAATGCGGTCGTGAGGCGTGTTGCACCGCGGCCTGCTACCCAGGTCGCGTTACAACCGTCACCCCTGTCTTTGGAATAGACCCATTTCGTTTTGGCGCGCCCGGAGAGATTCGAACTCCCGACCCTCAGGTTCGAAGCCTGATGCTCTATCCAACTGAGCTACGGGCGCACGCTATGAATCGAGCACGGGCGGTGGGTCCATTAGAGGCTCGCAGGTGCTAGCGCCAATTGTGCCGGTAAACCGCGCGCCGTGCACCGGCGACGCTTCGGGTGGGGTCGTGCGCTTCCTTCGCGCGCGGCTCTCGGGCCACAATGCGAGCGCGAGGCCACGGGGTACACCATGTCGCTCTTTGACTTGACCGGCAAGACCGCCCTCATCACGGGGGCGACCCGCGGGATCGGCAAGGCGATCGCGACACACATGGCCGCGCACGGCGCGCGCGTCGTGATCTCCAGCCGCAAGGCCGAGAGCTGTACCGAGGTCGCCGGCGAGATCAACGCCGCGGGCGGGCAGGCGTTCGCGCACGCCTGCCACATCGGCCACAAGGAGGAGCTGCAGGCCCTGGTCGACGCCACGACAGACAAGTGGGGCCAGATCGACATCGTGGTGTGCAACGCCGCCACCAACCCGACCTTCGGCCCCTCGCTCAAGACCTCCGACGAGGCCTTCGACAAGGTCATCCGCACCAATCTCAACAGCAACGTCTGGCTGTGCAACATGACGCTGCCGGCGATGGCGCAGCGCAAGGACGGCGTCATCATCATCATCTCGTCCGTGGGCGGGTTCATCGGCACCGCCCTGCTCGGCGCCTACGCCATTTCGAAGGCCGCGGACATGCAGCTGGCGCGCAATCTTGCCGTGGAATGGGGACCGCATAACGTGCGCGTCAACTGCATTGCCCCGGGAGTCATTCGCACGCAGTTCGCGCGCGCCCTGTGGGCGGACCCGGTGCGCGCCGCGGCCATCTCACGCATGTACCCGCTGCGCCGCCTGGGCGAGCCGGACGATGTGGCGGGCACGGCGGTGCTTCTCGCCTCGCGCGCCGGTAACTTCATCACCGGGCAGACGATCGTGATCGACGGCGGCGGCCTCATCAGCCGCGGCGAGCCGAGCGAGTAGCCGAGCCTCAGGTGCGCCGGCGCACCAGCTGATAGCCGACGGCGAGGAGCCCGAACCACAGCGGCGCGACGTAGAGGGCGACGCGCGTGTTGCTGTCGGGCCAGAGCAGGGCGGTAACCAGCACCAGAAAGGCGAGCACCACCCAGTTCGCGTACGGGGCGAGTGGCATACGAAACGGCGCCGCCGCGACGCGCCCGGCCGCCACCGCGAGCCGGTAGTTGCGGTGCGCGACCAGTATGATCCCCCACGTCCACAGCGTGCCGATGAGTGCGACGCTCGTCACCCAGGTAAACACCTTCTCCGGGACGACGTAGTTGAGCACCACGCCGATCAGCATGACGACGGCGGAGGCGTGGATGCCGGCGGCCGGTACGTGCTGCGGGCTCAGCCGCGCGAAGGCCCGCGGCCCCTGGCCGCGCTGCGACAGCGTCCACAGCATGCGCCCGGTGCTGAACAGTCCGCTGTTGCAGGAGGAGGCGGCCGCGGTGAGGACCACGAGCGTGATGACGGCCGCAGCGCCGTGCAGGCCCATCTTCTCGAACACGAACACGAACGGACTGTCGCTCGGGCTCAGCTCGTTCCAGGGCACCAGTGACATGATGATGAGGAGCGCGCCGAGGTAGAAGACGAGGATGCGGAATATGATGCCGTTGGTCGCGCGCGGCAGCACGACTGCAGGGTCGCGCGCTTCACCGGCCGTCACACCGATGAGCTCGACGCCCGAGTAGGCGAACATCACGATCTGCAGGGTGAGGAAGATGGCCGTGACCCCGTTCGGCGCGAAGCCACCGTGCGCCGTGAGGTTGCCGAAGCTCGCCTGGGCGCCGAAGGAGCCGACGTGGAAGACGATAACCACCAGGCCAACCACGATCAGCGCCACGATGGTAAGCACCTTGACGAGGGCGAACCAGAACTCGAG
>DATBBQ010000129.1:0-6332 GCA_036270915.1 Steroidobacteraceae bacterium
GTCAGCCGACTCTTCATTCCCTGGCGCAGCGAAGGCAACAGCATGACACACGCCCCGACGCCTCCGAGCGCCAGCGCATCCATGCGGCACGGCGTGGCTGTGTAGAGTGCCCACCAATCCGCACCGTACGCCGCCATAGCGCAGCGCAGGAGCAGCGCCCCGGCCGCCGTCCACAGGCAGACCGTGAGTACCCGACGCGGCGGCAGCCAACAAACAACCAGTGGCCAGAAGAGATAGAACTGCTCCTCGATCGCGAGCGACCAGAAGTGTGCGAATCCGTACGGAACCGAGTGCGTCCAGTTGGCGGTAAAGAGCCACAACGAAGCCTGCTGGTCGTTACTGAACGGCGCGTGGAGCGTGACGATGCGCGGCAGAATCACCAGGAGAACCAAGAGCACGGTGTAATACAGAGGCAGGATGCGCAGGGCGCGTTTCGCATAGAAGTTGCGAAAGTAATGCGGCGCGCCCTGAGTCTCGAGCAGACCGGCGGTGATCAGGAATCCGGACAGTGCAAAGAACAGTTGCACACCGATCCACCCGGTGTGCGTAAACAGAGCCAGTAGCCTGAACAACCCATGGGGCGGGCCGAACGGTTCGTCCGTCGCGTTGTGCACAATCACCCAGATGATTGCGAGGCCACGAATGCCATCGAGCGCCGGAACGTGCCTGCCAGGCGCAGCAGTGCCACGCGAGCTCAGATCAGGCACGGGGTCTGTCGGGGCGAACGTCCACCTCACGCCCAGTACTCGTTCCGCCCTTCGTGAAAGAACGCGGCGTCATTGTCCAGCATCTGCACGCGCAGCAGCCCCGCGGGCGCTGCGTCCGCGGCGCGCACCTGCATCGCGGTCTCACCGCGCGGGTGAAAGCCACAGGCTGCGAGCGTCCCTGCGAGCAACGGATCGCTCGCCCAGATCACAACCTCTGCGGCCTGGGGATCGTGCTTCGCCTGCTCGACGGCACACAGGATCATGGCCCGCCAGTCGCCGGGCTCACGCGATTCCATCCAGCAGTCGGCGATGCGGACCTGGCCCGGGGTTGAGGCGAGCAGGAAGTAGCCGCCGGCGCGCCCTGCCCTTTCCACCGCAAACAGCGACATGGGAGCAATCGGACAGGAGAGCATGTAGCGGAACAGCTCGACGCTTCGCCCGGTGACCGCCATTCCTTCAGTCGGCCGGGGCAGCACGGACGCAATGTGACTGGCCTCGTCACTCGAAAGACGACGCGCCTGCCATCCGGCGCCGCGCGCCCGGGGTGCGGCGAGCATCCAGGAGACGCTGCGTGCCAATCGGGGCCCAAGCCTCCAGGTCGGATGGACAACGCCGCGCAGCATCCGCAGAGGAAAGAGCGTCCGCACATAGCCGGTCGCGGTACCGGCCGGGCGAAAGCCGATGTGGGGCAGGATGCCGAGCGTGGCCGCGCTACCGCCGACCGCCAGGAGTGCCCCCGCCTGCTGGCCGATGTGCTTCATCAGGGCAACGCCCGCGCCCATTTCGCCGCGACGCGCCGCCCAATCGATCACGTGAGTAAACGGGATCTCCCGCGTTCCCCACGCGCAGGTACCGGGAATGATGGCGGCGTGGGCCAGCAGCTCGCTGTCGCTCGCGAGCACAAAGGAGCGCGGCCCGGGCCGGTCGGCACGCGGCTGCCAGTACTTCCAGGAAAGATGCCGCGGATCGACATTCGGATGCAGGCCGACTTCCGCGAACAGTGCGACGATCGCCGCTGCGTCCGCGGGCGTGGCCGGCCGAACCGCGCGCTTCATTGCCGCAAGCGCGACTCTCGGCGGGCACCGCTCAGCACGGCACGAAGAACTCAACGTAGGACGCGATCTGTGTGCCGCGCACCTCGATCAGATCAACGAGCTCGGTCGGGATACTGACGCCGGTGATCTTGGACTCAATGTCCACACGCCAGTGCGCCGCGGCCTGCGCGCCCTCGATCGTGAGCGAGACGAGCTGGTAGCCGGTGAGCCTGAAGGTGCGCACGAGGATCGAGAGCCACGGGCGGATGCGCGTAAGACGGCTGGCGTCGATTGCGATCGGCTTGCCGTCGCTCGTGCCAGCGATCCGCAGCCGCGCGTCGGGAGCGAACAGCCCACAAAGGCGCTCGAGGTCACCGGCCAGCCGCGCCGCGTGCAACTCCTTAACGAGCCGTTCGACCTCGAGACGCTCCGTCATTCGCATGTCCCCTCTTAAGGCTGCGCCGCGATGAGCAGCTCGCGGATGTCATCACCCATGAGCCTGAAGGCGACGCCGGCATACGGGATGAGCCCGCGCATCCCGTAGAACAGGTGAATCATACCGGGATGGCAGCGGTAAAGCGTCCTGACGCCGGCGGCCTCGAGGCGCGACGCATAGGCACGACCCTCATCGCGCAACGGGTCAAACTCGGCGGTGTGCACGAGCGCCGGCGGCAGGCCATGCAGGTCGGCGGCGCGCAGGGGGGAGACGCGCGGATCGGCGGCATCGGCGCCGGCGCCGAGGTAGTGTTTGAGATCGTGTTGCAGGGTCGCGCGATCGACGAGATAGCCGTCGGCGAGCGTGCGGCGCGACTCGCTCTCGGCGGCGAAATCCATGATCGGACACAGGAGGAACTGCAGCGCGAAGCGTACGCGAGCGGTGGCGGCGCTCCACTGCGCGACCACCGCCGCAAGCGTCGCCCCCGCGGAGTCACCGGCGATGCCCAGGCGCTGCGCATCGAGGTTCAGGACCGCGGCGTTGGCTGCGATCCACACACTCGCCGCGCACGCGTCCTCGATGGCGGCCGGACACGGGTGCTCGGGACCGAGACGATAGCCGAGCGACAGCACGCGCCAGCCGCTCGCGTTGGCGAGTGAGCGGGCGATCGGGTCGTGGGTGTCGAGAGTGCCGGCGACGAGTCCGCCGCCGTGCAGGTAGATGAGCCCGGGCAACCGCTCGGCGGCTGATGCGCCCGCGGGCGTGTAGCTGCGCAGCGCGAGCGGCCCGGCGGGCCCGGGGATGTGCTGCTCGTGCACCGCGGCGACCACCTCGGCGGGGCCTGCGAACCCGAGCAGCTGTGCGAGGGCCTCGCGGCGCGCGGCGGCCGTGAGGCTCAGCGCGCTCGGCGGGTTCATGGCGGCCAGCGTGTCGAGGAAGCGCTTGGCGCGCGGGTCGAGCGGCATGGCGAAGGGCGCGCGGCGAACCGTCGGCGCGGTGTGTTACAGCGACAGCGCCCGACGTACCGCGGCCGGCCAGCGCGCCGGCTCGACGCCGTGATTGGCGAACAGGGCGACCGCGAGACGGTCCATGCCGAAGGCTACGCAGCCGGTGTGCGCCACCTGCTCACGCTCGTCGTGCAGACCCCAGACCTCGCCGAAGTGCTCGCGGTGATAGTTGAAGCTCATGCACGCGGTCGGCCTCGCGCCCGCATAGTACGGGATGAGCAGCTCGAACTTGAGCGAGTTCTGTACCTGGCTCACCGCCATCATCTGTCCGACGCGCCCGAAGAACGGATCGCTCGCCACCTCGAGCGCGTACGGCAGCGCAAGCTCATCGGCGAGCTCGCGCGCACGCTGCATCCAGCCCTCGCGGAAGACCCGGATCTCCTCCGGCGCGCCGATGCGCACGTACTCGCGCATGCGGAAGGACTGCAGGCGGTCGAGCGAACGCGAGGGCTCGCGGCGGAAGCAGTCCGCCTGCACGTCGAAGATGAGGCCGCCCGCGGGCAGCGCGCCGCGTGCGGCGACCAGCGGATAGAGGGGGTAGCAGGCCGCCGGGGACAGCACGAGGTCGGACGCGGCGAGCGAGGTCGTCCAGTCACCGCCCGCCGGGTAGCGGGCCGCGGCGGCGCGGATCTGCGCTTCGCTCCCGTGCAGTGCGCACACGCACCCCAAGAGGTTCGGGAAGCTGTCGAGGTAGCCGGACTTCTCCAGCTGCCGCCGGCTCATCACCGGCGGAAAGCGCAGCACCTCGGCACGCGGATCGCGCTGCGCGCTGATAAAGGCCGCGAGGCGCTCGATGACGCCCTCATACAGCGCGGTGCGCCCGTACACCCCGTCGACGCCGAGCTCACAGAACAGTGCGCCGGCGATTGCGGCCAGCGGGTCGTCGCGGCTCGCCGCTTCAGCCTGGGGAGAGCTCATCGCAGCTATTCGCGCAGCGAGGCCGGGATCGCGCTCATGAGCGCCGGCGTCGCGAGGTTCGCCAGGATGCGATCGTTGTTGATCATGATCGGCGAGGAGAGTACGTCGCGCAGGTAGCGACCGATCGTGTAGTCCCCGTCGTTGCGGTAGCCGGAGAGGCCGCAGGCCCGCATGGCCGTGAGCACGGTGGACACGGCGAGCTCGGAGGCCTCGACCTTGGTGAGCGTGATCATGGTCTGAAATTCCAGCGCCGCGAGCGCCTGCGGATCGTCCATTACCTGCTGGTACTTGCGCAGCGACGTGGCGAGCATGCCGCGCAGCGTGCGCAGCGTCGACATCGCCCTGGTGAACTGGGGCGCCCCGGGCGGCAGCTGCCCGTTGCTGTGGCGCATGGCATTGCGGATGAAGGCCTGGGCGCGCGCGCACGCGCCGGCCGCGATCCCGGTCCACACCGAGCCCCACAGAAGATGAGCCGAGGGCACCATGGTGCGCGCGTGGATCACCTCGTAGGGGTCGGGCAGCACCTGATCGGCACTCGCCGTCGCCTTGAGCACGTAACCCTCGCTGCACGTGCCGCGCATGCCCAGCGCGTTCCACCCCTGCAGCCGGGTGAGCGTGTAGTCGCTCTTCAGGAAGGCGACCAGCACCTGATCGGAGGCGGCGGCATCGGCGGCGCGACGCGCGGTGGTCACGACGCCGTCCGCGTAGGCGCCGTAGGAGATGACGCTCGCTTTGCGCTCGAGGCTGATGCGCCCGCCGTCGAGCTTCTCGACGGGCGCCTCGCTCGCGCGGATGTTGCCACCGCCCTGCCCCTCGGTGGTCGAGGAGGCGAGCAGCAGCTGCTCCGCGCACAGCCGCCGCAGCAGCTGCTGCAGGGCCGCGCTCGCACCCATGTGGCGCGTCACGCACGCCACCTTGATCTGGTGCATCGCGAAGATCATGCCGGTGGAGGAGCAGGCCTGGCCCAGCTGGTAGCAGACGTCGGCGGCGTCGCCGATGCTGCGCCCCTCACCGCCCAGGGCCTTGGGCACCATGATGCCCAGCAGCCGTTGCGCCTTGGCGGCGGCGAAGGACTCGGTGGGAAAGCGCGCGGCGGCGTCGACGTCGAGCGCGTGACTCGCGGCAACCGCTGCCACACTCCTGGCCCGCGTCAACAGATCCCCGACCGCTGCGTCCGCTACTCCGGCGGGTGTCCCCTCCATGACCTGCGCTTCCATTAACGAGACCCCCGGATTAGTTTTCCTTGTGCCCAGACGGTAATCTGGGCGCGTAATGATACATCAGGACCTTCGGGCCGCCCTCGGGGGCCGTCACAGAAGGGCCTGTAAAATAAGTGAAGTTTCATGCCGGTAGACATTGAGCCCGTAGGGACGCGGACAACGCTGCCCCGCACCAGTGTGGGGCAGCACGGCCGGCCGGCGGCCATCCGCATCGGCCTCATCAATAACATGCCGGACACGGCCCTGCACGCAACCGAAGCACAGTTTGCGGGGCTGCTCGAGGGGGCCTCCTCCGGGTGGCAGGTGGCACTGCGCTTCTCCTGCCTCCCGGAGCTCGCACGCGGCCCCGAGGCGGCCGCGCACATCCAGGCCGGCTACTGGCCGCTCGGAACGCTGCTCGCCGAGGGGCTCGACGCGCTCATCGTGACCGGCACCGAGCCGCGCTCGCCGGTTTTAAGCGAGGAGCCCTACTGGGGACGGCTCGCGGAGCTCCTGGCGTGGGCTCGGCAGCACACCGTCACGAGCGTCTGGTCGTGCCTGGCCGCGCACGCGGCGGTCGAACTCATGGACGGTATCCGCAGGCAGCGCCTGCCGGAGAAGCGTTGCGGCGTCTACCCGCACCTCCTGGTGAGCGAGCACGCATTGTTGTCCGGCGTCGCGGCCCCGCTGAAGATGCCGCACTCGCGCTGGAACGAGCTGCCGCTCGCGGCACTCGAGCGCGCGGGCTACACGATCCTGAGCGCCTCGGAAGTGAGCGGCGCGGACGCCTTCATCGCCGAGCGCGAAAGCCTCCTCGTGTTCTTCCAGGGCCATCCCGAATACCAGGCCACGACTTTGCTGCGGGAGTACCGGCGTGACGTCGGCCGCTACCTCAATGGCCAGCAGGCCCACTACCCCACGCTGCCCCATGGCTATCTCTCGGGGGAAGCGAGCGCTCGGCTCGAGACCTTCAAGGCCGAAGCCGTGGCGCGGCGCGATGGCGCCCTGATTGAGCAGTTTCCGTTCGCCGC
>DATBBQ010000130.1:0-5131 GCA_036270915.1 Steroidobacteraceae bacterium
CTGTGCCACTGATGCCGTCGACACTGTGACCAGTACCACTGATGCCGTTCAGGCCCGTGCCGCTGATGCCGCTAACGCTCGCACCGGTGCCACTGATGCCATTCAAGCCCGTGCCGCTGATGCCACTAACGCTCGCGCCGGTGCCACTGATGCCATTCAGGCCCGTGCCACTGATGCCACTGACACTTGATCCAGTCCCACTAATACCGTTCAGAAGGACCAGGCCACGCGCCACAGGTTGAGTTCCGGAAATCGCCATCTTGGATCCAACTTCAGCAGACAGCGCTCCGCTCGACATCGCGGGCGTCATATCAACGACCACCCCGTTGATGACCACTCGGCCTATTGAAGGCTCGCTTCGCTGCACCATTCCTGAAATGAAGATGGGTGAAGCTCCGGCAACATACAGGCCCCTCGCCTGTATCGACGAAGCCACAATACTGCCGTCCGGATGCATCGCCCCGAACACAGCTACTGCCTCGCCGACTGCTAGATGACTAGTTGTTCTGACGCGTTGGCCTAATACCGTTGCTATGCCATCCGCAGCATCGAGTGCTTCAACCGGTCCGATAACAAGTAACTCCCCGCCGCCCTTTGCTGGGGCCGCGTACGCCGTAGCAGTTGCCGCCACCAACACTGCGGCAACTGCGCATCGGATTTTCTTCATCGATCTCTCCCCGAAATCAGCGTTCGTTCATTTATTTTCGGCGGTTCAGCCCCGCCAATACGTCTATCTCCACGGGCGAATCCGCGCGTCCGTGTTTTTCTTCTTCATTTCCTCTTGGCGCACGATTCTCAGTGTTGTTGGTTGACTGCGCCTCGAAGAAGTAAATCCCTACGCCATACCTCTTGCCGGATTCATCTTTCTCAACGTCGCGCGCAAGAAAAGTATCAAGCTCAGTTAGCAATTCCTGGCTGCGCTCGCCTGCCAGCGCTAAAAACCTATCTCTTCCGGCTTCCGACAGCAGATCGTCAGATACGACTGCGCGCTCAAAATAAAGCGGTTCGGGCTCCTCGCGCGTGAGATTGTGGACGATGCTTCCCGTCACGCCGGCCAAAAAGCGTCCCGCCAATTCGATCCGCTCAACGTCCGCGCCCTTCGGCACGTAAGCGCGAGAGAGGCACCTGACGGTTATGTTGTCGATGACCTCCACAGAGCCTGCCGCGACCAACTCATCGAGCAGCGCTTCTTCATCTGCGCTCGGACAGGCAACCTTGATCAAGTCGCGGAAGTTGCGGCGCGGAGAACCTGGTATCGGTGCCAGATCGAGTTCTAGGGCTAGCCCATACGCCCCAGAGAAGCCGGCGTGTGTGTGCCAGACCGTCAACAGATTGGTGACCTGGTCGAGACTGACCGCCGCCCTCAGGCTGTGCGGCGCTCCCGCTCTAGTGGCCTCACGGAGTGCGGTTACTTCGGACTTAGTCAGACCTGCGACGACCGCAAGACGCGCGTCGGTGGTCGCACGCTTCTGAACCTGTAGGCGCGCCTCCAGGGCCTGTATATACGTGCGCCGTACCACGCCTGCGATCTCGCTTGCTGAGATCCCGTACTCAAAAGCAACGCGTGTGAATGGACGCACCAGTGATGCGAACACGTTCAACACCGCTTCTTTTTCGCGGGCGGATTTGTTCATTGTTGTGGCGCTGTTGTTCCCACATAACTCTAGGCACTTCAGATACTTATGTCAATTAACTATATGTGACACGGACGCCGTTGAACGGACGTACAACGAAAAAACCACAGTCGAAACAGGGGGTTAACTTCGAGGCTAGAAACGGTCTACGTGAGCGGCTCGTACGGGCCCCTCAGAGAAGATCAAGTGCAGATTTGCAACAGGTAGACGTAGGCGGAGGCCTACGCTACGTCCGCTCAGCGGGCTCGAATAAGCGGCGGTGCTCGAGAATCGCGTAGCGGTCGGTCATTCCGGCGATGTAGTCCGCGACCGCTCGGGCGCGTCCTGCTGCGCCGTGGGAGGCTTCGCCTTGCAAGGCCTGATCACGATGCTCACTCGGCATGAGACTTACGTCACGGAAAAAAGTCTCAAAGAGTTGTTTCAACACGCCGCGCGCCTTGGAGGTCATGCGCAGCACCTTGTAGTGCCGGTACACGTGCTCGCCCAGGAACGCCTTCAGTTCCAGGTGCTCCTCGTGACACTCGGTGCTAAGTGCCGCGATCGGCTTCGTCTGCGCACGCACATCGTCGATCGAGCGGGGCGCGAGACTCCGCACCTGCTCCTGGGTAGTACGGATGAAGTCGATTACCAGGTAATTGATCATGCGGCGAATGGTCTCGTGCACCGTACGCCGCTCGCCCAGCTGCGGATGCTGCGCCACGACCGCGTCGTGTTGACGACGGAACATGCGCACCTCGCGCAGCGTGCCCACGTCCAGCAGCTGCGCGCGGATGCCATCGTCAACGTCGTGGTTGTTGTAGGCGATCTCGTCGGCGAGATTGGCGATCTGCGCCTCCAGGCCCGGCTGCCGGCGATGGATGAAGCGCTCGCCGAGCTCGCCGAGCGTGCGCGCATTGCGCAGTGAACAGTGCTTGAGGATGCCCTCGCGGCACTCGAACGTCAGGTTCAGGCCACGGAACTCGGCGTAGCGCTCCTCGAGCTCGTCGACCACGCGCAGTGATTGCAGGTTGTGCTCGAAACCGCCGTACTCGCGCATACACTCGTTGAGCGCGTCCTGCCCGGCATGACCGAAGGGCGTGTGACCCAGGTCATGCGCGAGGCAGATCGCCTCGGTGAGCGCTTCGTTGAGACGCAGCGCGAGCGCGACGGAACGGGCGATCTGCGCCACCTCGATCGAGTGCGTGATGCGCGTGCGATACAGGTCGCCCTCGTGGTTGACGAACACTTGGGTCTTGTAGACCAGGCGACGAAACGCGTTGGAGTGGATGATGCGGTCACGGTCGCGCTGGAACTCGCCGCGGTACTCGGGGCGGCTCTCGGGAAAGCGCCGGCCGCGGCTCTGCGCGTCGTGCGCCGCGTAGGGGACGAGCTCGGGCGCTGCGACCACGACGTCGTTCACGCGGGAATTCCCGTATGGGCCGCGAGAGTGTCCGTGAGCGCGGCGGCCGGATAGTCGGCGGTCACGAACGCTTCGCCGATCCGGCGCAGCAGCACGAGCCGCAGTCGCCCGCCGAGCACCTTCTTGTCGGTCTGCATGTGCTCGAGCATCTGCGGCGGCGTCACGGACGGCACGTGCGTCGGCAGCCCGGCGAGTTCGAGGAGGCGGCGCACGCGCTCGGCCTCGGCGGGCCTGAGCAGCCCGCACTCGCCCGACATGGTGGCCGCCATGGCCAGCCCGGCCGCCACCGCCTCCCCGTGCAGCCACTGCCGGTATGCGGTCGCCGCCTCGACGGCGTGCCCGAAGGTGTGGCCGAGGTTCAGAAGCGCGCGCTCACCCTGCTCGCGCTCGTCGCGGCCGACGATCGCCGCCTTGAGCTCACAGGAGCGACGCACGACGTACGCGAGCGACTCGGGCTGCCGCGCGAGCAGCTGCGGCAGATGCTCCTCGAGCCAGGCGAAGAACGCCGCGTCGCAGAGCAGTCCGTACTTGATCACCTCGGCGAGGCCGGCGCGCAGCTCGCGGCCGGGAAGCGACAGCAGCGTCTGGGTATCGCACACGACCAGCACCGGCTGGTGAAACGCGCCGATCAGGTTCTTGCCGCCGGGGTGATTGACCGCGGTCTTGCCGCCCACCGCGGAGTCGACCTGCGCGAGCAGGGTCGTCGGCAGCTGCGCGAAGGCGACGCCGCGCTGGTAGCAGGCGGCGGCGAACCCGGCGAGGTCACCGACCACGCCCCCGCCGAGCGCGAGTACGGCGCAATCGCGTCCGAAGCGATTCGCGACCAGTACGTCGAGCACCCGGGCGACGTTGGCGAGCGTCTTGTGCTCCTCGCCGTCGGGCAGCAGCACCTCGACGCGCCCCCGTTCGCCGAGCGCGGCCGCCAGGTCCCGCAGGTACAACGGTGCCACCGTGGTATTGCTGACGATCAGCAGGTCGCGCGCCGCCAGCGCGGCGAAGGACTCAGCGCGTCGCAACAACCCGGCCCCGATCAGGATCGGGTAGCTGCGGAGACCGAGTTCGACCTTCAGGGTGTGCACGTAGGGCGCGACGCCCGAGATGCGGGCCGGCGCGCGCGGCAGTATACGTGAGCCCGCCGGCAGGCACGGGAGGCTCCTAGATGTGGCGCGCGGCCAGCTCGCGCAGGATGTACTCGGCGACCGCCGGCACACGCCGGCCGTCGGTCGAGACCACCAGGTCGGCGATCTCGGCGTACAGCGGCGCCCGGGCCGTCATCAGCTGTGCGAGCCGCGCCGCCGCGTCGGCGTCGGCCAGCAGCGGACGGTTGCGGCCGTAGCGCACCCGATGCGCCTGCTGTGTGACCGAGGTCTCCAGGTACACGACCCGGCCGCGCTCGGCGAGACAGCGACGGTTTACGTCGAGCAGCACCGCGCCGCCCCCGGTCGCGAGCACGACCTTCTCGAGCGCCGTGAGTGCCTCGATGGCCTCGCGCTCGCGCGCCCGGAAGCCCGCCTCACCTTCCATCTCGAAGATGTACGGGATGTCCACGCCCGTGCGCCGCTCGATTTCCGCGTCGCTGTCGTAGAAGGGAAATCCGAGCGAGCGCGCGAGCTGACGGCCCACGGCGGTTTTGCCGGAGCCCATGGGGCCGATGAGAAAGACGCTCGCCTTGCCGCGCATGACCGGGTACAGGATACCCAAAACGCGGCGGCCGCCCTCAAAGGGCGGCCGCTGCGTCGGCAAAGTCTGACGGGCGCGTCAGTTCAGGATGGTGACGCCCTCGCGCACGATCTTCGGGGTGATGAAGATCATGAGCTCGTCCTTGTCGTCCTGGTGCTTGGTGTTCTTGAACAGGTGGCCGAGCACCGGGATGTCGCCGAGGTACGGCACCTTGGTGTCGTCCTCGCGCTGCGTGGTCTGCAGGATGCCGCCGAGCACCACCGTCTGACCGTCGTTCACCAGCACCTGGGTGGCGATCTCGCGCGTGTCGATCGAGGGCACGTTGACCCCGCCCGAGGCCACCACCACCGTGCCGACGCTGTCATCCTTCACGTCGAGATCCATGATGATGCGGTTGTCGGGGGTGATCTGCGGCGTC
>DATBBQ010000131.1:0-34620 GCA_036270915.1 Steroidobacteraceae bacterium
AAAACGCTCGTAATGGCTCCGTATGGGCTGATTTCTCTTGCACCGCATACAAAACTATGTAGAATGCTCCGCACACCCCCTGTGTACCGGAGCGACTGCCATGACCGAGCCCACTTTTGACCCGAACACCGTGCTGAGCGCGACCCGTGAGGCGTTCGCGCCCGTGCTCAAGGCCCAGCAGGAAGGCTTCCAGGCCTTCGAGCGTCTGGCGCGCCTGCAGTACGCGGTCGCCGGTGACGTTCTCGAATCCGGTCTGGCGCGCGTGAACGCGACGTTCAGCGCGGCCACGACCAGCGAGCTGATGAGCAAGCAGACTGAACTGACCAGCCAGCTCGTGGAGAGACTCCGCGCGCGCGCCGAGGAGTTCGCGACGGTGACGTCCGACATGCAGAAGAAGTTCAGCCAGCTCGGCACCGAGATCGCCGCGAAGGCAGTGCCAGCACGGAAAGCGGCCTGATATCTTGGCGGTATCCCGCACCCGGGGCGCAAGCCCCGGGTGCGTCTTTCCTTTTTTGAAGGGCCGCCTTGACCGCTCGAGCCAAGAAAAAGAAGTCCTCCGGCGCGACCCGCAAGCCGCAGCCTGAGACTGCGGCCGGCCAGACGAGCGAGCGTCCCTCTTCCACCGAGATCGAGCGCACCCTGCGCGCGCAGCTCGCCGCCCTCTCGGGCGGGCTGGCTCCCGATGACTACACCAAGGCGTGGTGGGACTGGTACCTGCACCTCGCCGCTCGACCCGACCGCCAGGCGGAGCTCGCCCACAGCGCCTACGAGAAGACCCTCGACAGCTGGCAGTTCCTGGCGCGCGCCGCGAGCGGCGAGCCGCTCGCGCCCGGGCGCGAGGATCTGGGCTTCGGCGCGAGCGTGTGGAACGTGTGGCCGTTCAATGCCTACGCGCGTGCCTACGCGAACTGGGCGAGCTGGTGGCAACAGGCGCTCGAGCCGGCCGCCAGGAGCGGCGCGGCGCTCGAGCGCGCCCGTTTTGCCGGGCGCATGCTCATCGATGCGGCCTCACCGGCCAACTTTCTGCACACCAACCCGGAGCTGCTGGAGAAGACCGCGGCGGAGTCGGGACGCAACCTGATCCGCGGCTTCAAGAACTGGCTCGAGGACGCGCAGCGCGCCGCCGGCGGCGGCCGCGCCCCGGGGAGCGAGCAGTTCGAGGTGGGCAAGCAGGTCGCCGTCACGCCCGGCAAGGTCGTGTTCCGCAACCGTCTGATCGAGCTGCTGCAGTACTCCCCGCAAACGCCCGAGGTCTACGCCGAGCCGGTACTGATCACGCCGGCGTGGATCATGAAGTACTACATCCTCGATCTCTCGCCGCGCAACTCCCTGGTGCGCTTCCTGGTCGAGCGCGGCCACACCGTCTACATGATCTCATGGAAGAACCCCGACGCGACCGACCGCGAGCTCGGCATGGATGACTACGTGCAGCTCGGATTCCTCGAGGCGCTCGCGAAGGTGCGCGAGCTCAGCGACGCGCGGCCGGTGCACGCGGTGGGCTACTGCATCGGTGGCACCCTGCTCGCGATCGCCGCCGCGGCGCTCGCGGCGCGCGGCGAGCGCGCACTCGCCTCGGTGACACTGCTCGCCGCACAGAGCGACTTCAGCGAGCCCGGTGAGCTGTCGGTGTTCATCACGCCGAGCCAGATCGCGATGCTCGAGGCGATGATGCACAGAAACGGCGTGCTCGAGAGCGAGCGCATGGGCGCAGCCTTCGCTCTGCTGCGCTCGCGCGACCTGCTGTGGGGACCGGCGGTGGCGCAGTACGTGCGCGGCGAGCGCCCGACGCTCAACGACCTCATGGCCTGGAATGCCGACGGCACGCGCATGCCCTGGCGCATGCACAGCGAGTATCTCGAGCGGCTGTACCTGAAGAACGAGCTCGCCGCGGGCACTTTCACCCTCGACGGCGCGCGCGTCGATCTCGCGCGCATCACGGTGCCGATGTTCGTCGTCGGCACCGAGACCGACCACGTCGCCCCCTGGCGCTCGGTCTACAAAGTGCGCGGCCTCACGCGCAGCGGCGACTACACCTTCCTCCTCACGAGCGGCGGACACAATGCCGGCATCGTGAGCGGACCGGTGCACCCCAAGCGCCGTCACCGCCTGCTCACCTGGCACGACGCCACGACCGTACTCGATCCGGAGGCGTGGCTCAGGAGCGCCCCGGCGCACGAGGGCTCGTGGTGGCCGGCGTGGCAGGCCTGGCTCGTCGCGCACTCGCAGCGGCGTCAGATCCCGGCGCGCGCCGTCGGGGTGAGCGGGATCCCGAGCGAGGACGCCCCCGGGCAGTACGTACGGGGCTGAGCCGGCGCTTGCCGACGTAGACGCGTTCCAAAAAAGCGCAATAATGGTCGTTCCGGTCGGCCGACTGACCGACAAGAAAGGACGAACCATGGGCTCGAGCGTCAAGCGCATCGCATACGTCACCGGTGGAATGGGCGGTATCGGCACGGCGATCTGCCGCCGCCTGAGCCGCGACGGGCACACGGTGATCGCCGGCTGCGGCCCGGGATCGACCCGCAAGGATCGCTGGCTCGCGGACATGCGCGCCGCGGGCTACGAAGTGCACGCCTCCGAGGGCAACGTCTCGGAGTGGGATTCGACCAAGCGCGCGTTCGAGGTCGTGCGCGCCGAAGTCGGGCCCATCGACATCCTGGTGAACAACGCGGGCATCACGCGCGACGGCACGTTCCAGAAGATGAGCAACGAGGCCTGGCACGCGGTCATCGAGACCAACCTCAACTCGCTCTTCCACGTCACCAAGCAGGTGATCGACGGCATGCTCGAGCGCGGCTGGGGGCGCATCGTCAACATCTCCTCGGTGAACGGGCAGCGCGGCCAGTTCGGCCAGACCAACTACTCCACCGCCAAGGCGGGCATCCACGGCTTCACCATGGCGCTCGCGCAGGAAGTGGCCGCACGCGGCGTGACCGTGAACACCGTGTCCCCGGGCTACATCGGCACCGACATGGTGCGCGCCATCAAGCCCGATCGTCTGGAGAAGATCGTCGCCGGCATCCCGGTGAAGCGCCTGGGCGAGCCCGAGGAGATCGCCTCCATCGTCGGCTGGCTCTCGGGTGATGAATCGGCGTTCGCGACCGGCGCGGACTTCTCGCTGAACGGCGGCCTGCACATGGGCTAGGCGCGCGGGCGCTGCGGCGTGGACTCATTCCAGTGCTGAAGGTCTGCGTGGTCGGTGCCGGCGCCATCGGCGGCTTCCTCGGCACGCGCCTGGCGCTCACCGGCGAGGCCGACGTCGCGGCGCTGGCGCGCGGCACGACGCTCGTCGCCCTGCGCGATCACGGCTGGCGCCTGGAGAGCGACGGACAGCAGCTGAGTGCGCCGGCGGCTAAAGCCGCCGACGATCCGCGCGAGCTCGGCCCGCAGGATCTGGTGATCATCACCGTGAAGGCCCCGGCGCTGCCGCGCCTCGCGCCGACGCTGCGCCCGCTCATCGGCCCCGAGACGATCATCCTGCCGGCGATGAACGGCGTGCCCTGGTGGTTCAGCATCGGCCTGGGGGCGCTCGGCGGGGAGCCGCTCGCGAGCGTCGACCCGGACGGGCAGATCGCCGCGACTCTGCCGCTCGCGCAGGTGCTCGGCTGCGTCGTGCACGCCAGCGCCTCGCAGCGCGAGCCGGGAGTGGCGCTGCATCGCATGGGCCGCGGACTCATCATCGGTGAGCCCGGAGGCGGAGAATCGGCGCGCGTGCGCGCACTCGCCGGCCTCTTCGGCCGCGCGGACTTCGACGTCAGCTGCTCGAGCAACATCCGCTACGACGTCTGGTACAAACTCTGGGGCAACATGACCATGAACCCGGTCTCGGCGCTCACCGGCGCCACCATGGACCGGGTGCTCGCGGACGATCTGCTGCGCGAGGTATGCAGCGCCGCGATGCGCGAGGCCGCAGCAATCGGCACGCGCATCGGCTGCGAGGTGCGCGAGACGCCCGAGGACCGGCACGCGGTCACGCGCAAACTCGGCGCATTCAAGACTTCGATGCTCCAGGACGTAGAAGCCGGGCGCGCGCTCGAGCTCGACGCGCTCGTCGGCGCGGTGCGCGAGATCGGCGCACGCATCAGCGTCGCGACGCCGACGATCGACACGCTGTTCGCGCTCACGCGCGCGTTCGCGCGCGTGCGCGGACTCTATCCGCACTAAAACATTTCAAAAAAATTACCGCGCGCTCGCGCGTGACGTGTAGCCAAATTCGCACGTCGCCACTTCGAGACATTTGCGCGACGCGCGCGTGCGCGTTTTACTGCGCGCCGACGCAGATTGGCGCCGCCGCTGGGCACTGCGCAGCAGTGCGACCACTGCAGGACAAGTAACCCGTCGCGGGGGGCGGGACACAGCGGCTTCCGCAACAGAGCTGACGTGCGGGAACTGCCGACAAACCGTCAATGGGGGCGGTCGGTCGTCTTTTGATTTGAAAATCGTGGCGCTCTTAGACCGCGACCAAATCGGATGTGTCTTCTCTTCCCCGACCCTGATCCCGTCGAAAGGGGAGGCATATGAATCGAGCAGGACATTGCGCGGGCGCGCGCGTTTGGCGTGCCCTGGCCGGGGCTTTGGTCGCGGGAGCGGCCCTCATAGGCAGCGCGCACGCCGCTACCACCGTTACGATATCCGGCACACCGGCGACCACCGCCACCACCGGCAGCAAATACTCGTTCACTCCCACCGCCAAGGACTCCGACGGAAGCACGCCGGCCTTCTCGATCACCGGCAAGCCGGCCTGGGCGACCTTCAGCACCACGACCGGACAGCTGTCGGGGACACCGACGACGGCCGGCAAGTACATCAACATCGGCATCGCGGCCTACCACGGCACCAGCGCTTCATCCGTGCTGTGGTTCGGCATCACGGTGACGGGCAGCAGTCAGCCGCCCTCCAGCACCCCGCCGCCGAGCTCGGGCCCGCTCACGATCTCCGGCACACCGCCGACCACCGCCACCGTCGGCAGTACGTACTCCTTCGCCCCGACCGCGACTGATTCCGCGGGGCTCAAGCCGATTTTTTCAATCACCGGCAAGCCATCCTGGGCGAGCTTCAGCACCAGCACCGGACTGCTGACGGGCAAGCCGACGGCGGCCGGCAAGTACGTCAACATCGGCATCGCCGCCTACGACGGGAAGAATTCCTCTCGCGTGCTGTGGTTCGGCATCACGGTCAGTTCCAGTGGCGGGACGACGACGCCCACGATCACCCTGACCGGCACGCCCTCGGTCACGGCCGTGACCGGCAAGCCCTACTCGTTCCAGCCGACCGCGAAGGACTCCTCCGGGAAGGCCATGTCCTTCTCGGTGCAGAACAAGCCCTCGTGGGCGAGCTTCAGCATCTCGAGCGGACTACTGTCGGGTACGCCGCCGAGTCCGCAGACCGATTCCAACATACTGATCAGCGCGAGCGACGGCTCGACCTCGGCCTCGATGAAGGCCTTCACCGTGACGGTCAGCAATGCTCCGAGCGGCGGTAGCAGCGGCGCGGCGACCGTCAGCTGGACGTTGCCGACGCTGAACACCAACGGCACGGCGCTGACGAATCTCGCGGGCGTCCGCATCTTCTACGGCACGTCGTCCTCGACCCTGACCCAGCAGATCCAGCTGCCGGGAACCTCGACGACGACCTACACGATCGACAACCTGGCAGCGGGCACCTGGTACTTCGGCGCCGCCGCCTACAACACCGCCGGCATGCAAAGCGCGATGTCCGCGATCGTGGCCAAGTCGGTCCAGTAAAGCCCGCTCGCGCTGCCGGCCTCTCTGGGCCGGCAGCGTACGGCGGCCGGCCCGGAAGCGGCACGGGACCTCAGCCGAGGAGAAACGGCGCCAGGCGCTCGCGGAAGCGACGGCTGAGAGTCAGGCGCGTCCCGCGGCGCAGCACCAGTTCGTAGTCACCGTGAAAGAGCGGATGCATCTCGGCGATGTGTTCCACGTTGACGAGCGTCGAGCGGTGCACGCGCACGAAGCTCGCGGGGTCGAGCCGCTCCTCGAGCTCGGCGAGCGACTGGCGGAACGAGTAGCAGCGCCCGCCCGCGTAGATCTTCACGTGCTTGGCGGACGCCTGCACGAATTCGATGTCGCGCAGCGCGAGCACCACGACCTTGCCGCGCTCGGAGAGCAGGAGCCGCGTGCGCCCGGCGGCGAGTGCGGGCTGCGCCACCGCGGGAGCGGCGGTCTGCTCGCGCGCGGCGGCGATCAGGGATTTCGCGCGCGCGATGGCGCGCGCGAAGCGCTCGTCGTCGAACGGCTTGAGCAGGTAATCGATCGCCCCGACGCTGAAGGCATCCATGGCGCGATCCTGATAAGCCGTCACGAAGATGATGTACGGGTTCACGCCGTTCGCGGCGAGCGCGGCGACCAGCTCGAAACCGTCGAGCTCGGGCAGGCGGATGTCGAGCAGCATCAGCTGCGGTGCCGACTCGCGCGCGTGCCGCTCGGCCTCGGTCGCGGAGCTGAAGGTCGCGACCACGTTGATCTGCGGATCCTCGCTCAGCAGCTGCAGCAGGCGCCGCCGCGCGAGCGGCTCGTCGTCCACCACCACGGTCGCGATCGCGGCGTTCACGGCATGCTCCTGCGCCGCGGCCGCTCGCCGGCGAACTCGCGGAACGGCAGGTCGAGGAACGCGGTGGTGCCGCCGTGCGCGTCCGGGGCGACGCACAGGTGCGCGTCGCGGCCGTAGGCCGCGCGCAGCCGCAGATCCACGTTCCGCAGGCCGTGACCGTAGTCCTCCGGGGGCAGGACCCCGGGCATTCGCGGCGTGCTGTTGTTCACCCGCAGCCGCAGCCGCCCGGCGACGATCTCGCTCTCGACCCGCACGCGCAACACCGAGCCACTGTCATCGCGGCCATGCTCGATGGCGTTCTCGGCGAGGGGCTGCAGGAGCAGCGCCGGCAGCATCGCCGGCAGTGACTCGGGACTTGCGTCGATCTCGATGCTCAGACGGTCGGAGAAGCGCATCTGCTGCACGGCGAGGTACGCCTCGAGTCCCGCGAGCTCGGTGGCGACGTCGGTCCACGGCCAGTGGCTGCTCTCGAGTGCGTGGCGCAGGAAGTCCCCGAGCCGCGCGAGCATCGCCGTCGCCTGGCGCGGACTGTCGTCGACCAGGACGCTGATCGCGTGCAGCGAGTTGAAGAGGAAGTGCGGCTGCAGCTGCGCGGACAGCATCGCCATGCGCGCCGCCGCACAGGCGCTCGCGAGGTGCGCCGCGCGCAGCGCCTCGCGGTGCTGGCGGCGGCGCATGAGCACGAGCGCCACCGCGCACAGTCCGAGCACGTAGGGCAGGAGAAAGAAGCGCAGAGGGGTCGCCCAGAACTGCCACCGGCCGCTCAGCGGTGACCACGCCGCGAGCGTCTCGCGCATCTCCGGGAAGCGCGCGTCCACCAGCCCGCCGGCGAGGGCGAGCGCGATCGGCCCGAACGCCACGACGCCGAGCGCAAGGAGCGTGTTGAGCGTGATGACGCGCGCCCGCTGCGCCGGGCTGTCCGGCCAGCCGAGCCCAACCGCGAGGCGATAGGCGACGGCCGCTACCAAGAACACGAACAGGTGCTGCACCGCGCGCGCCGTGCCCGAAATCACGAAGTAGTCGCCGATCTGCAGGCCGCTCAGCGGCGACATCCACAGGAGCGCGGTGCCGGTGACGATCAGCCAGCACAGGCCGCCCACGCTCCAGATGACGCCCCAGGCGCCGGTCCCGGCCTCATCACCGTCCGGCTCAACCTCGCGCTCCGCCTCGCTGGCGGTGAAGGGGCGCAGACGGATCGCCTCCGCCGGCGGGGACTGCAGCGACTGCGTGACGGCCATCGCCGAAAGTCTAGGGCGACCGCGCCGCGAGCGGTCGGCGGGCCGGCGCGGGCGGGACTCGGCACGGCGCAAGCGCCGTGCCGCGAAGGCGCGCTACTTACTCCAGGTCCAGTCCGTCGCGCTCGCGCGGCAGCCGCCCCCGGGGCCCTTGCTCCAGGCGCGCCCGCGTACCGCCCGACCGCTCGGCGCGCGGGTGGCCTCCCCGTCGCGCAGCGCGCGCACGCCGTTCACCCAGACGTTCTCCACTCCGGTCGCGAGCTGCTGCGGCTGCTGATAGGTGGCGTGGTCCTGGATGGTCTTCGGATCGAAGACCACCACGTCGGCGAAGTAGCCGTCCTTTATGAAGCCGCGATCGCCGAGCGACAGGGTCTGGGCCGGCAGGCCGCTGAGCTTGTGAATCGCCTGCTCCATCGTGATGACGTGGTCGTCGCGCACGAACTTCGCCAGCACGCGCGCGAAGTTGCCGTAGGTGCGCGGGTGGCGGCTGGACTTCAAGAACACGCCCTCGGGGGCGGGGGCGTCGGCGTCGGAATCGAAGCTCACCCAGGGCAGCGCCACCTCGCGTGCCACGTTCTCGTCCGACATCAAGAAGTACGCCACCCCGACGCGCGAGCCGTCCTCGATGACGAGATCGATCGCGGCATCCTCGGGACTCACGCCGCGCATCTGCGCCACTTCCGCGAGCGTCTTGCCGGTGAGGGGCTTGAGGTCCGGATTCTTGAACGCGAGCAGCAGCATGCCCTTGGGGCCGGCGGCGAGGCCCAGGTTCTCCCAGCTCGCCGCCGGATCGCGCATCTCCTTGATGACGCGCGCGCGGATCTGCGGGTCCTTGAGTCGCACGATCCACGCCTCGAGTCCGCCGTCCTGCACCCAGGGAGGCATCGCCGCGTCGAGTCCGGTGGCGCCGGCGGTGTAGACGTACATGTCCGCCGTGATGCGCGTGCCGGCGGCGCGCGCGGCGTCGACCTCGTGGATCACGCCGTCGAGCTTGTTCCAGTTGCGCTTACCGGCCGCCTTGAGGTGATAGATCTCCGCCGGAGCACCGGAGGCCTTGGCGATGTCGATGCTCTCCTGCACTCCCTCGAGCAGTCGGTCGCCCTCACTGCGCATGTGCGCACTGTAGATCCCGCCGCAGCGGGCCGACTCGCTCGCGAGCACGATGAGCTCGGGCGTCTTCGCGTAGGCGTTGGGTGCGTAGATGAGCGCGGTGGTTACGCCCATCGCGCCGTCCTCCATCGCCTGGTGCACGAGCTTGCGCATCTCATCCAGCTGCGCCGCCGTCGGCTGCACGTCGCGCTCACCGAGCACATTCACCCGCACCGTGCCCGCGCCGACGAAGCTCGCCACGTTCGGAGAGATGCCGCGCTTCTCCAGGGTATCGAGGTACTGACCGAGGGTCGTCCAGTCGACCGGGAACTTGACGTCACCCTGACGCTGCACCATCAGGCGCTTCATCTCGGCGTTCAGCGGCCCCATGGAGTCCTCGCCGATGACCTCGAGCGTGACTCCCTGGCGCAGATCGCTCAGCGCGCGGCCATCCACCAGGAGCGACTCCTCCGGGTGCGCGAGCATGTTGATGAATCCCGGCGCGACCGCCTTGCCGTGCGCGTCGATGTGCTCGCGCGCCGTGCCCGGCGCCTTGGGGCCGACGTAGACGATGCGGTCCCCGCGGATCGCGACGTCGCCGACAAACCCCTTGCCGCCCGCCCCGTCGTAGACGGTGCCGCCGCTGATGAGGACATCATAGGGCGTGTTGTCGCTCTTGGAAGTCTGCGGGGCCGCGACGGCGGCGGCACACGCGGCCAGGGCCGGCAGAAGGGCGGCGGGGTAAAACCTCATGAGCTGCTCCGTCGACGGATGATCGCGGCACAGCTTGCCGCAACCGTATTATGGCGTTCCCCGGGAACTTTGCGGATGCCGTTGTTGAGAGTTGCCCACAGTCCGGGGCCCGGGCCGGATCCAGAGGGTCGACTGTGGCGAACGGCGAGCCGACCGGGGATACCGATCTCGCGCACTCACACGGACCGGGACGGGTAGGATTGCCCCGCAGGTTCCAGCAAAGAGTGTGCAGGTGGGCCGATGCAGCGTTGAGGTGACCTTATGACGGCGCGATCCGGGGAGCGCGACCGCAGCGCGCTTCTGGGCGATACGCCATCGCGCGACTACGCGGCGAAGCTGCGCCTCTTCAACGCGTTCGCCGAGCCGGAGCTGCGCGGGGCGATTCGCTCGCTCGGGCTCTCGCCCGGCATGCAGGTACTGGATGCCGGCTGTGGCACGGGTGAGGCGCTTGTGTGGCTCGCCGAGGACGTCGCTCCCGGTGGAATGGTCACGGGTATCGACCTGGCCCACGCGCACGTCACCTGCGCGCGCGAGCACGCGGGTGAGCAGGCGCGGGTGCTGCAGGCCGATCTCCTGCACGCCCCGTTCGCGCCCGCGAGCTTCGACCTCATCTGGTGCCTCAACACGCTCAATCACCTCGCGGACCCGCTGGCCGGCGCACACGCGCTCGCGAGCCTGCTGCGAAGCGGCGGCCGGCTCGTGCTGGCGCAGAGCTCCTTCCTCCCGGACATGTATTTCGCGTGGGATGCGCGCCTCGAACGCCTGGCCAACGAGGCGGTGCGGGCGTACTACCGCGACCGCTACCGCCTGAGCGAACAGGACCTCACCGCGGTGCGCGCGCTCCTCGGCCTCGCGCGCCGCGCCGGGCTGCGCGAGGTGAGCGCGCGCACGCTGCTGCTCGAGCGCACCGCCCCGGTGCGTGCCGCGGACGAGGCGTACCTGCGCGAGGCAATCTTTCGCGACAGCTGGGGCGAGCGGCTGCGCCCCTACCTGCCGGCGGCCGAGTTCGCGCGCCTCGAGCGGCTGTGCGACCCGAACGACGGCGAGTACGCCCTGCGCCGCGAGGACTTTCACTTCGTGCAGACGCTCACGTTCGTCATGGGCCGCGCATGAAGCAGAGCCTCCCCGAGCGCCCGGCGCCGGACGCGGCGCTGCACCTGAAGGAGACCCAGCAGGCCTTCGACAGCGTCGCGCCCGATTACGACGGGCCGCGCGGCAACAACGCAGCCATCCAGGAGATGCGCGGCGAGATGTGGCGCTGGCTCGATCGCACGTTCGCGCCCGCGAGCCGCCTCGTCGACCTCGGCTGCGGGACGGGACTGGATGCCGTTCGCATGGCGCGCGGCGGGCACGACGTCACCGCCACCGACTGGTCGGCGCTCATGGTGGAGCGCACGCGCGAGCGCGCCGAGCACGAGGCGCTAGGTGATCGCGTGCACGCCGTCGCCGTCGGCGCGCACGAGCTCGAGCGGCTCGCGCTCCCCGAGGGCTCTTGCGACGGTGCGTACTCGAACCTGGGTCCCCTCAACTGCGTGCCGGATCTCGGCGCGGTCGCGCGCCAATGCGCCCGGCTCTTGAAGCCGCACGGCGCGCTGGTGTTCACGGTGATCGGCCGCGTCTGTCCGTGGGAGCTCGCCCACTACCTCGCGCGCGGGCGCTTCGCACGCGCGCGCGTGCGCTATGCACGCGGGGTCGTACCGGTCGGGATGAACCGGCACACCATCTGGACGCGGTACTACACGCCGCGCGAGTTCTACCGCCCGTTCGCGCGGGATTTCGCGCTGGAGCACTTCCGCGGCGTGTGCGTATTCGCCCCGCCCCCCTATCTCGCTGATTTCCGCGCGCGGCACCCGCGGCTGTGCCGCGGGCTCTGGAATCTGGATCAGCGCGTCGCCGGGTGGCCGCTGCTGCGCGGCATGGGCGATCACTTCCTCATGGTGCTGCGCCGGCGCTGAGGCGCCGGCAACACTCACGCGCGCCGCGGAACGAGCGTCGCGTACATCGCCTGAAAGGCGCGCGCCGTGTGATCGGCGTCCTCGCGCACCGCGCGCGCGGCGGCCTCGCGCGCGAGGCGCAGCCGCCGCTCCTCGTCGCCGAGCAACTCCCCGAGAGCATGCGCGAGCGCCCTGTGGTCGCCCACCGGCACGGCGAGCGAGGCGGTGGGGGCCCACTCGGCCACGTGGCCCACCGCCGTGCCGACGGTCGGCACGCCCACGGCGGCCGCCTCGAGCACCGCGAGCGGACCGGCCTCGTGGCGCGAGGAGATCACCATCAGGTGCGCGGCCTGGACCAGCGGGCGCAGCTGCGTCTGGGTGAGAAAGCCGCGGAAGCGCACGCGCTCGCCGATCCCGAGTGCACCTGCCAGTGCCTGCAGCTCCCCGCCGAGGGTATCCTCGCCGACGAGGTCCATCTCGAAGCGGGTACCGCTCGCCGCGAGCGCCGCGAGCGCGCGCAGGAGCGTCGCCTGGTCCTTGACGCGGTTGATGCTGCCGACGTGCACGAGGCGTGCGGGGCCCTTCGGATCGCGGCGCTGTGGCGCGCGCGCCGGCCAGACGGTGAGATCCGCGCCGAGCGGCAGGCGCGTCGCCGCAATCCCGCAGCGCGCGAGCGCGGCGATCATCGCCGGGGTCGCCGCCGTCACCTGATTCGCCGCACGCAGCACGACCGCCTCCCTGAGCCGGTTCCTCAGACTGAGTCGCCCGCCGTAGCCGATCTCCGGCAGCGCGACGACCTCTCCGCCCGCCACGTGCACGAGGCCCGGGATGCGCAGCGCGCGCGCCGCGGCCACGGCGATGAAGCCGCTTCTGCCCGACCAGATCGACTGCGCCACGTCAAACGGTGCGCGCCGGTGCTCGGCGAGGATGCTGCGCAGGGCGTGCCAGCGGGTGTGCCCCCGGCCGATGTTGTGGACACGCGCGCCGGCCAGGTCCCAGCTGTCGGGCCGCTCCTCCTGGGCGAGCGCGAATACCTGCAGCTCGTGCGAGCGCGCGAGTCGCTGCATGAGCGACAGCAGCGCGGGAATAACGCGGTATTCCCCGGACCGATCGACCCCTCCGGGGACGACGAGCGCGATCTTCACCCCGACCTCTTTTCAAACTCAACGACAGGCGGCTTCACTCGGCCGGCGCCCCAGCGCGCTCGCGGACCTCCGCGTACATGGCGGAAAGTTTACGGCCGACGGCCGCAAACGACAGCTCACGCACGAAATGCCCCCGCACCGCAGTGCGCAGGGCCGGATCGGCGCGCCCGGCTGCCACGAGCGCCCGGGTGAGCGCGGCTGAGTCCCCGCACGGCCACAGACGGCCGACGGCACCGCGGCCGGTGAGCACCCGGAACGAGGGGATATCGGTGACCACCGGAGGCAGGCCGCAGGCGAGCGCCTCGATCAGGGAGTAGCCGCTGCCCTCGTGGTGGCTGCCGAGCACGAACACGTCCGCGGCCCGCATGAGCCGCTCGACGCGCTCGTGTGCCACGCGCCCGAGCAGCTGCACGCGGCCGCGCAGCTCGGGATCGGCGTCGATCCGCGCCCGCACGGCGCCGAGCAGACGCCCGGTGCCGAAGCAGCAGTAGAGCCGCAGGTCCGGCAGGACACGCGTCGCGGCGCTCACCGCGGCGAGCACCGTGAGCGGGTCCTTGTTCTCGTCGAGATGCCCGACCCACAGCAGCGCCGGCTCGCCGGTGACGCCGGTCTCGCGGCGCGCCTCCAGGCGATCGCCGGTACCGAAGCGGCTGGTGGACTCCGGAATCTCGTAAACCGGAGTGGCCGCGTCCAGGACGCGCGTCTCCACGAACGGGCGCGCCTGCTCGCGCGCACAGAACGCGACCGCGGCCACGTGCGCAAGGCCGCGTCGCCACAGGGCGCGTCTCCAGAAGGGCGGCGGACGGCTGGCGTGGTCCTGGACGATGACCGGGATCTGTGGCGTGAGACGCGCGAGCGCCGCGGTCTCGTGCGGAAAGAAGCCGTGCACGTGCAGTACGTCGGGCCTGAGGTCCGCGAGCAGCCGCTCGAGGCCCGCGAGCGAGCGAGCGCCGCCCGTGCCGAAGGGCAGGAAGTGATAGTTCACGCCGCCCTCGCGCAGGGCCTGGATGTGCGTGCACGCCTGCAGCACGCTCACGGTGACGCCCGCCTGGCTCGCCGCTTGCGCGACGTCGACCAGTGTCGGCCAGGCGGCGAGCAGCTCCAGCGGCTTGCGCTCGCCCGGATCGCGGAAGAAGCTCAGCTGAGCCGCGTGCAGCGCACGGCCGACTGCGGCCGTCATAGACTCATGACGCGCGGGTCCCAGTGACGGATGATCTTGCGGGAGGCGCGCAGCTCCCAGGGGTTGTCGTAGCGCTCGAAGCGGTAGCGCCAGGAGGCGAGCGCGCGCAGCGCCGACTTGCCCCACTGCGGCGCGCGGATGTCCATGATCGTCGGGAAACGGCAGCCGAGCACGGTGGTGAAATCGACGATGCGCTTTCTGAGCCTGGGGGTGAGCCAGGGCGCGTCCTGGTGGCACCAGTAGTCGTGCCACTGCGGTGTGGCCCAGCCGTCCGGCGTGTCCGGAAAGGCGACCGGGTGGCCCTCGGAGTCGCGCAGCTCGCTCTGCATGCGCGCCAGCTGCGCGTTGCCGGTGTCGTTGCGCTGCGGGAGCGGGGTGTAGATGTAGATCATCACCTCGGTCGCCGGGTGCACGCGCTTCACGAGTCGTATGAAGTCGAAGGTCTTCTCGGTCTCTCCTTCCGGGTCGCGGGGAGGGGCGAGCATGAACGACAGCTCGGGAACGATGCCGTGGGTGCGGCACTTCTCCACGGCCTCGAGTGTCTGGTCCGTCCGCGTGCCCTTGCGGATATCGTGGAGCAGCCAGTCGCTGGGAGACTCGGCGCCGATGTAGGCCATGCGCAGCCGGCTCTTGCGCACGAGTGCCCAGGAGCTCTCCGAGAGGTTCACGAGTGCATCGGAGCGCGCGAAGCACCACCACGGGATCTGGACCTTCGCCAGCACCTCCAGCAGCGGCACCATATCGACCTCGCGGTCGAAGAAGTTGTGGTCGTAGAACTGGATGCCGTCCACGCCCAGTCGGTGCTTGAGAAAGTCGAGGTCCTCCGCGAAGCGCACCGGCGGTGGCAGCGCCATGCGGCCGCGGAACATGGCGGCCACCCCGCAGAACGTGCAGCGGTAGCGGCAGCCGAGGGCGGCCTGGTAGCCGGCGGTGCGCCGCCCGAGGTAGGTGTTCGTGAGGTACTGGCGCGGGTTGTGGAGTCGCTCGTACGGCAGGCGCTGCTGCAGGTGGGCGGCCGAGAACGGCCGGTCCTTGTTGTGCAGGATCTGATCGCCACGCCGAAAGCTGAGACCGCGGATCGCGCCGACGGCGTCGGCATCGCTGCCCTCGAGCGCGGCGAGGAGCTCCCCGAGCGTGTCCTCGCCCTGAGAGCGCACCACGTAGTCCACATAGGAGGCGTTCGCCGCCGCCTGCGGGCACACCGTGGGAAAGGCGCCGCCCCACACGACCGGCACCTGTGGATTGCGGGCCTTCACGGCCTTCGAGACCGCGATCGCCGAGCGCAGCTGCGGCCCGCCCATCACCGTGACCCCGACCGCGGCGACGTCTCCCCTGCCGACCTCACGCTCGGCGGTGGCGACGAAGTCCCGGTCGACGTTGCCGTCGATGAGGCTGCTCGCGTAGCGTCCCTCGAGCGCGTGCGCGAGGCTCAGGACCGCGAGCGGGAAGCGCGCGTGCCGCCGGCCGGTGATGGTCGGGTTGACGAGCAGGACGCGGCGCGCGGCGCTCACGAGAGCCTCTGCGAGGGCAGCAGCCAGCGCGTGAAGAGCATCTCCACGGGCCAGCGGTATTCGTCGCGGTCGCAGCGCAGGCGCGCCAGCTGCTGCAGGAGGCGCTTGCCGCGCGACCTGCGCTTCCAGGCGAGCTCGTGGAAGAACTTGAAGCGCTCGATGAGCCGGAACTTCTCCGGTGAGACCCAGGGACCGGGGTCACCGTCCACGTAGTCGAACCGGGACCACGCGTCCAGCGTCTGTGGCAGACGGAAGCCGCGCGCCACCGCCTCGCGCACCAGCTCGCTCCCGGGATAGGGCTTGAAGTAGTAGATCGGCGTCAGGAACTCGGGGCTGAGCGCACGCAGCTTCTTGGCGCAGTCCATGGTCGCCTGGATGCTGGCGTCGCTCTCGTCGGGGAAGCCGACGATGAAGGGAAAGTGCCCGGCGATGTCGTGCTTGAGCATCTGCGCGGCGGTCGCGAACACCTGCTCGATCTTGATGTCCTTGCGGATGCGCCTGAGCATCTCGTCCGAGCCGGACTCGACCCCCACCAGCAGTCGCCGTAGCCCCGACTGCTTGCAGCGCGCCCAGACCTCATCGGGCAAACGCACACCCTGGTCAGCGCGCATGGTACCCGCCCAGGTGATCTTCATCCCGGACTCGATGATGCGCTCGGCGAGCGCACTCACCCGCTCGCGCTTGGTGAAGAAGGTCTCGTCCTGGAAATTGACGTCGTCGAAGTGATAGCGGTCCCAGAGCTCCTTGAGGCGCAACGCCATCCGGTTTGGCTCCAGTCCCACCCACTTGCGCCCGTAAACGAACGGGTCCGAGCAGAACGCGCAGCGGAAATTGCAGCCCTGCGAGGAGATGAAGTCCAGCTGGCGCTTGCCCTTGAGCTCGTAGTAGCGCTCGACGGGAATGAGCCCGTAGTCGTGCGCGCGGAAGCGGTCCACCGGCGCGAGCGGCCGCGAAGGATTTTCCTGGATGCGTCCGTCGGCGAGGCGCACGGTGCAGCCCGCGCAGTCCTCGAGGGAACGCCCGGCCGCAAGGCGCGCGACGATCTCGGCGAAGCTCTCCTCTCCCTGGCCGCGGACCGCGACGTCCACGCACGGCTCCTCCAGGCATTCGCGCGCGAACATGGAGGGGTGCCAGCCACCCCACACGACCGGCAGGTCGCTCCGCGCCGCCTTCGCCGCGCGCGAGACGGCGAGCGCGTCGGAGATCGGCGCCCCGGTGAGCACCGTGACGCCGAGGCACAGGGCGTCGCGCGCTTCCTCGCGCACGCGGGCCTCGGCGTCCGCCTCGAGCCGCCCGTCGATGATCACGACCTCGTAACGCTCGGGGTCGAGCTCCGAGCCGATCGCAAGCAACGCGAGCGGCATCGTGAAGAACACCGCCTGCGGGTTGTAGAGCACGACCTTGAGGCGGCCGGTGCGCGCGCCGCCCGGAAGGGGGCAGTGTGCCGTCGGGCTCACGGCGCGGGCTCCGGCCGTGCGGGGACGACCTTAAAGACCCTGAGCGTCTCGTTGATGTAGCGCCGCTCGGCGAGTACGGACACCTCGTAGCGATATGCCCGCAGCTGCGCGAGGTACCACTGCGCGTCACCGAAGCTCGAGAGCAGCAGGAAGGCCATGCCGCCGGGCTTCAGGTGCGCGCCCAGACCCGCCGCGAAGCGCTCGGCCACGTCGCTCGAGCGCCAGGCGCGGTCGCGGTCATCGCGCGGCGTGCCGCGCAGGAAGGGTGGGTTGAACAGCACCAGGTCGAAGCGCTCCCCGGTTACGGGCGCGAACAGGTCGCCCTCGCGGACGTCGATCTTATCCTCGAGCTGGTTGAGGCGCGCGTTGATCGCCGCGCAGCGTACCGCGGCCGGATTGATGTCCACGGCCACGACGTGCCGCGCGCACAGCGCCGCGAACACCGCCCCCACTCCCGAGCCGGTGCCGAGGTCGAGGACGTCCGCCTCCGGGGCGATGCGCTGCGCGCAGGCCTGGATCGCGAGAAACTCTCCGGTGCGCGGCACCTTCGGGTTGAAGACGCTCGGGATCACGAGGATCGGCACGCCGCCGACGCGCTCGAGCCGGAAGTCGTCGTAGCGCGCCTTGCCGGTGAGGCGGTACGCCGCCGCGAGCAGCTTGCCGATGAGACTGCCCACGTAGGACACCGGCGGGGGCCCGAGCGGCGCCGGTGCGGGAGGGATCTTGTCCGCCGCCAGGTCAAGCATGGGCTTTGGACCGCAGGAGAAAGTCCGCCGTGGCGCGCGCCGCCGGCTCGCGCCAAAGCGAGCACACGCAGGTGGCGCACTCACGGCGCCCTCCGGCACGGATCTTTGCGCGCAGCGCGCTCATGCTCGGCTCGTTGAGCACCGCGCCGAGATCCTCGCACGCGCCCGCGCGGTCGGGCCCGGAGATGAAGAAGCACGGGCTCACCTGGCCGCGGGCATTGAGGACGGCGGAGTACTCGAAGACGTTGCAGCGCACCGCGGGGTAGGCGGCGAGACCACACACCGCGGCGAAATACTGCTGGATGTGGCGCAGCCGGCGCGGGCTCTCGGCGATGAAGCCGGAGCGGAAGTCTTCGGCGCAGTCGTGCTCGAGGTCGGCGATGATCCCGGCGAGCACCGGCAGGTCTTCCGGCCCCAGGGCGAGGGTCTTGCTGAAATCCTCGAGGCGACCGAAGGCGTGCGGGTTGGCGACATCCACCGCGAGGAAGGAGATCTGGTGCGCGCCGAGCCGATGGGCGAGCGACACGAACGCCGGCAGCTGCCGGTAGTTGGCGCGCTGCACGGTGACGCGCACGCTGACCTGCACGCCCGTATCGGCCAGCGTGCGGATCCCGGCGCACACCTTGTCGAAGGCGTCGAGACCGCGGATCGCGGCATAGGTGGGCGCGTCGGTGCCATCGAGCGACACCGTGACGGCATCAAAGAGGCGCGCCACCCGCGCGGCATGTTTGGCGAGCGACAGACCCGAGGTGAGCAGCCACAGTTTCAACCCGTTGTCTCGCAGCAGCCGCGCGATCTGCTCCCACTGCGGATTCAGCAGTGGCTCACCACCGGAGATCAGGGCGACCCGCGTCTCGAGCCGCACGAGGCTCGGCAGCAGGCGCGTAACCGACTCGAGGCTCATGTCGTCGTGCCCGTTGCGCCAGTAGTCGCAGGTGACGCAGCGCGAATTGCAGCGCTCGCTCAGGTACAGCGTCACCAGCGGGAGGCGATCGAGTGAGCTCATGGTTTTGCGGAAATTCCCCTCGGGCAGCGGCCACACCCGTACCCCGAGCGCAACGGCCGCTTTCGTGAGTAGGCGCGCGAAGACCTCGGGGTTCAACGGCGGCGTCGGTGCCGCCCGGCCTGCATCCTCGGCGCCGGCTGAGGAGATATCCCTAAGTCATTGTTTTACAGGCGCGAGCGAAATCACCGCAACTCACCACTCTTATCAATGGTCCGCTGCGCCTAGCGTGGGGGGATGCCGGGCGGCGGCGGGGGCGATGGAGGGACGGGATTGCCCGGGGGAACCAGAGTCCCCGCCGGAGGCACCTCGTTCGGAGTCGCGGGCGGGGGCGCTGGACTCGGCAATTCACCCGGTGGCGGTGGTGTCGGCGACTCTTGATTCGGCGGAGTCGGCATGTCGCCCGGTGACGGCCCGGGCGGGGCGGGCGGAGCCGGCATGGCGCCCGGCCCAGGCGCTGGCCCGGGCGGCGGCGTGGTACCAGGCGGAGTGGGTGCCCCGGGCGGTGCTGCCGCGCTAGAGGCCGACTGTGCGATCGCGGCTGCGCTGAAGCACAGACTCAGGAGCAGCACCCTCACTTTCATGGCGTTCACCTCGAGTGCGAGGTTCGCGCGTCGAGCCCGATCCGACAGTCGCCCGGCGGCCGCGTGCGGCTGTCAGAGTACGCCGAGTCCGGTCAGCCGCCGCGGCCGGCCACCGCGCAGCTTAAGATCGCAGGGCGGCGCGAAACGTAAACACCTGCCGGCGCGTTGCCCGTTCGAGAACGCTAGTGCGTCTGCGGGATGCGGTGCGCAGCGGAGTCCGGACCCACGACGACCTGCGTGGCGCGCACGGCGTCCGCGTCCGCGAAGTAGAGCTTCGCGATCGCGAGCGCGGCGCCGTAGGGCTCCGGATCGTCGCGGTTGGTCAGGACGATGACGGTGAAGTGGTGCGCGGGGAAGCGCACGATGACGTTGCGAAAGCCGAGCGTCTCGCCGGAGTGCCAGAGAGTCTGCCCCGTGATCCGCCAGCCGAATCCGTAGCGCACGTTCGGGTCATCGGTGGCGACGGCGGGAGCAAAGGCCTGCTCAAGCGAGGTGGCGCGCAAGATGCGGCCGTCGTAAAGCGCGGCGTCCCACTTTGCGAGGTCATCGACCGAGGAGTAGATGCCGCCGTCGCCGAGCACCGCGCTCGTAAGGCTCTGGTCGGTGCGCACCCAGCCCGAGCCCTGGGGGCTGTAGCCGAAGGCGCGCCGGGTCACGGTCGAGATACCCGCCTCGTAGGCGACCGTGGCGCGCATCCCGAGCGGCACGAAGATGCGCTCGCGCAGGAAGGTCGCGAAGCTCTCGTGCGCGGCACGTGCGACGACCAGCGAGAGGAGCGAGTAGCCGCTGTCGCTGTAGCGATACTGACTGCCGGGTGGGAAATAGGTCCGGTCCTCTGCGGCGAGCAGGTGCAACACATCCGGATCGTGAAGCTGCCGCGTCGTGCCCGGCGGTATCAGGTCCTCGTAGTCGATGAGGCCCGAGACGTGCGTGAGAAGCTGGCGGACCGTCATGGGGCCGGCCGACGGCGGCAGCTCCGGCAACCACTTGCGGATCGGGTCATCGAGCGAGACGCGCCCATCCTCCACCAGCAGCAGGATGGCCGCCGCGGTGAACTGCTTGGTCATCGATGCCAGGCGGTAGTTCGTGGCCGGCGTCGCCGCGACGTGATCCTCCAGGTCGGCGTACCCGTAAGCCCGGCGAGCGAGCACGGCGCCGTCACGCAGCACCAGCACCGAGGCACCCGGTACGTCGCCGCTATACGCGCTCATGAGCCGGTCGATGTCGTCCGCGACGGGTGCGGCGCTGCGCGCGCAGGAGGTTAGCGCCCACAACATGACCAGCAACGTGCCCGCCCACCCGTGTCTCAATGTGACGGCCGGGTCGGGCATTCCGGGCGGGGAGCGGCGTTGTTGTCCTGTGCACGCGCGCATGGCGCGCACATTGTGCCCGGTATACTCTTCGGGCAGCAGTGCACTGACACGGGCGCTGCACGGGGGGCGGGTGCTCGAGGCGCCGCAACTCCCCTGGGGCAAAGAATCGACATCCGGTGAGCTGACATTACGACGTCACGATCTGCAGGACGCGCGCTCTACCTGCGTGCGCGCGTCAATCACTGGCTGGGGCGCACGAGCGAGAGTGCGGCTCTGTGTCAGCGCTCGCTGGCCGCGCGCGACAGCGGGCGCGTCTACCGCTTCCTGGCGAGTCTCGAGCTGCCCGGGGAGGACTACCTGCGCATCCTCGCGCGCGTGCACGCGCACCTGTGCCCCGCGACCTACCTGGAGATCGGCGTCGCCTGCGGCGACTCCTTCCGCCTGCCGGGCGTGCAGACGCGCGCCATCGGCATCGATCCTGCTCCGCGGGTGCCGTACACACTGCGCGCGCACCAGAAACTCTTTGCGCTCACGAGCGACGAATTCTTTGCCCGTCACGACACGATCGCCGAACTCGGTGGTCAGCGTGTGCAGATGGCCTTCATCGACGGCATGCACCACTTCGAGTTCGCACTTCGGGACTTCGCCAACGTCGAGGCGGTGTGCGATCCGCGCGCGGTGATCTTCATCCACGACTGCCATCCGATCGATGCCCGCAGCTCCGCGCGCGAGCAGACCACGGGTTTCTGGAGCGGCGACGTCTGGCGCCTCATCCTGCTACTGAAAAAGCATCGCCCGGATCTTCAGATCCACACGCTGGCGACCCCGCCGACCGGCCTCGGGATGATCACGCACCTCTCGCCCGCATCGCGGCTGATTTCGCAGAACCTCACCGGGCTCACCGCCGAAGGGCTCGCGCTCGATTTCGCACAGATCGCCTCGCACAAGCCCGAGTTTCTCAACGTGTTCCCGAACGACTGGCCGAAGGTGCGCGCCCTGCTCGATGCCCGCTAGCCGCCCGGGGAGCGCCCCAGACCGGGTCTCATTATCGCGAATTGGCTTCAAGTCGCTGAATCTTGGAATCTCGGCAGCGGTTGCGGTGCAGCTTCCGGTGACCGGATCGGCGCGCGTGTCGCGTGGAAGAGAAAGGAGAGTCTTGGGACGTGCTAGGGTAGGCACGAGCGTCACGCTGTGAGGAATTTTGGTGGCCGAGCCCAGTGCGCTGCTACGCGGCGACACTACAAAAACGAGAACAGGGCCCCCCGGCGAGGCGTTGCGCGGCGCCTGGCATGGCACGCCCATAGCGACGCAGGTTATTACGGACGTCGAGGGAATCAGCGCGCTGCGCTCCGACTACGAGCATCTCTACCCGCTCACCGGCAACACGCTCCCGTTCGCTCTGCACGAGTGGCACCTCACCTGGTGTCGGCAGTTCCTGAATCGCAGCCCGCACATCGAGGAACAGCCGCACTTCTGCGTGCTGCGCGATGGCAGCGGCGAGTGCCTCGCGATCGTCCCGCTGATCGTCAGCCGCTGGCGACTCGGTCTCTTGCGCTTGGCGACCGTCGCACTGGTGGGCGGTGACCCGGGGCTTACCGAGATCCAAGATCCCCTCGTCAGGCCCGGCTTCGAAGAGGCGGTCGTGCGCGCCGTGCACCAGAGCCTCGGGGACATTCCCGCGTGGAGCTGGATCCGATGGACCTCGGTGAGCGCACCGCTCGCGGAGGCGATCCGCCGGCACAGCAATCCGCGGTGGACGCAGGTCTGCGAGGACTTTGTGCTGGACCTGCCCGCAGACTGGAATGAGCTGCGCGCCAAGCTCGGGCGTAACACGCGCGAGTCCCTCCGCCACTGCTACAACTCCCTCAAGCGCGACGGGCACAAGTTCGAGTTTGTCGTGGCACGTGAGCGGGACGAGGTGCGCCGGGCGCTCGAGTGTTTTCTGCGATTGCATGCCCTGCGCGCGAGCATGCCCTGGGGGCCGCCACACCCCAACCGGTTTGCCACGCCCACCATGGAGCGCTTTCTGTATGAAGTCTGCGATCGTCTCGCGGAGCGCGATGCGGTCCGGGTGTTCCAGCTCAAGATCGGGCACGAAATCGTCGCCTCCCGAATCGGTTTTCTCGCCGGGGGTGGCAGTCTCTATCTGTACTACTCCGGATTTGATCCGGCGTGGGCGCGCTACAGCGTCATGACCACCACCTTGGCCGAGGCACTCAAGTACGCGATCGCGCAGGGCCTCACGAGCGCCAACCTCACCCCCACGGCAGAGCGGTCCAAGCTGCGCTGGCGTCCGCGTCGCGTGGCGTACCATTCGACCCTGGTGCACGGGGACGCACCCGCCTCGCGCCTCGCCTGCCGTGCCTACAGCCTGATGCTCACGAGCCAGGCCAGGCCGGCGCGCCTGCTCAAGGGGTTATTCTGGTCGCACCGCCAGTGGGACTGAGCCCCCGGTGCGGGTGCGCCCTGCGCCCCTGATACGCAGACGCTGACCGGCGACGAGTGCCGCAAACCGTACGCCAGCGCCGCCGATGGTCCATCTTCCTGATCTGCTCTACGTGGCGCTCTTTGCCGTCGCGTGGCCTGTCATTGACTACCTGGTGCTCTGGCCGGCGTTCCTGCGCCGCGCGCGCCTCGATCCCGATCGCGCGCGCTGGCGCGTGTGGGCAACGACGATCGTGCAACAGTGGATGCTCGTGGCCGTGGGCGTGGCGCTCTTCGTGGGCCAGCACCGACCGTTCGCGATGCTCGGGCTGCGCGCTCCCGCGGGGGGTCGCCTCTGGGGAAGCGTCCTGCTCCTGGTCGCGATCGCGACGTACTATGGCTTCGCGGCGAGCCGCGTCGCGCGCAACACGAGCGCACGCGCCAGGCTGGTCAAGCAGCTGGGCGAGCTCGCGCTGCTTCTGCCGCGCAGTGAGCGGCAGCTATCGGGCTTTGCCGCGTTGTCCCTCACCGCCGGCTTCTGCGAAGAGTTCCTGTTTCGCGGCTACCTCATCTGGGCACTCACGCCCGCCCTGGGCTGGGGGTCGCAGCGCTGCTCTCGGCGGCGCTCTTCGGCTTGGCCCACGCGTACCAGGGCTGGCCCGGGATCGTGCGCACGGGCCTGGGTGGCGTCCTCTTCGTGCTCGTGCTGCGAATCTTTGGCTCGCTCTACCCCGCGATCGCGCTGCACGTCCTGATCGACCTGGCCGCCGGCCTCGTCGGCTGGCTGGCACTGCGCGAGCCGCGCAGCGCAGCCGGTACCGCGCCGGGCTAGGCGCTCGCCCGGGAAGGCAAGGCGCGCGCCGAGCGCTCGCGCCACAGGCGCGCGGTGCCGAGCGTCAGGACGGGCAGCACGTACACGGCGAGGAAGACGTACGCGAGCAGCCGGTAGCCGCGGGCGATGAGGGCGACGAGCCCGAAGCGGTCCGCCACGAGCATGCACACCACCAGCAGCACGAGGGTAATGGCGAGCCGGCCCGTGCGCGGCAGCGCCGCGCCGCGGCGCACGGTCCAGGCTGCATTCACGCGCTCGTTGATCGCGTGCACGGCGCCGGTGCCGCTCTCGAGCAGCGCCGCGAAGATCATCACCTGGAACAGCAGGTGAAAGACGGGCAGGTCGAGGCGTTGCAGCAGGTAGTCCGAGGGCAGCGTTACGGAGGCGATCTGCGGGTAGTAGGCGATCATACAGGTGAAGAACAGCAGCGCCGGCAGCATCGCCAGGGGTCCCGCGATCAGCCCGGCGACCACCGCGTCGCGATTGCTGGTCAGGTGCCGCAGCACCGGCAGGATGACCACCGCGCCGATGATGTTGTAGCTCGCGTAGGTGAGACCCCCCGTCAGCCACCCGCGCATCGGCGCATCGGCGTGAAATCCCGCGGCGATGCGGGCGCCAAAGTGCGTCAGGGACAGCACGACGAACAGCACATACACGCCGTAGAGCAGGAAGGAAACGTACTTGAACAGCCTCTCCACCGAGAGATTGCCGAAGGTCGCGAACAGCGCGATCAGCGCCATGAGCGCGAGCGTGCCCAGGACGCGCGGTACGCCGAGGGTCGCCTCGGCGATCGCGCCGGCCGCCGCACCGAACACCGCGAGGATCAGGACCACGAACAGCAGGTAAGCGGCCTCGAAGGCGATCCATCCGGGCCCGAGCAGCGCGCGGATGAAGGTCAGGTAATCGCGCGCCCCGCTCGCGCGCGCGAAGAGAAAGGTCGCGACGCACACGAGGCTCCAGATCGCCATCGCCAGGATCATCCCCGCTATGCCGCCCCACGGGCCGCTCGGCAGGAAGAACTCGGCGAGCTCACGCCCGGTGGCATAGCCGCCGCCGATGACGACCGCCTTGAACGCGAAGCCCGGCAGGAAGAAGCGCTGGAAGCGTGAGGACATTGGCGCCGACGCGCTCTCTCAGGGACACGCCGCGACACGGGCCGACGGTGCGCGGCCTGCGCTCATGAGGGGCGGCTGCTCTCGCGGCCCCACACCCGCTCGTCGCACCAGATCATGCCCTGCGCGTAGGTGACGGACGGAGTGCGGTCCTGCTTCAGGAAGATCGGGCCGTCCAGATCGACGACGTCACAGAGCTGGCCGAGCACGAAGGCCGGCCCCATCGCGAGGCTCGATCCCACCATGTTGCCGACCATCACCTTGAGGCCGAGACGTTGCGCCTCGCGTGCCATGGCGAGCCCCTCGGTGAGGCCACCGCACTTGTCGAGCTTGATGTTCACGACCTGGAATCTGCCGACGAGTCCGGGCAGATCCGCGAGGCTGAGCGCACTCTCGTCCGCTGCCACGGGAATCGGGCTCGAAAAGCCCTCGAGTCCGGCCTCCTGTCCGCGGGCGAGCGGCTGCTCGAGCAGCTCCACCCGCGCGGCCACGAGGCTGCGTACCAGCGCCTCGAGGTCACCCACGCCGTAGCCCTGATTGGCGTCGACTCCGAGCCACACGTCGGGCCGCGCGGCGCGTACCGCCTCGAGCCGCGCGCCGTCGAGCTCGCGATCGCCGGTGAATTTCAGCTTCAGCGCCCGCGCCTGCGCGTAGCGGCGTGCCCCGTCGGCCATGCGCGCGGGATCATCGGCACCGAGCGTAAACGTCGTCAGCAGAGGCTGCGGCGGCTCAAGTCCCGCCAGCTCCCACACCGGACGGCCGCTGCGGCGCGCCTCCAGCTCCCACAGGGCGCAGTCGAGCGCATTGCGTGCGCCCCCGGGCGGCAGCAGTCGCTGCAGCGCGCCGCGATCGATGCCCGCCTCGACCGCCGGCCGGCACGCCTCGAGCGCGGCGACCATGTGGGCGACGTCGTCGTCGAGATAGAAGACACCCTCGGCCTCGCCGCGTCCGCGCAGCGCCCCGTCCTCGAGCGTGACGACGACGGCGTCCATGTGCTCGAAGACATAGCCGGCGATGCGAAACGGCGCCGCGAACGGCAGTTTCTCGACCGCGACGCTCAGGCGCAGGCCGGACATCAGTAGTGGGTTCCGAAGCTGATCAGCTTGAACGCGAATGCCGCCCACAGCACGCCGAGCGCCGAGACGCTGAGCACCACGCTCCACACCTTGGCCGGCCAGCGCCGCGCACCCTGCCAGACCGTCTTCAGGTTCCACAGCATCAGCGCCGTGCCGCCGATGAAGGCGATCGTGCCGAAGATCTCGGCGAGCCACAGGAGCCAGTCGAGACGGCTGCTGAGATTGTTCGTGTCCTTGAGCATCAGCGCGAAGATCACGCACCACAGCAGCAGCCCCCCGAGGATGGCCACGGCCGCTATCTTGCTCAGGCGGTAGGCGCGCAGGGACACCGGATCGAGCAGCAGCGGAGCGCGGAAGCTGCGCCGCACCAGTGCGCTCACCGGCCACAGCAGCACGGTGAGCAGCAGCGCCGCGACGCTCACACTCAGGAGCGGACGCAGCCATGCCGCATTCTGGTACCAGGGCACGCGATCGAAAACCATGAAGGGCGAGAGCTCGTCGAAGCTCCAGCGCACCACCTGACCGTCGACCACCTTGGCGGCGAGGCGGTCGTGGCCGTTGACGTCCACCCAGACGAAGGGCGCGGTCTCCACCCAGTGACGTGGCTTGCCGGAGAGGTCGGTGAGCGGGGTGACGAGCTCGCCCTTGCCGTCGGCACCGAGCGCGGCCTGGCCGAGGAATCCGAGTGCGGCGAAGAAGTTCGACTGCGAGCCGCGCGAGTTCACCCAGTTGCCGCTCATGAGGGCGGCGTGCTCGGCGGAGGCTTTGGCATCGACCCTGGCGAGCGGCCGCGGCGCGGGGAAATAGCGGTCGGCGAAGTCCTGGAAGAGCGCGACGCGCAGCGTGCCGGCGGCGCCCTCCTTGCCCAGGCTGTTGAACGAGACGTAGAAGCCGACGTTCTCCTTCATCAACAGATGCAGCGAGGTATGGAAGTAATCCGTGTCGCCGAGGTGTCCGATGACCTCCAGACCGTTGATGTTGGTCTCGAAGAAGCCGAGCTCCATGCGGTTGAGCGGCGGCAGCAGGGTCAGCGGGCTGTCGTGCATGGTCGCGGCGGTGTCAGCGTTGAGGATCCGCTTGCCGTGGTACTCCCCGTTCTGCAGCTGCGCGATCATGAAGTGCGCCATGTCCTCGCCGGGAGAGGACAGCGAACCGGCCGGCGCGGGGCCGATGATCTCGAACGGTCGCGGCTCGGACGAGGCGGTCGGGTAGCCCTTGGACATGAGCGGCGCGAGATCCGGCGGCAGGGGCTGCGCGAACGTCGAGTGCTGCATGTCGAGGGGGTCGAAGATGTGCCGCTTGATGTAATCGTTGAAGGGCTCCCCGGAGAGCCGCTGGACGATGTAGCCGGCCAGCGAGGCGCCATAGTTGGAATAAGCCGGCGTCGAGCCTTCCTTGAAGACCCGGTGCGGCGTCCAGACCTTGAGCAGCTGGTCGTAGCTCGGCGTGGTCGCCGGGACCTCGGCGATGATGTCCTTCGCCTGCTCCTCGAAGCCCGCCGTGTGCTGCATGAGATTGCGCATCGTGATCGGCTGGCCGTCGCGCGCCGGGATCTTGAAGTCGAGGTACGTGTTGACGTCGGCGTCGAGGTTGAGCTTGCCCTGCTCGACCATCTGCATCACGGCCGTCCAGGTGAAGAGCTTGGAGACCGATCCGGGACGGAACAGGGTCAGCTTCGGATCGACGGGTTTTTTCGCCGCGACGTCCGCGTAGCCGAAGCCGCGCTCGGTCAGTATCTGCCCGTCCTTCACCACCGCCACCACGGCACCGGCAATGTCTCCGGTCTTGAGCGCGTAGGGCATGTAGCCGTCGAGCCACGCGTTCACGTCTTCCGCGGTGAGCGCTACCGGGGCGGCCACGGCGGCGGCCGCCGGGGCGGCGGCCGGCTTCTCGTCCGCGACCGCGAGCGCACCACACAGCCCCGCGAAGAGGGCGGCCGCCAGCGTCGGCAGCGCCCGGATGCGCCCCACGCGGTATGAGTCAGTTGGCGAGCGCCGCATCGCGGCCGGAACAGCTGTGTGAAACATGGGCATCCCCTCTGGGTCTCTGACGGGGCAGACGCGAGTCCACCGATTGTTCGAATTCCAGGCCTGCGCCCTTGGGCGCACGTGATCAGGTCGGACAACGAGGGCGCTGCAGCGGCTTCCGCCTTTGCAGGTATTTAAGTGGCCTGTTCGAAGAATAATGGCCGTATTGGAGAATATGTGTCAATAATATTTCGGCGGGAGGATGCTCTCACGCGACGGTCTCGGCCTCACCCTCCGTGAGGCTGATCAGCTGGCTGGCCAGATCGGGATCCTCGCTGGAGCACACGGCGAGCACGACGGCGCACTCGCACTCCTTCGCCACGTACGCGTGGCCCATCGTGCTGTCGAGGTAGATCCCCTGCCCCGCGCTGAGAGTCACCGGGGTGTAGAACTGCAGGTGCACCTCGATCGTGCCCTCCAGGACGTAGATGAACTCCTCGCCCTGATGACGGATGAGGCTGCCGAACTCGTCGAGACTGTGCGCGCGGATGCGTCCGATGATCGGCACCATGCGCTTCTCGCGCAGGTCCGCACAGAGATACTCGTAATCGTAGTTGGGCGTGGCGACGTTCACGGTGTTGCCGTCGCCCGTGAGGCTGCGACGCGCGGTCAGCACGGGCGAGACGACCTGCGCCGGCGACTCGCGCGCGAGGAACTCGGCCATGGTAAGCCCGAGGCGCGAGCTGAACTGCTGCAGCTTGTCGTAGGTGAGGGAAAGTTTGTCGGACTCGACCTTGGCCAGAGTCGACAGCGGGATGCCCACCTGGGCGCTCAGCTCGCGCAGCGTCCAGCCTTTCTCCTCTCGCAGGCCGCGGATGAGCGCGCCGAGCGTACCGGCTTGGTCATTCATGCTTGCCCACACCTCCGTTGTCCGGCGCCATGCGCCGCTCAGCACTTCCCTGTGGCGCCCTTGCCCGCCCGCGCCTCAGGCACCTGTCTAAGCCACCTTTTCGGCCTTCTCCGCCAGACTGATGAGCTCACCGGCGAGATCCGGGGTCTCACTCGAGCAGACCCCGAGCACGAGCGCACTGTCACAGTCCTTCGCGACGTAGGCGTGCCCCATCGTGCTGTCCAGATAGATACCCTGCCCCGCCTTCAGTACGACCGAGGTATAGAACTGCAGATGGACCTCGACCGTGCCCTCGAGCACGAAGACGAACTCCTCACCCTGATGACGTACCGGCTCGCCGAACTCGGCGATGTCGTGGGCGCGTATGCGGGTGAGGATCGGCACCATGCGTTTCTCGCGCAGGTCCGCGCACAGGTACTCGTAGTCGTAGTTCGGCGTGGATACCTGAATGGAGTTGCCGTCCCCGCTCAGGCTGCGGCGGGCGGTGACTACCTTGGGCGTCTCCAGACCCGGCGCCTCGGCCTGGGCGAGGAACTCGGTCATCGTGACACCGAGCCGCGAGGTGAACTGCTGCAGCTTGTCGTAGGTGAGGGAAAGCTTGTCGGACTCGACCTTGGCCAGAGTCGACAGCGGGATGCCCACCTTCTCGCTCATCTGCCGCAGCGTCCAGCCGTTCTGCTGGCGCACGAGATGGATAAGGCTCCCGAGGGTGCGCTGCTCGCGCGCGGCAGCCCTGGTGCGCTTGATGCGTGCTCGTTTCATGTTCGCGTCAGCCGTGGTCACGGGCACACCAGTCGCCTGGCCGGTCGCCCGTGTCCCTCATCCCTCACCTGACATTGTGGCGATAGCCCGCGCGAAGCGCGCGGGCGACAGGTCCCGTGCCGCCAGCCCCTCAGCCGCGATGTCGCGCGGCAGGGGCTCGTTCTGGGCCAGCGCAGCCGCGGCGCGCGCCATAGCCGGCGCGGTCTGAATGCCGTAGCCCCCCTGACCGGCGCACCAGAAAAATCCGGACACTTCGGGATCGAAGCCTAACACAGGGGCCCGATCCGCTGAGAAGGTGCGCAGACCCGCCCAGCTGTGCGTGACGCGGCGGACTTCGATATCGAGCGCCGCCTCGACGCGGTCGACGGCGACGGCCATGTCGAGGTCCCGTGGGTGCGCATCGCCCGGGAGATCCGGCGTCTCGTCGGCCGGCGACAGGAGCAGCTTCCCCGCGTCGGGTTTGAAGTAGAACTCCTCGTCCGCATCGATGACGGCGGGCCACGCGCTGATATCGACTCCGGCGGGCGGCTCGACGAGCAGCGCCGTGCGACGCAGCGCCCGCAGCCCGACGGGCCGGGCACCGCAGGCCTGCGCGACTTCATCGGCCCAGGCGCCCGCCGCGTCGATCAGTACCGGCGCCGTGATGCGCTCACCGACCAGGTCGAGCGCCCAGACGCCACCCTCGCGCCGAATGGACGTGGCCCAGGTCCCGGTAACCATGCGGGCACCGCCGGCGCGTGCACCGCGCAGGAATCCCTGATGAACCGCGTGCACGTCGATGTCCGTGGCGTCGCCATCGAAGGCCGCCGCCGCCAGATAACTGCGGCGCAGCAACGGCACCCGCTCGAGTGCCTGGTCCGTGCTGACGAAGGCGACCTCACCGCCCGAGGCACGAATCTCGGCCACCCTCTCAGTCAGACGAGCGCGCTGATCGGCCCGGGCGATGTAGAGGCAGCCGCGCGTCTGCAGCAGCGGATGCTCGGAGAACCCGGGAGGCGGACGGTCGAAGAAAGCGCGACTCGCCCGCGTCAGGGAGCGAATTTCGCGACCCCCGTAACTGGGGGCGAAAAGCGCGGCGGACCGACCCGTGGCGTGAATGCCCGGACGCTCCTCTCCCTCGACGACGCACACCCGCGCAGCGCGCGACAGCTCGTACGCGAGCGAAGAGCCGGCCATGCCGGCACCGACTACGATGAAGTCGTGCGACGCTCTCCCGGGATCGAAATGCACAGCGCTACTGCCCGCGACCCGCACCTGTTCCTCGACGATCTCCCCGCGGCATAGTGCCGCAGAAGTGACTTCTACAGCAAGAGACGGAATTCTCTTCTTAGGATATAAATGGCCGCCGACCGTGCCGCGAGCAATCTGGCCTCGCTCGGCAGCCCTCTGCTTGGGCCGGCAGTCGCACGAACGCCGATCTCGCCGGGGCACTCACGCAGAACGGGACGGCCGTGACCTCGCGCGAGAGCGCGAGCGCGTCGCGAGGCCGACCTCGTCGAGGTCGTCGGCGCGCGTCCCCGACGCCGGGAGGCGGATGGCAGAGCGTTGATTCGCACGCCCGACGCAGTGCTCGCGGCGTTCCTGGCAGCGGAAGGATCATGGAAGTCAGCGACCGACGCGCTCCCCCGTGAAGCCGACTTTGCAGACAGGCGCGATGCACGCACAATTCGCCGGCGGCGTACGGCGCGCCGCAAACGCGAACGGATGACCAGCGTGCGACGCGAAGACTGTGTGCGATCGTTTGCGCTGCGAGGAGCGCTCGCCGGTTGCGCAACGCTCGTGGTGAGTGCGGCCGCGGTGGCGGACACGGAGCCGATCGCACCCCCGGCACCAACCTTCGAGATCAGTCCATTCCTGGGTTATCGGGTCGGCGGCAAGTTCACCGACGCCGCCACGAACGACTCGGTATCCGTTGACGCGCATGCATCCTATGCGATCGCTCTGGATGCCCGGGCCGAGGAGGCGGCTCAGTACGAATTCTTCTATTCGCGCCAGGCAACTTCACTCAGCGGCAGCAACTTCGCACCCACCGGTCTGAAGATAGAGTATCTGCACATCGGCGGCACGGTGACGCTCGATCAGTCGCAGCCACGCGTACAGCCCTATCTGGCCGGGGGGCTGGGGGCGACGCTCCTGGTACCGGACACGCCGGGCAGCCGCCAGGACACGGCCTTTTCCATGTCGCTCGCCCTCGGGCTGCGCATCCCGCTGAGCCGCCACTTCCTTCTGCGAGTCGAAGGCCGCGGCTATCTGACTTTGTTGAACGCAGACACGGCGATTTTCTGCCGCTCGGACCAAAGCGGCGGACTCTGCACGATACATGCGCAGGGCTCCGCCCTTTTCCAGTTCGACTTTCTGGCCGGCGCTTCGTTCGTCTTCTAGATGAGCCGCGCCGCCGGCGCCCTCATGAGCCGACGGTCGCGTGCACGCTCCGATTCAACTTCGTCAGGGCCACCTCTGCAGACGAAGTCTTGTGCGCAAAGTCCGACAAACTTTGCGATCGTGACGTCGGCGTTGCCGCGGCGACCGGTCCTGGAGCCATCCCGTATTTCGCCAGTCTCGCCCGCCAGGTCGGTGGCCGAGTAGGTTCCGTCCTGGATGGCTCGATAGACTTCGCCGTTGGGCGGCGCTGGCCGCCGTTGAATCGACGAAAACGCGCGCCCGCTTTAGCACCGCGACATCGAGCTCGCATTTGCTCGGATCGTCGGCACCCACGGCGGCGATGTGCTGCCCGTCACGCAGCCACTCTCCTCGCACGAATGGTTGCCGCGCAGCCGTTGCACAAATGGGTACGTCAGCGCGCCGCACCGCTTGCTCCAGCTCAGGCTCCACGCGAATGTCCACCCGCGACAGCTCGCTGAATAGGCGCCGCCTCAGGGCCTCGGCAGACAGCCGGCCCGCACCTGGGAGCGCTCCTCTGTAACCTACTGATTGTAAAGCTAACAAATGTTGATAACTGGTCCGATCGCTGGATAGTCTTTTAGCTATCATGATGGTCGTGAAGACCACATCGGCTCAGCTACTTTTGTCGGCACGAAAAGCTGCCGGGTTGACCCAACGTGCCCTTGCGCGCCGCGCGGGTACGTCGCAGTCGGTGATCGCTCGTATAGAAAGCGGCGCCAGCAGCCCGACTTGGAAAACCCTTGAGCGCCTGCTGAATCGTACCGGTTTTGCGTTGCACGCCAGCCTCACACCCAGACCACGAGGTCGCTCTCACATGCTGGACGATGTCGCTCGGATACTGCGATTGACGCCCGAACAGCGGCTGCTCGAGCTGCGTAATGCCGCACGCTTCATTGCCGCCGCGAAGCGTGTGGACGATGAGCGCATTTGATCCTGAGCGAATTCTTCGAGCCTTGTCCTCGCGAGAAGTCCGATACGTTCTTGTGGGCGCCACGGCTGCCCGCCTCCAGGGGTTCCCCCGCCTTACAGCCGACGCAGACATCACCCCTGCCGCCGATCGAGACAATCTCCAACGACTAGCGGCAGCACTGCGCGATCTGCAAGCGCGCGTTTTCACCGACGGGGTGCCGGAAGGGCTGCCATTCAGTTGTGACGCGGAAGCGCTGTCCCGTTCGAATCTGTGGAACTTGGTCACCGATGCCGGGCGACTGGATCTGATATTCAAACCGAGCGGAACTGAGGGATACGACGACCTGGCCCGATCAGCGCTTACTTATGAGGTGTTTGGCGTGGAGGTCCGCGCCGCCAGCCTGAAGGACATCCTGCGCTCGAAGCTCGCCTCGAATCGTCCACAGGACCAGCAAGATGCAGTGATCCTCAGGGAGATGCTGAAGAGTCGATAGAACCGACTCCCCCATCGAAGAAGGCGCATTCCTTAAAGCCTTGTGGGGCTGCTGAGTTTCGCCCAGCCTTGCCGAATCGGAACATTCATAAAATTCACGACGGGTGCGGCGGTCTCCCGGTTCGCAAGGATCGCCGAGCACCCGCTTGTCCGTCGCGGCTGCAAATCGGCAAGAACCCGTGCCGGAACCTGAGGAAGGCCGGGGAAGACAACCGCCGCCACGCGGCGCGATCTCACAAGCGATTGTTTTTATTGGCGTCCCCAAGGGGATTCGAACCCCTGTTACCGCCGTGAAAGGGGCAGCTCGCCGCATCGCACGATTGCGTGCTAGAGAGGTTGATCGCAGGGCTAGGCACGCCGCGTGGCCTTGGTAACGGTGTTCCGTGCGGTCACGGGAAGACGCCGTTTACGGCCAACCACCGGCCGTTTTTCTTGATCCACGTCTCTACATAGTTGCCAGTACTGCTGTAATCCTTTCCGTCTTTCACAGCCTTCTGTGAATACGCGCCGGTGATGGTTGCAACAGCACCTTGCAAGTGCACAGTTTGTTGGGTTAGCTCGACGGATGAGTAGCGCGTCGTTTGTGTACGGACCTGAGTCACCCATTCTTGCTTAGAAGTTGAAGTCCAGCGACCAGGGGTGCCGTTTGAGCCCGGATCAAGGATCACCATCACGAAGTCGTCCGCCATGTAGCTTGCGAAGCGATCTGCATCTCCATTTATTACTGACTTCGCAAAATCCCGGTCCCGAGTCAGCAAATCATTTGCTTCCGAGCTCTGAGGTGAAGCTTCCAAAGAAGCCTCTAGTCCGAGTGGCCACGCGAAAACGCAGACCATTAATGCGATTTTCGGAATTCCCATAAGACCTCCCGTAATCGTTGGAGCCTTAACGGCTTGGCAATGTTGGGTAGCCAGACGTGGGCAAAGTCGATTCACGCCGGGAGCATGCGTCGAGCGTGGACGATGCAGTGCGCAGGGCAAGTTGTGACTTGGACGAAACCTAGACGACTTTGAAATCTGCTTCGGTGCTAGTCGCTAAATCTATGATTTAACTGGCGTCCCCAAGGGGATTCGAACCCCTGTTACCGCCGTGAAAGGGCGATGTCCTGGGCCTCTAGACGATGGGGACGGTTGGTGGAGCCAGGCGGGATCGAACCGCCGACCTCTTGCATGCCATGCAAGCGCTCTCCCAGCTGAGCTATGGCCCCACGCT
>DATBBQ010000132.1:0-3411 GCA_036270915.1 Steroidobacteraceae bacterium
TGCCCCCCGGCGTCGTGAACGTCATCTGCGGCCGCGGCGAGCCGGTCGGGCGTCTGCTCACGAGCCATCCGCGCGTGCGCATGGTCTCGCTCACCGGTTCGGTGGCCACGGGACAGAAGATCCTCGCCGCCGCCGCCGACAACTTGAAGCGCACGCACCTGGAGCTCGGCGGCAAGGCGCCGGTCATCGTCTTCGACGACGCGGATCTGGAGGCGGTGGTGAGCGGCGTGCGCACCTTCGGCTACTACAACTCCGGCCAGGACTGCACCGCGGCCTGCCGCCTGTATGTCGCGCGGCGTGTCTATGACCGCGTGGTCGCGGACCTGACGAGCGCCGTGCGCACGATCCGCGTCGGCAGCCAGCAGGAGCCGGATGTCGAGATGGGACCACTCATCTCCGCGGCGCAGCGCGAGCGGGTGAGCGCCATGGTGACGCGCGCCGCCGCCAACAAGCACATCGAGGTCACCACCGGAGGCCGCGCGCGCTCGGGCGCGGGCTTCTTCTATGAGCCTACGGTGATTGCCGGCGCGCGCCAGGAAGACGAGATCGTGCAGCGCGAGGTGTTCGGACCGGTCGTCTCGGTGACGGCATTCAGCGATACCGCGGAGGCCATTCGCTGGGCGAACGATTCCGAGTACGGTCTGGCTTCCTCGGTATGGACGCGCGACATCTCGCGGGCGCTCGAGGTGGCCGCGCAGCTGCAGTACGGTTGCACCTGGATCAACACACACTTCGCCATGGTGAGCGAGATGCCGCACGGCGGCTTCAAGCGCTCCGGCTACGGCAAGGACCTGTCGGTGTACGCGCTCGAGGATTACACCGTCGTGCGGCACGTGATGGTGAAGCTGTAAGCGTGGCCGCCGCCGCGCGCACGACTGCGGCGCTCGCGGTGCTCGCGGCGGCGCTATCGGCGTTGGCCGGCTGCGGCCGCGCCGGCTCCCAGGCCGGCGGCGCGGAGGCGCCGGAGCTGCACATCTACAACTGGGCCGACTACATCGGCAAGGACACGATCGCCGAGTTCGAGGCGCGCACCGGCATCAAGGTGGTATACGACACCTACGACTCGGACGAGACTCTCGAGGCGAAGATGATGGCGGGGGACTCCGGTTACGACGTGGTGACTACCTCGACCGACTACTTCGCCCGCCAGATCAAGGCCGGCATCTACCAGCCACTGAACCGGACGCTGCTGAGCAACTGGGGCAACCTTGATCCACACGTGCTCGCTCTCGAAGGGCGCAGCGACCCCGGCAACCGCTACGCCATGCCCTACCTGCGGCACGTCAACGGCTTCGCCTACAACGTCGACAAGGTGCGCGAGCGCATGCCCGACGCGCCTGTGGACAGCCTCGATCTTCTCTTCAAGCCCGAGATCGTGAGCCGCTTTGCCGACTGCGGCGTGACGTTCCTCGACTCGGCCGAGGACGTGCTGCAGCTCGCACTCAACTACCTGCACTTAGACCCCAATACCAAGCGCCCCGAGGACTACGCTCAGGCCGAGAAACTGCTGCGCTCGGTGCAACCGTACATCCGTGCCTTCGACTCGACCGAATACATGAACGGGCTCGCGACCGGCGAGGTGTGCATCGCCATGTCCTGGTCGGGGGACTATGCCACCTCGCGCGCGCGTGCCCAGGCCGCGGGCGTCGCGGTGCCGCTCGCCTTCACGGTACCCAAGGAGGGCGCGAACGCCTCCTTCGACGCGCTGCTGATTCCCGCGGACGCCCCGCACCCGCAGAACGCCCACAAGTTCCTCAACTTCATCCTCGAGCCGCGCGTCGTCGCTGAGATCACCAACTACATTCACTATGCCAATGACAACGCCGCGGCCGGTCCCTTCGTGCGCCCCGAGATTCTCAACGATCCGGCCGTCTATCCCACCGCCGATACGGAGGCGCGCCTGTACCTCTCGCAGGAAGTGACGCCGCAACTGGAGCGGCTGCGTACCCGTACCTGGACGCGCATCAAGACCGACCTGTGAGGATGGAAGGCTTCAGCGGCCGGCGAGCTGCGCTTCGAGCGCCCGCCGCCGCTCGCTGCGCATCATGAGGTAGCCGGCCGCCACGACGCACGCGCCGACCGCGCAGACGATGAGGCTCGCGAGCGCGTTGATGTCCGGGCTCACTCCGAGCTTTACCTTCGAATAGATCACCATGGGCAGGGTGCTCGCTCCCGGTCCGGCGACGAAGCTCGAGATCACGAGGTCATCGAGCGAGAGCGTGAAGCACAGCAGCCAGCTGGAAATGAGCGCCGGGGCGATGATCGGCAGCGTGACCTCGAGGAAGGCGCGCGCCGGGCTCGCGCCCAGATCCATCGCGGCCTCCTCGAGGGAGCGGTCGGCGGCCGCGAGGCGCGACTGCACGGTGATGGTCACGTAGGCGGTGCAGAAAGTGACGTGCGAAATCACGATGGTCGTGAAGCCGCGGTGCGGCCAGGCGAACAGCTGCACCATCGAGACGAACAGCAGCAGCTGCGTGATTCCGGTGATGATCTCCGGCATCACCAGCGGGGCGTTCACCATGCCGGTGAGCAGCAGCCGCCCGGGAAAGCGGGCGAAGCGCACCAGGGCGATCGCCGCGAGGGTGCCGAGCAGCAGCGCGCCGCTCGAGGCCGCGACCGCGACCTCCAGGGACAGGAGCGCGGCTTCGAGCAGCGTCCGGTTGTGCAGCAGCTCGGCGTACCAGGCCGTGGAGAAGCCGCCCCAGACGTTGACCAGCGGCGAGGCGTTGAAGGAATAGCCGATCAGCACCAGGATCGGCAGGTAGAGCAGCGCGACGCCGCCGAAGAGCACGGTGAGGAGCGCGGGCGAGGCTCGGTGTTCCACGGGCTTAGCTTTCGAGCTGGCGCACGCTGTAGTACTGATAGATGGCGATCGGGCCGGCGAGCAGCAGCAGGAATGCGATCGCGACGGCGGCGGCCACCGGCCAGTCGTGGTTGCCGAAGAACTCGTCCCAGAGCACCCGACCGATCATCAGATTATTGGGGCCGCCGAGGAGCGACGGAATCACGAACTCCCCGACCGCCGGTATGAATACCAGCATCGAGCCGGCTATCACCCCGGGGAGCGACAGGGGCAGCGTGACGTCGACGAAGGCGCGCCGCGGCGTGCTGCCAAGATCGCCGGCCGCCTCGAGCAGCTGCGGGTCGAGCTTCTCCAGGGTCGCGAACAGCGGCAGCACCATGAAGGGCAGGTAGGAGTAGACGATGCCGATGTACACGGCAAGTCCCGTACGCATGATGTGCAGGGGCTGGCGGATGAGTCCGAGGTGCAGCAGTACGGTGTTGAGGAAGCCGTTGTCGCGGATGATCCCCTCGAGCGCGTATACGCGCAGCAGGAACGACGTCCAGAAGGGCAGCATGATCACCAGCAACAGCAGGTTCTGCAGGGACTTCGGGCTGCGGGCGATCGCG
>DATBBQ010000133.1:0-8281 GCA_036270915.1 Steroidobacteraceae bacterium
CCCGGCGCTGATCGGTTCGGCGTTCTTCCAGCAGAAGCGCCAGCGCAATGGCGGCATGCTGGACGTGGAATTCCAGCCCTCTGATTCCTTGACCATCGACGCCACCGGCTTCCTCTCGAAGCTCCAAGCGACCAACGTCAACGACAACTACCTGATGTGGCTGCAGAACGGGTTCGTGCACGACGGTAATGGCCAGGCACCGAACCCCGGCTACATCGTGCAGAACAACACGCTGGTCAGCGCCACCTTCGCCCCGGTGGCCGGCAAGCCCTACGGCGTGTACGACCAGATCTCGCGCCCGAACGAGGTGGCGCAGACCAACTTCGGCAACCTGGACATCGACTGGCGCGCGACCGACAAACTGAAGTTCTATGCCCAGGGTGGCGTGTCCACCGCGCATGGCAAGACGCCCTTCCAGGACGTGCTCGAGACCAACCCGGGGGTCGGTAACGGCGCCGCCTACTCTCTCAACGGCACCACCACGGCGCCCAACTGGAATCTCGGCAACACCAACGGCACTACTCCGAACCCCATCGACCCCACGACCGGCCTGGCGACGCCGGTGGCGTTTGGCTGGATCTTCGGTGACCAGAACATGGACGTCCTCGACAAGGAGTGGTGGACGCGACTCGACGGCACCTATTCCTTCAACGCGGGCCCCTTCAAGGACCTGGAGTTCGGCGTGCGCTACTCCGAGCACCAGCGCCACCTCTGGAACGTGATCGGCCAGGGCCCGAATTTCGGCGCCCTCGGACCGAATCCGAGCCAGACCTATCCGACCGGCTACGGGAACTACCCGTCCAACTACGGCAACGGGCTGGGCAGCGGCTTCCCGACGCAGATCTGGACCTGGTCGCCCGATCAGCTGTCCGCTTACGACTCGGCCTATGCCAACCGCGATCCGGTGACGCGCGCCGACTGGACGGCCGACTACGGCCTGCAGGAGAAGGATCCGTCCGCATACCTCGAGGCGACCTTCGGCGGGGACCGCTGGGCGGGCAACGTCGGCGTGCGCTACGCGCAGACCAAGGAAGACATCATCAACAACGTCGGCGTGAGCGCGCAGACTCCGGGCGCCATCACCAGCTCGGCCTTCGGCCCGTACATTCAGGTCCCGACTGACCACACGTATAACAACGTGCTGCCGACTGCGAACCTGAAGCTCAACCTGACGCCGAGCCTGATCGCGCGCTTCGCCGCGGGCGAGACCATGACACGCGCGGACTACTCGGCACTCGCCGGCTCGATCCAGCTCGGGGCGCCGCCGCCGCCGTGTACCCCGCCCACCCCCTGCATCATCGGCACCGGCTCGGGCAGCAACCCGGACCTCAAGCCCATCACTTCGTGGAACTACGACGCGGGAATCGAGTGGTACTTCGCGCCGCGGTCGCTGCTCGACTTCGACGTGTTCTACATGGACCTCAAGAACTACGTCGCCTTCGGCACGGTGCGCAAGAGCTTCCTGACGTTCTCGAACCAAGGCCCCCCGCAGGGCTACCCCGCGGACTACGATCTGACCGTGCCGGTGAATGCCACCGGTCGCGTCGGTGGCTTCGAAGCCAACTACATCCAGGCGATCGGGGAACACTTCGGGATTGAAACCAACTACACCTACGCCGACGGTAAGCAAACCTCGCTCTTGACCATCAGCGGCGATGACCGGCTGGTCGGGACCTCGAAGAACACCTTCAACATCATGGGGTACTACGAGAACGCGCACTTCAGCGCGCGCATCGCGTACAACTACCGCTCGGAGTTCTTCAGCGGCCTCGACCGCAACACGGCGTTCTCGCAGAACGGCCTGGGCACGCTGGCCGCATCGCTGGTGTGGATCGTGAACGACAATTTCTCGGTCACGGTCGATGGCATGAACCTCAACAACCCGACGCTCAAGTACTTTGCGCTGAACGACTCGCAGCCGCGCGCCTTCTACAAGAACGGTGCGCAGTACTACCTCACGCTGCGCTTCAAGATGTGAGCCGGCACGCGGCGGGGACGGGGCGGACCCTGAGACACCCGTCCCCGCCGCGACGCCCCGGCGGGAGGCCCTGACGAGCGGCTCGCGATTCAACTACCCTTAGGCGGGCGGCGGCCGGCCCGCCGCGAGCCGCGCGAGCGAGCCGTCGCGGCTTTCTCGCGCTGCAGGGGGGCACGCATGACGACCGCGACACTTTTCAACTATTCCTATTCGCCCGACACCGCGCCGCGGCCCGGGCCGGCGCCGGCCGGGATCCGCAAGATCATCATCGTCGGCGGCGGCACGGCCGGCTGGATGACGGCGCTGATCCTCGCGCGTGCCCTCATCCCGCGCGGCGTCGAGATCACGCTGCTCGAGTCACCGAGCGTGCCGATCATCGGCGTGGGGGAGGGCTCGACGCCCTGGCTGCGCGGCTTCTTCGACAGTCTCGGCATCGAGGAGTCGGAGTGGATGCCCTCCTGCCACGCGACCTATAAGTGCGGCATCACCTTCGACGGCTGGTCGACCAAGCCCGGCTTCGAGAAGTACTTCCATCCCTTCGCCTCGATGCTCGACAACCTGACGATGCGTCAGTTCGTCCACAACGTGGAGGCGCGCGTCAACGGCGCCAACCTCGAGGCGCATCCGGACCGTTTCTTCATCGCCACGCGGCTCGCGGCGCAGCGCCGCGCCCCCAAGGCGAGCGAGAGCTTTCCCTTCGACGTCTGGCACGGCTATCACTTCGACGCCGTACTCCTCGGTCAGTTTCTGCACAAGAAGGCGCTCGAGCGCGGCGTGCGCTACCGCAGCTGCCACGTAACGCACGCGACGCTCAGCGAAGAGGGCGCGATCGAAGCCGTGCACACCAAGGAGGGCGAGCGTATCGCCGCGGACCTGTTCGTCGACTGCAGCGGCTTCGCGGGGCTGCTCATCGACAAGGCGCTGCACACCCCCTTCGTCAGCTTTTCCGAGAACCTCTTCAACGACGCCGCCGTGGCGCTGCCTACGCCGATCGAGGCACGCATCCCGTGCGAGACCGTGTCGACGGCACTCAAGAACGGCTGGGCCTGGAAGATCCCGCTCACCAACCGCTTCGGCAACGGCTACGTGTACAGCTCGCAGTTCTGCTCCGCGGACGAGGCCGAGAGCGAGCTGCGCGCGCATCTCGGGCTCCTCGATGCCGACGTACCGGCGCGGCACCTGAAGATGCGCATCGGGCGCGTCAGCGAGCACTGGAACAGGAACTGCCTCGCGGTCGGGCTCTCTCAGGGCTTCATCGAGCCGCTCGAGGCCACGGCGCTCCTGTTCATCCAGCAGGCGGCGACGATCTTCGTCGACTACCTCGAGCGCGGCGACCTCGGCGAGGCTGCGCACAAGAGCTACAACGAGCGCATGAACGGGCACTTCGAGGGCATCCGCGACTATATCGTCACGCACTACAAGACCAACACCCGCAAGGACAGCGAGTATTGGCGGGCGAACGCCGCCAATATGCGCCTCTCGGACGACCTGAAAAAGCTCCTCGCCCAGTGGATGACCGGTCAGAGCATCGCCTCCGGTGTCGGCCAGCAGGTGATCGGCAAGGGCTATCCGGTCTTTTCCTGGTACGCGATCATGGCCGGCATGGGCATCTTCCCCGACGCGAAGGACCTGCGTGCGCCGACGAGCAGGGAGGCGCGCTTCAGCATCGCCGAGATCGACAATCTGCTCACGCGCAGCGCCGCCAACTACCCCGAGCACGCCGAGGCGCTCGGCCACATCGCGCCGCGCCGCACCGAGCCGTCGCTGCAGATCTATTTCTGGTAGCGCGCGGATGCGCCCGTGACGCCGAGCCCGACGCCGATCCGCGAACTGCCCGCGCAGGATGCCGACGCGCTGCGCGCCGAGATGGCGCGCGCGGAGCAGCCGTTCGTGCTCAGGGGGCTCGCGCTTAACTGGCCGGCCGTGCGTGCGGCGCAGTTCTCGCCGGCGGAGCTCGTGCGCTACCTGAGCCGCTTCGACAGCGGCAGGCCCGTCGACGCCATCATGATGCCCCCCGAGGTCGGCGGCCGGATCTTCTACAACGACACCCTGAGCGGCTTCAATTTCCTGCGCAACCGCCTGCCGCTCGCGCAAGTGGCCGAGCAGGCGCTGCGCTATGCCGCCCTCGAGGTCGCCCCTGCGGTCGCGGCGCAGAGTGCGCCGGTGCCCGAGTGCCTGCCCGGCTTTCAGGCCGAGAACGCGCTCGCCCTCGTTGACGGGCAGGTGCCGCCGCGCGTCTGGCTCGGGGGAGCCGTGACCACGCCGACGCACCTCGATGAGTGGAACAACATGGGCTGCGTGGTCGCCGGGCGCCGCCGCTTCACGCTGTTCCCGCCCGAGCAGATCGCGAACCTCTACGTCGGCCCCCTCGACTTCGCCCCGACCGGGGCGCCCATGAGTCTGGTGCGGCTGCACGCTCCGGACTTCGCGCGCTACCCGCGCTTTCGCGCGGCGCTCGCGGCGGCATGGGCTGCGGAGCTCGCGCCCGGGGATGCGCTCTACATACCGCCGCTGTGGTGGCATCACGTCGAGTCCCTCGAGCGCTTCAACGTATGGGTCAACTACTGGTGGCACGCCAGCGGCGCGCCGCAGACCGGCGCTTCGGGCGGCTTTGATGCGCTGCTCATGGGACTGCTGAACGTGCGCTCGATGCCCGCGGCCACGCGCGCCGCCTGGCGTGCGCTATTCGAGCACTATGTGTTCGGCGACCCGACGGCCGCGCACGAGCACATCCCCGAGGGGCGGCGCGGACTGCTCGGGCCGCTCTCGGCCGCCGACGCCGAGCGGCTGCGCACGCAGTTCGCACAGCGGCTCGCGAAACCCAAGTGACGCGGGCGCGGCGTCTCCTCCTCTGCGGCGCGGCGATCCTGGCGTGGCTCACCGCCGCAGCCACCGCGGCCGCCGCGCAGGGGGAGGTCGCCGTGATCCCGGAGCCTGCGCAGGTTGTCCCCGGTGCGGGCAACTTCGCCCTCGGGGCGGATACGCCGGTGCTGGTCTCGCCCGGTGGCGAGGCGCGGCGCATCGGCGAGTACTTCACGGAGCTCCTGCAGGCGAGCGGTGGACCGCTCCTTAAGGTGCAGGCGGGCGGCGCGCGCGCGCCCGACCGGGCGATCAGCCTGCGCCTCGGCCCCGGGGCGCAGCGGGAGGGCTACGAGCTCGAGATCACGCCGCGCGCGGTGGTGGTCACGGCACGCGAGCCGCGCGGCCTGTTCTACGGCGTGGTGACTCTCTGGCAGCTTTGTACGACCGTGCCGCCGCAGGCGGGCGGCGTGACCCTCGCTGCGCTTCGCATCCAGGACGCGCCGCGCTTCCCCTGGCGTGGCCTGATGCTCGATTCGGCGCGCCACTTCCAGAGCCCGCAGTTCATCCTGCGCTACATCGACTGGATGGCGCTGCACAAGCTCAACATGCTCTCCTGGCATCTGACGGACGATCAGGCGTGGCGCCTCCAGATCAGGCGCTACCCGCGCCTGACCGAGGTCGGCGCCTGGCGCGTGCCCGCGGGCCGTGCCGCCGGGCGCGACAGCGATCCCGCCACCGGTCGGCCGCGCCTGTACGGCGGCTTCTATACTCAAGAGGACGTCCGGCGCATCGTCGCGCATGCGGCCGCGCGCAACGTGACCGTCGTCCCGGAGATCGACCTGCCCGGTCACGTGACCGCCGCGCTCGTCGCCTACCCGCAGCTCGCCGCCAGCCCGCGGCCGCCGCGCGAGGTGCCCTCGGACTGGGGCGTCTATCCGAACCTGCTGAACGCCGAGGAGTCGACGCTCACCTTCATCGAGAACGTACTCGATGAGGTCATGGAGCTCTTTCCCGGGCCGTACGTGCACATCGGCGGCGACGAGGTGGTGAAGGACCAGTGGCACGACTCCCCGGGCGTGCAGAAACGCCTGCGCGAGCTCGGTCTCAAGGACGAGTCGCAGCTGCAGGGGTACTTCACGCGCCGCCTGGGACGGTATCTGCGCGCGCACGGGCGCCGCGCGGTCGGCTGGGACGAGGTGCTCGAGAGCGGCCTGCTGCCCGAGGACGTCGTCGTCATGTCCTGGCGCGGCGTCGCGGGCGCTCGAGCGGCCGCGGCGAGCGGACACTACACCGTGCTCGCACCGGATCCCGAGTTGTACCTCGACCACCGCCAGGGTGGTACGTCTGCCGAGCCGCCCGGGCGCGGCCCGCTGCTCACGCTCGAGGACATCTACCGCTTCGATCCGCTTCCCGGTGATCTCGCCACCCGCGCCGACCACGTGCTCGGAGTGCAGGCGAATCTGTGGACCGAGCACGTGCGCACCGAGGAACGCGCCGCCTACATGACCTATCCGCGCGCGGCCGCGCTCGCCGAGGTGGCCTGGTCTCCGGCCGCGCGCCTGGACTGGACGAGCTTCCGCGAGCGCCTGCCGGCACAGTTCGCGCGCTACGCGGCGCTCGGCGTGCCTTATTCTGCCGACATCCTCGCCGCGCCGCGCACGGTGGGGCCCTACGAGCGGCACATGAGCCAGGACCTCAGGTCCTGCACGGCGAAGGTGCTGTTGTCACTCGAGGACGACGCACCCGTCACGGGAGAGCGTGCGGTGTTCCTCGTCGACATCATGAATCCCTGCTGGATATTTCCCGGGGTCGACCTCAGCCGCGGCGTCACCCTCACGGCGGCGGTCGGGCAGGTTCCCTTCAACTTCCAGCTCGGCAGGGATCTCGCGGCCGTGACCGTGGAACAGGCGGCCGCGGGGGAGGGCGCGCTCCTCGTGCGCGCCGACGGCTGCACCGGGAAAGCACTCGCGGAACTCCCGCTCACTTCCGCCAGGGACAACGACGCCGTCAGCGTGCTCCCCACCGTGCACCTGCCGGCTCAGCCGGGATCGCACGACCTGTGCCTGCGTTTCGCGCAGCCGGGAACCGACCCACTGTGGGTGATCGACTGGTTCGAGGTCTCGCCGTGAGCGCGTCCGTGGTTCTCTTCGCGCCGCTGCCCGGCTGGAGCACTCCGCTCGAGGAGTGCCCCGACGAAGTGTTCGCCACGCGCATGCTCGGGGACGGCGTGGCGATCGATCCGACCGGGGACACGCTGTATGCGCCCTGTGACGCCGAGGTCTCGGGCATCGCCGCGGCGCTTCACGCGATCACGCTGCGTACGGCGCTTGGCTGCGAGCTGCTGCTGCACGTCGGCATCGACACCGTCGCGCTCGCGGGCGAGGGCTTCACGCCGCGCGTGCGCGAGGGCGCGCGCGTGCGGGCCGGGGAGCCGCTCCTCAGTTTCGATCTCGAGCTCCTCGCCCGCCGGGCGAAGAGCCTGCTCACGCCCGTCATCGTCACCGACGGCGGCTTTCGCATCACCAAGCGCACGCAGGGGAGCGCACTTGCGGTCGGGGACTTCCTGTTCGAGGTGATGCCGCCGCTCGCCGCCGGCCCCGCACCGGTCAGCGCCCCGGCGGCGGCGCCGATGGTGCGACGCGTGCAGGTGAGGCTCGAGCACGGACTGCACGCGCGGCCGGCCGCTCAGCTCGCCACCGCGCTCAGGGAGCTCGCGGCGGACGTGCGACTCGCGGTCAGGGGGCGCGAAGCCAACGCGCGCAGCACCGCCGCGCTCATGGCGCTCGGCGTGCGTGGGGGCGAGGAGGTCGAGCTGCGTGCCTCCGGGCCCGATGCACGCGCGGCTCTCGATGCGCTCGAACGAGCGCTCGCCGGCCCGGGCCCCCCGCGCGCCGCGCCGATCAGGGCGCCGATGCCTTCGGCGGGCTCCTCACCGGCCGCGCCCGAAGCGGGCGTCCGGGGACAGCTGCGCGGGGTGATCGCGAGCCGCGGTCTCGCCGTGGGGCCGGCGGCGCAGCTGCACCGCCCGGAGCTGGCGGTACTCGAGGACGGTGCGGGCGAGGAGCGCGAGTCGGAGGCGCTCGATCAGGCGCGGGCGGGGGTACGCGCACGCCTGCAGCGACGCACCGCGGCCGCCGGCGCGACCGCGGATCCCGGCGCCGAGATCGCCGCCGCGCACCTGGCGCTGCTGGATGACCCGGAGCTGCTCGCCGCGGCGCGCGCGCTCATCGACCAGGGCAAGAGTGCCGCCTTTGCCTGGCGCTGTGCGCTGCGCGAGCAGGCGCGCGTGCTCGGCGCCCTCGAGGACGCGCGGTTGCGCGAGCGCGCCGACGATCTGCTCGATCTCGAGACGCAGGTGCTGAGCGGTCTCGCCGGTCTCCCCGCCGCGCCGGGCCAGCAGCGCAGCCACGGGACGCCCGCCCCACAGGTTCCGGGTCGTGGTACGGAGCTCGGTGAACTCGGCCAGGTCTAGGTCCACGGCAGCAGCCGCCTTTCGCGCAG
>DATBBQ010000134.1:0-36098 GCA_036270915.1 Steroidobacteraceae bacterium
GCATCGAGGCGCGCCAGGGCCGCGTTGACGTCAACCGGGGCCGGATCGGCCGTGTTCGTGGTGTGCGTGCCATCGCGCAGCAGCGAGACGACCGTCTCGCTCGCGAGGTGCGTGCGCGAGGCCGACATGAGCAGCGCGATCACTCCGGTGAGCTCGGCGGTCGCGACCGAGCCGCCGGAAGCGAAGTCGTACTGCGCACCCGGACGCAGCGTCATCACGTGCTCGGAAGGGGCGGCGAACGCCCCGCTCGGGGCCGGTCGCTCGGTACCGGTGGCGGCGATGACGCCGGGGATGTCGCTCGGGAAGCCGCCCGCGGTGCCGGCCGAGGCGCCGACGAAGGTGATCCCGCGCCTGAGGCCGGCGGTGACCAGCGCCGAGAGCAGCGGGTCGTCGGGCCCGGCGATGCTCAGATTGACGAGCGGCGAGTCCGAGGTGAGCGCCCCGGCGATGGCCTTGGCGAGGGTGAAGGTGTTGCAGGCGGCGGCGTCCGCATCCGGCCTGAGCTGCCAGCAGGCCTCGAACACCTCGATCTGGGCGAGCGGGGCGATGCCGACGATGCCGATGTGATTGTTGGCGACCGCCGCGATCACCCCGGCCATCGCCGTCCCGTGACGCTGCAGCGCGGGCTCCGAGGCGGGCGTCGCGATGTAGGTGTGGCTGCGGACGATGCGGCCGGCGAGATCCGGATGCCGGCCGTCGACGGCGGTATCGATAAGCGCGACGCGCAGCCCCGCACCCTGCGCGCGCTCATGGGCCCGCGCGATCCCGAGCGTCGTGAGGTTGGTCTGCATGTCGTAGAGCGGGTCGTTGTAGGTGGCCTGCGGATCCGGCCCGGTGAGCGTGTGGAACTCCTGCAGCGGCTGCGCCAGCACGATCTGCTTGTCGAGCGCGAGTCGGGCGAGCACCTCGCCCACGGCGCGGCCGTCGGTGATCTCGTACACGACGCAGTGCATCGAAAGGGCATCGATCGGCCAGCTGAGCACCGGCCGCAGCGCGTAGGTCCGCGCGACGCGCTGCGCCTGCAACTGCGCGCTCTGTGAAACGCGATAGCCGCCGCCGGCGTAGTGACTGCCGGTCGTGCCGGCGGGGCCGGGGGCGCTGTGCGGCTCGTTGGCGAAGGCCACGACGACGCGCGGCAGCGCGGGCGTGTCCTGCGGCTCGCCGGCGCCTGCCGCGGCGGCGAGCAGCGTGAGCCACGCGAGGGCGGCGAGCTGCGCGAGGGTGCGCATCGTCACGGATCCTGGCTGCTCGCTCCGCGGGCGGGCTCGGGTGACTGCTCCAGGGCGAGAGGCTCGATCCAGCGCACGCGCGGGTCGGCGCGCAGCCGGGCGGCCAGCGCACGCATCTCGGGGCTGACGACGCCGGGGCGCGCCGAGACACCGACCGGGGCCACCCCGAAGACCCCGTTGCTGACCGGACCCTCGACGACGCGCGCACCTGCCGAGCGCAGCAGCTCCTCGACGTCGCCGACCGGAAGCGAGCGCTCGAAGGCGATGTGCAACACGTCCGGGGCCGCCTGGGCGTCGCGGGTGACCGTGCCGTACGAGGGCTGTGACCAGTGGTAGGTGCTCGCGACCAAGATGCCGAGTCCGACCGTGAGGGCAAAGGTCGCCGCCCAAGCGAGTCCCGGCGGGCGCCAGGCGTGGGTGAGAGTTGCGGCGCGGGGGGGTGCCGGCACGCGCACGGGCGCCGCCGGGCCCCGTGCGCCGTCGATGCGCGCCATGAGCTTGCGGAACGATGGGCCGGGGGCGTAGGTGACGCGCTCGGGCTCGGTGAGGGCGGCGCACAGCAGGCGCTGCTCCTCGAGTTCCCGCGCGCACTGCGCGCACTCGGACACGTGCTCTTCCGCGCGCGCGCGCTGCGCCGCGCTCAGCCGGCCGCTGGCGAGCCACGGCAGCAGCTGCCAGCATTCGTCGTGAGCGGAGGTCCTGGGCATCATCGTTCCTGCGCCTCGCGCGCCGCGCCGCCGGTCGGCTTCGCCAGGAGCGGCAGCAGCTTCTGCAGTTTCGCCCGCGCGTGGAACAGGCGGGTCTTCACCGTGTTCACGGGGCATTCCATGATCCGGGCAATCTCTTCACACGAATAACCGAGCTCGTAACAAAGTTCCACGGCCATGCGCTGTTCGACCGGCAGCTGCGCCAGTGCCTGGCCGAGCCAGTCGCGCAGTTCCTCACTGCTTAGTGGGGTCTCGGTGGTGAGTGGTTCGGACTCAGCCTGCAGGTTCTTCTCGGCGAGGCGTGCCGAGGCACGGAACGCGCTCCTCGCCTTGCGGTAGGCGATGCCGAGGATCCAGGTGGAGGGCTGCGAGTCGCCGCGGAAGTCCCCTGCCTTGCGCCACACCACCCAGAAGGTATCGTTGATCACCTCTTCGGCGATGTCATAACGATGGGTGAGGCGCGTGAGGAAGCGCGCCATGCGGCGGTGATAGAGGTTGTAGAGTTCCTCGAAAGCGCGGCGATCCCCCTCGGCGATGCGCGCGATGAGATCCACTTCACGCGCCACCGAGGCCGCGCCACGATAAGTCGGCTCCGCCATGTCCTTGCTGCCCGAATCCTCGAGCGGGCGCGTTGATGCCCGCATCAGAGTGAGTGTCCGCCGGCGCCGCGTTGGTTCAAAACTACACTATGCCCGCAGCGCGCCGCGGTCAAAAGCGCCAGGCGAGCGTCGCCGCGAACTTGTGGGTCGCGACCGGGTAGGGGAACGAGCGCTGCGCGGCCTCCTGCGTGAGGAAGTACCCGACATCGAGCCGCCAGGCCCGGTGCTCGTACGCGAGTCCGACGTTGCCGTAGGCGTACCCGGTTGCGCGCTCGATCCCGGGTCCGGTCCCCGTGGAATAGTAGTAGCCGGCGCCGGCCGTGAAGAACAGGTCGCTCACCAGCAACCACTGGCACGAGGCGTCGGCCACGTACGCGGGCGAGCGGCTCAAGCGGATGTAGTCCCAGTACCGCACCGCGTTCGGCACCGCGGTGACTGAGAACGACCAGCGGTCGAGATAGCTGACGCGCGCCGCCAGCTCGAAGTAGTCCCCCGAGGGCTCGTAGCTCGAGGCGTCGATGTAGTAGTAGCTGCGGGCGCTCAGGGTCGTGCTCCAGGCGCCAGAGGACTCGAAGCGGTGACCGAGATAAAGCTGCAGGATCGCGGGTGCGCCGGGCTGCAGATCGCTGTCGCGGCTGGAGGCCCAGGCGCCGAGAAACGTGCCCCCGGCGTTGGCGAGGTGCAGGTCGCCCTGTATCGCCCCATGCCCGTCGCTCTGGGACAGTCCCTGGTAAATGTAGTCGGTCGTGGCCGCAACGCTGCCGCCGACGGTGAGCCCGTCGGTTAAGGCGGCCGCCCCCGCGGGCCCCGCCACCGCGATGCACAGCGCGCAGGCCAGGAACCGCCCGCCCGGCGCGGACTTATGGAAAAACCAATCGGACACAGTTCTTGCGCTCGCGGCGTCGGCCCGGCAGTGTAGAGCCATCCCCAGAAACGGGCATTAGCCGTTATCGGACTCGGCCGCGGCCTTAAGAGCGTTCCCGGCGCGCCTGGCCTCGCCGTCGTATACTAAATATCATGACTAACCTAGCGCCGGCCGATGAGGCCGCCGTCCGCCGTATTGCCGCCGACATGAAGGGCCGGCCGGGCCCGCTGCTTGAGATTCTGCACGGTATCCAGGCCGAACTGGGCTATGTGCCGGAAGCGGCCGTGCCGATCGTCGCCCAGATCCTCAATCTCTCGCGCGCCGAGGTGCACGGCGTCGTCACCTTCTATCACTACTTCCGGCATTCTCCGCCCGGCAAGCACACCTTGAGCCTGTGTCAGGCCGAGTCCTGCCAGGCGATGGGGTCGGATGCCCTCGCGCGGCACGTCAAGGAGCGCCTCGGCGTTGAGTTTCACGAGACCACCCCCGACGGGCGCCTCACGCTCGAGCCTATCTATTGTCTCGGCAACTGCGCCTGCTCGCCGGCGGCGCTGCTCGACGGGCGCCTTCTCGGGCGCCTGACACCGGAGCGTTTGGACGCCATCCTCGCCACGAGCGCATCGGACGCATGACGACGCTCCTCTACATCCCAGGAGATGCCGGCGCGCTGTCCCTCGGTGCCGACGAGGTCGCCGCGGCGATCTCTGCCGAGGCGCGGCGGCGCGGCCACGCACTGCGCCTCATCCGCAACGGCTCGCGCGGTGCCTACTGGCTCGAGCCGCTGGTGGAGGTCGTCATCGGTGACCGGCGCGTCGCCTACGGTCCCGTGAGCGTCACGGACGTGCCGGGGCTCTTCGACGCCGGCTTCCTGAGCGGCGGCGCGCACGAGCTCGCGCTCGGGGCGCCCGAGGAGCTTGCCTGGTTCAAGGGTCAGCAGCGCCTGACCTTCGCGCGCGTCGGTATCGTCGATCCAACGAGCGTAGCGGACTACGTCCGCCACGGCGGCTACGAAGGGCTCAACAAGGCGCTCGCCCTGGACGGCGCGGCAATCGTGCAGGCGATCACCACCTCGGGCCTGCGCGGCCGTGGCGGCGCCGCCTTTCCCACCGGCATCAAATGGAAGACGGTGCTCGAGCAGTCCGCGCCGCAGAAGTATGTGACGTGCAACGCCGACGAGGGCGACTCGGGCACGTTCGCCGACCGCATGCTGATGGAGGGCGATCCGCTCACGCTCGTCGAGGGCATGACCATCGCCGGCATCGCCGTCGGCGCCACCCAGGGCTACATCTATCTGCGCGCGGAATACCCGCACGCGCTGCGGGCGCTGCGCACGGCGATCGCGGCCGCCTACCAGGCGCACTATCTGGGGCCGGACGTCGCCGGCTCCGGCAAGCGCTTTGATCTTGAGGTGCGCCTCGGCGCGGGCGCCTACATCTGCGGCGAAGAAACCTCGATGCTCGAGAGCCTCGAGGGTAAGCGCGGCGAGGTGCGCGTGCGTCCGCCACTGCCTGCGATCAAGGGACTTTTTGGCCGGCCGACGATCGTGAACAACGTCATCACGCTCGCGACCGTCCCCTGGATTCTCGCCCACGGCGCCGCGGCCTATGCGGACTACGGGATGGGCAAGTCCCGCGGGACGCTGCCCGTCCAGCTCGCCGGGAACATCCGCCACGGCGGGCTGGTCGAACGGGCATTCGGCCTGAGTCTGCGCGAGCTTCTCTATGATTACGGCGCAGGTACAGCCTCCGGCAGGCCCATCCGTACCGTCCAGATCGGCGGTCCGCTCGGTGCCTACGTTCCGGCCAGCCAGTTCGACACGGCCGTTGACTACGAGGCGCTGTCGGCGGTCGGCGCGCTCCTGGGACATGGCGGAATTGTGGTATTTGATGACACCGTCGACATGGCGCGTATGGCACGCTATGCGATGGAGTTCTGCGCCATCGAGTCGTGCGGCAAGTGCACGCCGTGTCGCATCGGCTCGACGCGCGGCGTCGAGGTCATCGACCGGATACTCGCGGGCGTCGACGGCGAACGGAACATGAGGCTGCTCGAGGACCTGTGCGACACCATGGTGCAGGGGTCGCTGTGCGGCCTCGGCGGCATGGCGCCGTTCCCGGTGCAGAGCGCACTGAAGTATTTTCGCGAGGACTTTCGCGCGCGCCCCCAGGTAGCGCGCGGGTGAGGCGAACATGTACGCGGTAGATTACGAAGACTTCGGCACTCCCCAGCTCGTCACGGGCGCCTCGGTGACCGTCGAGATCGACGGCACTCCCGTCACGGTACCCGACGGTACGAGCGTCATGCGCGCGGCGATGATCGCGGGCGTCAAGGTGCCTAAGCTGTGCGCCACCGACACGCTCAAGGCCTTCGGCTCCTGCCGCCTGTGTCTCGTGGAGATCGAGGGCCGCAAGGGCTATCCCGCCTCCTGCACCACCACGGTGGCGCCCGGAATGAAGATCCGCACCCAGTCGCCGAAGCTCATGCAGCTGCGCCGCGGTGTCGTCGACCTGTACGTCTCCGACCATCCACTCGAGTGCGTGGGCTGTCCGGCCGAGGGTCACTGCGAGCTGCAGGACATGGCCGCAGCGGTCGGGATCACCGAGACCTCCTACGCGGACGGTGTCGTGCACCGGCCCGCGAAGCTCGACGAGAGCAACCCCTACTTCACGTTCAATCCAGAGCTGTGCATCGTCTGCTCGCGCTGCGTACGCGCCTGTGATGAGACGCAGGGCACGCTCGCGCTCACGATCCGGGGCCGCGGCTTCCAGTCCAAGGTGTCCGCGAGCCAGGACCAGTCCTTCCTCGACTCCGAGTGCGTCTCCTGCGGGGCGTGCGTGGAGGCGTGCCCGACCGCGGCGCTCACGGAGAAATCCATCATCGGGCTCGGCGTCGCCGAGCGCGCGGTGAGCACCACCTGCGCCTACTGCGGCGTCGGCTGCGGCTTCAAGGCGGAGCTGCGCGGCGAGGGCGCGGACGTCGAGGTCGTGCGCATGGTGCCGGACCGGGACGGCCAGGCGAACCACGGGCACTCGTGCGTCAAGGGACGCTTCGCCTGGGGCTACGCGACACACGAAGACCGTATCACCAAGCCCATGATCAGGAAGAGCATCCGCGACGAGTGGCGCGAGGTCTCCTGGGAAGAGGCGATCGGCTACGCGGCGAGTGAGATGCGCCGCATCCAGGCGAAGTACGGCCGCAACTCCGTCGGCGGCATCACCTCCTCGCGCTGCACCAACGAGGAGACCTTCCTCGTGCAGAAGCTGGTGCGTGCCGCCTTCGGGACCAACAACGTCGACACCTGCGCGCGCGTGTGTCACTCCCCGACCGGCTACGGCCTGAAGAACACGATCGGCGAGTCCGCCGGCACGCAGGCCTTCGACTCCGTCATGCAGGCGGACGTCGTCATGATCATCGGCGCGAATCCGACCGAGGGTCACCCGGTGTTTGCCTCGCAGCTCAAGCGCCGCCTGCGTCAGGGTGCGAAGCTGATCATCGCCGACCCGCGCGAGATCGGCCTCGTGCGCACGCCGCACATCGAGGCGGACGTACACCTGCAATTGCGGCCCGGTACCAATGTCGCGCTCCTGAACGCGATTGCCCACGTGGTCGTGACCGAGGGACTCGTCAAGGAACGCTACGTGGCCGAGCGCTGCGAGACGCCCTCCTTCGAGCAGTGGAAGGCGTTCGTCGCCGAGGAACGCAACTCTCCGGAGGCCGCCGAGGCGATCACGGGCGTCCCGGCGGAACGCATCCGCGCGGCCGCGCGTCTCTATGCCTCTGTGCGCAACGGCGCGATTTACTACGGGCTCGGCGTGACCGAGCACAGCCAGGGCACCACGACCGTCATGGCCATCGCGAATCTCGCCATGGCCACCGGCAACCTCGGGCGCGAGGGTGTGGGCGTCAATCCGCTGCGCGGACAGAACAACGTGCAGGGCTCGTGCGACATGGGCTCCTTCCCACACGAGTTCAGCGCCTACCGTCACGTCTCTGACCATAAGACGCGCACGGCCTTCGAGGCCGACTGGGGCGTGCCGCTGCAGGCGGAGCCGGGGCTGCGCATCCCGAACATGTTCGAGGCCTCCCTCGATGGCACCTTCCGCGGCATGTACGTGCAGGGCGAGGACTTCGTGCAGTCCGACCCCAACACGCACCACGTGAACGCGGCCATGGAAGCGATGGAGTGCGTCATCGTGCAGGACCTGTTCCTGAACGAGACCGCCAAGTTCGCGCACGTGTTCCTGCCCGGCTCTTCGTTCCTCGAGAAGACCGGCACCTACACCAACGCCGAACGCCGCATCTCCATGGTGCGCAAGGTGATGGAGCCGCTCGGCGGGTACGAGGACTGGCAGATCACCTGTCTGCTCTCGAACGCGCTCGGCTACCCGATGCACTACGACCACCCGTCACAGATCATGGAAGAGATCGCGCGCCTGACGCCGACCTTCGAAGGGGTCACCTACGAGAAGCTCGGGCGCCTCGGCAGCATCCAGTGGCCGTGCAATGCGGAGGCTCCCGCGGGCACCCCCACCATGCACGTGACCACGTTCGTGCGCGGCAAGGGCAAGTTCTGGGCGACCGAGTACGTGCCGACGGATGAGCGCTCGACCAGCCGCTTCCCGCTGATCCTCACGACGGGGCGCGTGCTCACCCAGTACAACGTCGGCGCACAGACGCGGCGGACCAACAACGTCGTCTGGCACGCCGAGGACGTGCTCGAGATCCATCCGCACGACGCGGAAGTGCGCGGCATCATCGACGGGGACTGGGTCGGGCTAACGAGCCGTGCCGGCGACACGGTGCTGCGCGCCAAGGTCACCCAGAAGATCGCCCCCGGAGTGGTGTACACCACCTTCCATTTCCCGGAGACCAACGCCAACGTCGTGACCACCGAGAACTCCGACTGGGCCACCAATTGCCCCGAGTACAAGGTGACCGCGGTGGAGGTGATCCAGGTGAATCAGGCCGACGCCTGGAAGCGCCGTGCCGCAGCCGAGCGCGCCCTGCCGCGCCCGACACGCAGGCGCAAGCAAGATCCGACGCCGGCCTGACGCGCGCCGTGAACGACCGGCGCCGCGCCGCCCCATGAGCTCCGAGTCTGTCGCCGACGCCGCGGCGCAGGAGTCGCTGGCGGTCAGTGCCCGCGTCGACGTCGATCGCTGGAAGGGCGGAGCGCTCGCCCACACGACCGATCTGGTCGCCGAGGAGGTGCCGGTCGCGCTCGTCTACCACGAGGTTCCGCACGTCGTCATGCTGGCGACCCCGGCGGACCTCGAGGACTATGCGGTCGGCTTTACCCTCAGTGAGGGGCTGGTTGCGCGGCGCGAGGAGATCCGCGGCGTCGAGGTGACGCGCGGCGTGGGCGTCGCCGACGTGCATATCACGGTCGCCTGGGAGCGCTTCAGCGAGCTCATCAAGCGCCGCCGCAACCTCACGGGGCGCACCGGCTGCGGGCTGTGCGGCGCTGAGACCGCGAGCGATGCCATCCGCGAGGTGCCGCAGGTACCTGCCGGGGTGAGCATCACGAGCTCCGGGCTGCACGCGGCGATCGAGGAACTCTCCGGCCGACAGCCGATCAACGCACGCACCGGAAGCGTACATGCCGCCGCGTGGGTGGTGCCCGGCAAGGGCATCCAGGTGGTGCGCGAGGACGTCGGGCGGCATAACGCGCTCGACAAGACCATCGGGGCGCTGGCGCGTGCGCAGGCGGATTTCTCCGCCGGCTACATGCTGATCACGAGCCGCGCGAGCTACGAGATGGTGCAGAAGTGCGCCACGGTCGGGGTTTCGCTCCTGGTGGCGCTGTCGGCGCCGACCGCGTTTGCGGTGCGACTCGCCGAGCGCTCGGGCCTGACACTGGTCGCGTTCGCGCGCCGCGATCAGCACGTCATCTACGCCAACCCGCAGCGCGTGAAGTGACCCACAAAGACCCATGAACGTCGACCTGCTCATCAAGATGGCCAACCAGATCAGCGAGTTCTTCGTCGGCTCCACCGATGACGACAAGGCCGCTCACCACGTGGCGAATCACCTGCGACGCTACTGGGATCCGCGCATGCGCACCCAGATCATCGCCTACTACGAGCAGCGTCACGGCGCCGGCCTCAACGACACGGCCCTCAAGGCTATCGGGCTGCTGAAGGCCGACAAACCCCCGCCGCAGGGGGCGGGCGGCGCGCCGACCGGCGCCAAGGCATGAGCGGCGCACCGGCGGCCGGCGCGGCGCTGATCTGCGGTTCGATGGCGTACGACACCATCATGGTGTTCAACGACCGCTTCGCGAACCACATCCTCCCCGACAAGATCCACCTGCTGAATGTCTCGTTCCTCGTGCCGCAGATGCGGCGCGAGTTCGGCGGCTGCGCCGGCAACATCGCCTACAACCTGAGCCTGCTCGGGGATCGCGGCTACCCGATGGCGAGCGTCGGCAGCGACTTCGGGCCCTACCGCGAGTGGCTCACGCGCTGCCGCATCCCCGCCGACCACCTGCGTACCATCGACTCCGAGCTCACGGCCCAGGCCTTCATCACTACGGACCTCGACAACAACCAGATCACCGCCTTTCACCCGGGTGCCATGCAGCATTCGCACGCCAACCACGTCGCGGACGCGGGCGGCATCCGCCTGGGGATCGTCGCGCCCGACGGGCGCGCCGGCATGATCCAGCACGCCGACGAGTTCGCCGCCGCGGGCGTGCCCTTCATCTTCGACCCCGGTCAGGGTCTGCCGATGTTCACCGGCGAGGAGCTCAAGCGCTTCATCTCGCAGGCGCGCTGGGTCACGGTAAACGAGTACGAATGGCAGCTCGTGCAGCAGAGGACCGGCTGGACGCAGCGCGAGGTATGCGAGCGCGTCGAGGCGCTCATCGTCACACGGGGAGGCGCGGGCTCCGTCATCTCTACGCGCGGTCAGGAACTCACGATCCCGGCCGCCGCCGTGGCCGCGGTGGTGGACCCGACCGGCTGCGGTGACGCTTACCGCGCGGGACTCCTGCACGGGCTGCTGCGTGGCCTGGACTGGCGCAGCACCGGACATATTGCCTCGCTCATGGGTGCCATCAAGATCGAGGCGCGCGGTACGCAGAATCACCGCTTTACGAGTGCCGAGTTCGCCGCACGCCTCGCGGCCCTGAAATAAGGACGAGGACTAGGCGGCCCCGGCGGCGGCTGGTTACACTTAACGACTCGATCCCCGACACCTACGCAGCGGAAGCACAGCATGGCGCACGATTTCCTCTTCACGTCCGAATCGGTCTCCGAGGGACACCCGGACAAGGTGGCCGACCAGATCTCTGACGTGGTGCTCGATGCCATCCTCAAGGAAGACAGCCGCGGGCGCGTGGCCTGCGAGACGCTGGTCAAGACCGGCGTCGTCATTGTCGCCGGCGAGATCACAACCAGTGCCTGGGTGGACGTCGAGTCGCTCGTGCGCCGCACGGTTCTCGAAATCGGCTATGACTCCTCGGACATGGGCTTCGACGGGGCGAGCTGCGGGGTGCTCAACCTGATCGGCAAGCAGTCCCCGGACATCGCCCAGGGCGTCGATCGCAAGGACGAGCGCCGCCAGGGGGCGGGGGACCAGGGTCTCATGTTCGGCTACGCCACTAACGAGACCGACGTGCTCATGCCGGCGCCCATCACGCTCGCTCATCGCCTGGTGAAGCGCCAGGCGCAGGTGCGCAAGTCCGGCAAGCTCGCGTTCCTGCGGCCCGATGCGAAGAGCCAGGTCACCCTGCGGTACGAGGACGATCGCCCGGTGGGACTCGAGGCCGTCGTGCTCTCGACGCAGCACAGCCCGGACGTCTCAACCAAGACGCTGCGCGAGGCGGTGATGGAGGAGATCCTCAAGCCGACCCTGCCGGCCAAATGGGTCGACAAGCGCACCAAGTACCATATCAATCCGACCGGCCGCTTCGTCGTCGGCGGCCCGGTGGGGGATTGCGGCCTCACCGGTCGCAAGATCATCGTCGACACCTACGGCGGCTACGCCCGCCATGGCGGCGGAGCCTTCTCGGGCAAGGACCCGTCCAAGGTCGACCGCTCGGCGGCCTATGCCGCGCGTTACGTGGCCAAGAACATCGTCGCCGCGGGCCTTGCCGAGCGCTGCGAGGTGCAGGTTTCCTACGCGATCGGCGTCGCCGAGCCGACCTCGATCATGGTGGAGACCTTCGGCACCAGCCGCCTCTCGCGCGAGCGTCTGACGCAGCTGGTGCGCAAGCACTTCGACCTGACACCGTACGGCCTGCGCGAGATGCTCGACCTGGTACGGCCGATCTACCAGAAGACCGCGGCCTACGGGCACTTCGGCCGCTCCGAGCCGGAGTTCACCTGGGAACGCACCGACCTCGCCGAGACACTGGCGGCGGAGGTGAAGGGAATGCGCGCCGCGTAGACCCCGAACGGCCGCGCAAGCGGCAGCCACGCCTGCTGAGGAGCGTTGCGACGGGCCGGAACAGGCCTGCCAGGCTCGGTGGACGGTGGATCATCCATACGGCGCTCACTCTTGACCGGAGTACTGAGTATGAACGCCACGCTGAAATCTGCGCCTGAGAACGCCGACTACAAGGTCGCCGACCTCGCGCTCGCCGACTGGGGCCGCAAGGAAATCGCCATCGCCGAGACCGAGATGCCCGGCCTCATGGCGATCCGCGAGGAATACGCCCCGACCCAACCGCTGAAGGGAGCACGCATCGCCGGATCGCTGCACATGACGATCCAGACGGCCGTGCTCATCGAGACGCTGCAGGCACTCGGCGCCGAGGTGCGTTGGGCGTCCTGCAACATCTTCTCCACCCAGGACCACGCGGCGGCCGCGATCGCGGTGCGCGGCACGCCGGTGTTCGCCTGGAAGGGCGAGTCACTCAGCGAGTACTGGGACTATACCCACCGTATCTTCGAGTGGCCGGACGGCGGCTACTCCAACATGATTCTGGACGACGGCGGTGATGCGACGCTGCTCCTGCACCTCGGGGCGCGCGCGGAGAGTGACGCCGCGCTCATAGCCAAGCCCGCGAGCGAGGAGGAGACCGCCCTCTACGCCGCCATCCGCGCCAAGCTCAAGACCGACCCGAAGTGGTACTCGACGCGCATCGGGCGCATCAGGGGCGTCACCGAGGAGACCACGACGGGCGTCAAACGGCTGTACCAGATGGCGAAGGCCGGCACGCTCGCCTTCCCTGCGATCAACGTCAACGACTCGGTTACCAAGAGCAAGTTCGACAACCTGTACGGCTGCCGCGAGTCACTGGTGGACGCCATCAAGCGCGCCACCGACGTGATGGTCGCCGGCAAGGTCGCCGTCGTGTGCGGCTACGGCGACGTCGGCAAGGGGTCGGCGCAGGCGCTGCGCGCACTCTCGGCGCAGGTGTGGATCACCGAGATCGATCCGATCTGCGCCTTGCAGGCGGCCATGGAGGGCTACCGGGTCGTGACCATGGAGTACGCGGCCGACAAGGGCGATATCTTCGTGAGCGCGACCGGCAACTATCACGTCATCACTCACGAGCACATGATGCGTATGAAGCACAACGCGATCGTGTGCAACATCGGGCACTTCGACAACGAAATCGACGTCGCGAGCCTCAAGCGCTTCCAGTGGGAGAACATCAAGCCGCAGGTCGACCACGTCATCCTGCCGGACGGCCGGCGGCTTATCCTGCTCGCCGAAGGGCGCCTGGTGAACCTCGGCTGCGGCACGGGGCACCCGAGCTACGTGATGAGCTCGAGCTTCGCCAATCAGACGATCGCGCAGGTCGAGCTGTTCACGCACACCGCCAAGTACCCGGTGGGCGTGTACGTCCTGCCCAAACATCTCGACGAGAAGGTGGCGCGCCTGCAGCTGAGGAAGCTCAACGTCACCCTCACGGAGCTCAGTGACGCCCAGGCGCGCTACATCGGCGTCGACAGGGCCGGACCCTACAAGTCCGAGCACTACCGCTACTGATGAGCACGCTGCCGGCACAGTCAGGGACCGCCCCCGCATCCGCGGGGGCGGCGCCGCAGGGCGCCGGGGGGGCGCGCCTCCTCGATGGCAAGGCGGTCGCGGCCAAGGTGCGCGCGCAGGTGGCACGGCGCGCCGCGAACTTTGCCGTGGAGTACGGGCGCCGGCCGGGACTCGCAGTCGTCCAGGTAGGGGAGGATCCGGCCTCGAGCGTATACGTGCGCAACAAGCGCAAGGCCTCGCAGGAGGCGGACATCGAGTCCTTCGCCTACGACCTGCCGGGGGACACCAGCGAGGAACGTATCATCGCCCTGGTCGAGGCGCTCAATCACGACGAGCGGGTCGACGGCATCCTGGTGCAGCTGCCGCTGCCGAAGGCCATCGACGCCAACCGCGTGATGGACGCGGTCGACCCGCGCAAGGACGTCGACGGCTTTCACCCCGTCAATACGGGGCTGCTCGCGCAGAAACGGCCGCGTCTGCGGCCGTGTACGCCCTATGGCGTGATCCGCCTCGCCGAGGAGTACGGCATCGCCCTCACCGGGCTGCGGGCGACCGTGGTCGGCGCCTCCAACATCGTCGGCCGCCCGATGGCCCTCGAGCTGCTGCTCGCGCGCGCGACCGTGACGGTCTGTCATACCGGCACGCGCGAGCTGCGCGAGGAGGTCACGCGCGCGGACGTAGTCGTGGCCGCGGTCGGCAAGGCCGGCTTCATTCCCGGGGACTGGATCCGCCCGGGCGCCGCCGTGTTCGATGTCGGGATCAACCGCAGCGCCTCGGGCAAGCTGGTCGGCGATGTCGAATTCGAGGCCGCGGCGGCACGCGCCGCCTGGATCACCCCCGTTCCGGGAGGCTTGGGTCCCATGACGATCGCGATGCTGTTGTCAAACTCCGTCGACGCCGCCTACCTGCGGGCCCGCGCCTAGCGCAACGCCGCGGTGCGTGCGCCGTCTGACCCGGCGCTGTCGTTGATCACCGACGCGAGCCAACTGCACAGCTTGTGGTGCGCATGCGCGCGCGCCGCTTGGCGCCAAACTCTGTTAGCGCAGCGGTTCCCCGAACGCGCGAAATCCAACCTCAAGCCGTGCCGCGCGCTGCGCGGCGCAATTTTCCCTCCTCGCGGGGTCCTGACACGCCGTCAGGGCGCGAGGGTCGCGTACCGCGGCCCACGCCGCAGCGGACCCTTGGCGCTGCGGTCACGCTCCGTCGGCAAAGTTACGAGTTGGGAACCGCCTTAGGCACCCGAGCAACACGCGCCGCGCGCGGGTCGACGCAGATCGCGTTTCCAACATGTTGCAGATCGTTAGTCGGGCGCGCGCATGAGCCAACGGCGGTGTATGATCATCAATCCAACCCCCCGTGGAGCAACAAACATGGCAAGACGTCCACCCAACGACGGCGCATCGTGGAGTGCGCGTGAACTGGCGACCCTTAAGGCGCTCGCGAAGTCGGGTACGGCGACCGGTCAGGTCGCCAAGAAGCTCGGGCGCACCGCGGCGGCCGTGCAGCAGAAGGCGATGCGCTCGGGCATTTCCTTCCGCGCAGCGAAGCGTTCCGGAGCGCGCCGCAAGAAGTAAGCTGGGCGCTGTTGGATCGCACGCAGATCGGTGTTGGCGGCAGGCTGACAGCTCGAGTGAGCGGGATGACACGGCAGGCGCACACTGGCAACGCGGCCGGCTGCCGGGCGGCGCGCGCGCTCGGCGTGCTGCGGTGGCTGCCGGCTGCGCTTGCGCTCGTGGTCGCGCATTCAATGGCGTCGGCGGCCGAGACCCCGAAGGCCCCGGTCAAGATCGGGATCATCGGCACGGGCCACATCGGCGGTGCCCTGGCGACGCTGTGGGTCAAGTCCGGGCACGAGGTGCTGATCTCCTCGCGACATCCCGAGGAGCTCAAGGCGCTCGCGCAGTCGCTCGGTCCCAAGGCACACGTCGGGACGCCACGCGAGGCGGCGCTCTTCAGCGAGGTCGTCCTGATCTCCGTGCCCTACAAGGCGCTGCCGCAGCTTGGGCAGGATCTCAAGAGCGAGCTCGCCGGCAAGATCGTGCTCGACACCTGTAACCCCTATCCCGAACGCGATGGCGACATGGCCCTCGAGGCGCGTCAGGTGGGAACCGGGGTTGCCTCCCCGCGTTACCTGCCGGGGGTGCGGCTGGTGCGCGCCTTCAACGCGATCAACTCCGGCGACCTTGTACGGCAGGCGCGCGTCGATGGGCAGCCGGTCGCGATTCCCCTGGCGGGCAATGACAGCGAGGCTCTGAGTGTCGCCTCGCAGCTGGTGCGCGACGCCGGGTTCGAGCCGGTCATCGTCGGCCCGCTGAGCACGGCGCGAGAATTCGACTGGGGCACCAGGCCCTACACCCGCCTCATGACCGCCGCAGAGCTGCGCCAGATGCTCGGGCTGAAATCCCCCTAGGCCGCCGGCGGCGGCTGCCTCGCGACCTTGGCGAGCCGCTCGTCGAAGCACGCCCAGCTCGGCGCACTCTCGGTCCAGATCGTCATGGCGGGCCGGGCGAGCTCAGGGTCATCGAGCGTCCCGGCGCGTACGAAGACGAGGTGGGGGCGCGCCTCCGCGGCCGTGAACAGGTGCGTGCCGCAGGCGGGACAGAAGCGCCGGTGCATGCGGTTGCCACTGTCGGCCGTCAGGACGTAGTCCTGCAGCACGCCCTCGACGTTTACGGCAGCGCTCGGGAAGCACACGTTGACCGTGCCGCTGCCGGCGCCGATGTACTGACACACCCGGCACCAGCACACCCGCGTGACGATCGGCTCCGCGGTGGCGCGGTAGCGCACCGCACCACAAAGGCAGCCTCCGGTGCTTTCCATAGATCCTCCCCGGGCGATTCAGGCGCGCCGCGCGTGAGGCCGGTGAGGATAAGGGAGGAATGCACCGGAGTGATACGGCCCAAACCCGAGTGTGCTGTAAATGTGCCCGAACGCTCAAAGGTGGGCCACTCGGGAGCACGTTCAATCCGGTGCACGAAGAAGTATCGCGGCCGCGTCCTGAACGATGTGTGAATAGCTGCGTGCGGAACGATGCGCGAGTGACGTCGCGCGGCGACACGAGACGCGCTAGTCGCGCAGCCGCGCGCGCAGTGCGTCAATCTGCGGCGCCGTCAGACCGAGCTGCAGCAGGTAGGCGCGCACGCCGCCGGCCTTCTCGAGGAACCGCAGCATGTTGTAGGCGCCGATCGGCGGGCAGCGCAGTGCCTCGATGATGCGCGCCGGGTCCTTGTCGGCGTAGCGCGCGAGGTAGCCGGCGCGCAGGTTCTCGCTGCTCTGGGCGTAGTCGGCCGCGACGGCCGCGGGCGTGACCTCGGCGACCACGAGCAGCAGAGCAGCGAGGAGTCCGGTCCGATCCTTGCCCGCGACGCAGTGAAAGAGCAGGGGGCCCGGGGCGGCCTCGGCGATCACGGCGAGCACCCGGCGCAGTTCCGCGCGCACGTGCTCGAGCGCGCCGCACTTCCACAGCTCCTTGCTGACGTCGCGGCTGCGCAGGCGCCACTCGTCCTCGGTGTGTGTCAGGAGCGAGACGTGCTCGTAGCGCACGTGCGGGAGCGCGGCGCGCGCCGGACTTGGGTAGCGCGCCATCTCCTCGGGCCAGCGCAGGTCGACGATGGTCTCGACCCCGTAGGCGATGAGGGCCTGCACTCCCTCGGGCGTGAGCTGCGCGAGATCGTCGGCGCGCACCAGCGAGCGCAGGCGCGTCGTGGCGCCGTCCACCGTGGGATAACCGCCGAGGTCGCGCGCGTTGAGCAGGCCCGGGATGCGCAGTGCGGGCATCAGGCCTTGCGCTGGCGCTGCTGGCTGAGCGCGACGCCGACCAGGATCAGCGCGCCGGCGAGCGCCATGGTGGGCGTGAGTGGCTCCCCGAGCAGCAGCCACGCCCAGATGACCCCGAAGAGCGGGATCAGGTAAGTCACGGTCGCGGTGCGCGGGGCGCCGATGCGCGCGATGAGGCGGTAGTAATAAACGAACGCGACGCCGGTGCACAGCACGCCGAGCAGCAGCGCGCTGCCCCAGGAGGCGGCCGCGATCGGATGGTTCGGCCAGGTGTAGAGGGCGAGCGGCGCGAGCAGCACGCTGCCGGCGAGCAGGTTCGCGGCCGCGATGGCCGCCGGCGGCAGCCCGGACAGGTGGCGGCGCACGAGGTTGATGCCGATGCCATAGAGGAGCGACGCCGCGGTGCCCGCGAGGGCGGCGGATCCGACGCTCGCGCCGGCGATCTTGCCGCTCGCGAGTACGACGACCCCGACGAAACCGCAGGCGAGGCCGGCGAGGCGCCGCGGCCCGATCTGCTCGCCGTAGAAGAGGAATGCGACCAGCGCGGTGAACATGACCGTCATCGCGTTGGAGATAGCGCCGATGCCTGCCGGAGCGCGCTCGGCTCCCCAGGCAAAGAGCGCGAAGGGGATGACGGAGTTGATCGCGGCGATACCCGCGATCTTCAGCCACAGGCGCGGGGTGAACTGCGCGCGGGCGCGCCACAGGAACGGCAGCAGGACGAGCGCCCCGAGGGCAAGGCGTGCCTCGACCAGGGGGATCGGACCGAAGTCGCCCGCGGCCACGCGCATGAAGAGAAAGGAGCCGCCCCAGATCGCCCCGAGCAGTGTCAGCTCGAGCGCGGTGCGGCCGGTGCCCCCCTCGGCGGGCGCGGCGCGCGTCGTCGGGGACGTGCCGGGGGCGGTCGTGAGTTCTGAGCTTGCCATCGCAGTGCCTGTTCCGTGGGTGGTGAATGACGGGAAGCCTGACACGTACCGCGCGCCGCTCACCACCCGTTCCTTGCGCGCCGATCGTGCAGATTCGGACATGCGCGGCCCGGGCGCTGCGCAATGAACTCCACGGCCGAAGACGTCCGCGCCGGCCATCTTGCGCGTACGTGCGAGAGTGCGATTGTCACCCGGATCCGCTACCGTGTCCGTATGCCTTTATGGAGAGCCGGCGGGTGACGAAAGAGACGCTCGCGCAGGCGCCCCCGGGGCCGCCGCCCGCGCGCGACCCGACGCAGCGCTTCTCCAGCCGGGTCGACAACTACGCGCGCTACCGGCCGAGCTATCCGAGCGCGGCCATCGAGTTGCTCCGGGAGCGCTGCGGGCTCAATCCCGCGGCGGTGGTGGCCGACGTCGGCTCGGGCACGGGCATTCTCACGGGCCTGCTGCTCGCAACGGGCGCGCGGGTGTACGCCGTCGAGCCCAACGGTCCGATGCGCGCGGCGGCGGAAGCCTCGCTCGGGGAGAGCCCGCGCTATCACAGCGTGTGCGGCAGCGCCGAGGCGACGACACTCGCCGCGGCCAGCATCGATCTGTACGTCGCCGCTCAGGCCTTTCACTGGTTCGACGTCGCGCGCGCACGCGCCGAGGCGCTGCGCATCGTGCGCGCGGGCGCATCCGGCGCACTGCTGTGGAACGAGCGACCGCGCTCCGGCAGCCCCTTCCACGACGATTACGACGCGCTGCTTCGCCGTCACGCACCCGAATACGACGCCGTGGTCGCGAGCCGTGCCGAGGAGGCGCAGATGCGCGCGTTCTTCGGCGGCCGCATGCAACTCGCCACCTTCGCCAACGAGCAGCTCTTCGATTACGACGGGCTCGTCGGCCGGCTCATGTCCTCCTCCTACGCGCCCGAGCGCGGACACCCGCAGCACGAGCCGCTGCTCGCGGGATTGCGCGCGCTCTTTCAGAGGCACGCCCTCGCGGGCACCGTGGCCTTCCCCTACCTCACCCTCGTCTACTACGCACCGCTCCCCTGAGGCGCGCCGCTCACCACACGCGCACGCGTTCCGCGGGTGTGAGGTACAGCTTCTGCGGGGGCTGTACCTTGAAGGCGTCGTACCACGGGTCGAGATTGCGCACCGTGTCGGCGCGGTACTCGGCCGGCGCGTGTCCGTCGGTGACGATGCGGCGACGCAGTGCCGCCTCGCGGATCTTCGTCTGCCAGCTCTGCGCGAAGCTCAGGAAGAACAACTGCTCGCCGCTGAAGCCATCGGCGCTCGCCGCCGGTTTGCCTTCGAGCGTGCTGCGCCAGGCGTCGTGCGCGACCGACAGCCCGGCCACGTCCGCTATGTTCTCGGCGAGCGTCTGCTGGCCGTGTACCGCCACGTCGGGGAACGGGTGGTACTGATCGAACTGCTCGGCGAGACGCTTGCCGGCGGCTTCGAAGTGCTTGAAGTCCGCCTCCGTCCACCAGTTCCTCAGGCGACCGGTCGCGTCAAAGAGCGCCCCCTGGTTGTCGAAGCTGTGGCTGACCTCGTGGCCTATGACCGCGCCGGTGGCGCCGTAGTCCATCACCGGGTCGCGCGTGGGATCGAAGTAGGGCGGCTGCAGGATGGCGGCCGGGAAGTTGAGCGCGTTCATGGCGGGCAGGTTCACCGCGTTCACGGTCTGCGGCGTCATCACCCACTCGGAGCGGTCCACGGGCCTGCCGAGCTTGGCGAGGTTCCAGCGGTACTCGAAGAGCTCCGTGCGCTCGGCGTTGCCGTAGGCGTCGCCTGCCCGCACTTCGAGGCCGGCGTAACTGCGCCAGTGATCCGGATAGCCGACACCGACCTTCAGGGCGGCGAGCTTCTCCTTGGCCTGCGCGCGGGTCTGGGGCGCCATCCAATCGAGGCGGTCGATGCGAACGGCGAAAGCCTGCACGAGCTCGCGCACCATCGCCTCGGCGCGCGCCTTCTCGCTCGCCGGGAAGTAGCGCTTCACGTACAGCTGGCCGACCGCATCTCCCAGGGCGATGTTGGTCGCGGCGACCGCGAGCTTCCAGCGCGCTTGCTGCTGCGGGGTTCCCGAGAGCACGCGCTGGTGGAAGGCGAAGTGCTCCTCCGCGAAGGGCTTGGCGAGGTACGGGGAGCGCTGCTCGATGAGGTGAAATCGCAGCCAGTCCTTCCAGGTCGCGAGCGGCACGCTCGCCGTGAGCGCCGCAATGCCCGTCACGGCGCTCGGCTGCCACACCACGAACACGTCCTGGTGAGCCAGTTGCGCGCCGGCGAAGAACGCCTTCCAGTCCAGCCCCGGTGCGCGCTTGGGGAATTCGGCCGCCCGCCAGTGATTGTTGCCCTTGAGCACGTCCTCGGACGCTTCGCGGCTCGAGTGCACCTCGGCGATGCGCCGCTCGAGCTCGTAGATCGCGGTGGCCTTTTCCTTGGCGTCCTCGATACGAGCGAGGCCGAGCACGGCGGCGATGTGGGCCTGGTACTGCTCGCGGATCTCGGCCATCTTCGGCGACGGGTCGAGGTAGTAGTCGCGGTCGGGCATGGTCAGCCCCCCCTGCAGCAGGAAGGGCGTGTAGCGCGTCGGGTCGTCCAGATCCTGGGCCACCCACAGGCCGAAGAGATTCTCGGTCTCGAGGTTGGTGTTGTTGAGCACGTCGACGTCCGCGCGCAGCGTCGCACCCAGCGCGCGCGCCAGGCCGGCGCGATCCTTGATCGCGTCGATTTGCTTCAGCGGCTGAGCGAGCGGGGTGGCACCCTTGGCGTCGATGGTCGCCTCGTCCAGATAGCTCGCGTAGTAGTCCCCGACCTTGCGCGCCTCAGAGCCGGGCGCGGCGCTCGCGGCTGCTTCGCGGATCAGATCCGCGGTACGCTTGGAAGTGAGCTCGACGAGCTGCGCCCCGTTGCCCCACACCGAGCGGTCGGGGGGGATCTCGGTCGCCTTCAGCCACGCCCCGTTGGCATAGCGGAAGAAGTCATCCCCGGGAACGACCGAGCGGTCGATCGCGGCGACGTCGAGCCCCGAGCGCGGCGTGGTCAGCGTGTCAGAAGGCGCGGAGTGCGCCAGCGCCAGTCCCGTCAGGAAGGCGGCCGCGCCGGCGAGTACGAAAGAAGAGGATCGGATCATAAGAGGGGCTCTGGGCTGAGTTGCAAGCGCCGCCCGCGCGGCAGGGCGCGCAGTCTACACGAGCACGAAGCGGCCGATAGCGGCGCAGAGCGCGCGCCGGGAGCGCTCCTACGGCGGAAAAAACATGCAGAAAAATAATCCATCGCGGCTGATCGCCGCGTTCGTGCTGGCGCTGCCCTCGCTCGCTTCGGGGTGGGCGCCGCAGGGACACCGCACCGTCGGGGCGATCGCGGATCAGCTGCTGACGCCGCGAGCACGGGCCGTGGTGGCGGAGCTCCTCCGGGACGACCGCGACAAGTTCGGTGCCCCGTCCGGGCGCGACACACTCGAGGAAGTATCGGTCTGGGCGGACGAGATCCGCGGCACGAACGCCTCGCACGGGCGCTGGCACTACGACGACGCGCCCGTCTGCGGCGCCCCCGACAAGGCCCGTTATTGCCCCGACGGTGAGTGCGCCAGCGAGCAGATCAAGCGCCTCACGAGCCGGCTCGCCGATGCGCACACCCCGGTGCGCGAGCGCAACGAGGCTCTCAAGTGGCTCGTGCATCTCGTGGGAGACCTGCACCAGCCGCTGCACGCGGCGGACAACCATGACCACGGCGGCACCGAGGTGGCGGTGGCGCTGCAGGGTGTGCACACCCGCGGCCGTGACAATCTGCACCGCGCCTGGGACGGCGACCTGGTCCGCCTCGCGCTCGGCGGCAAGAGCCGCCAGAGCCCGCCCCGTGACATCCCCGCGCTCGCCCGGGAGGCGCAGCGGCTCCTCGCCGAGGCGGGACAGGGCACGCCCGACAGCTGGGCCAAGGAGTCCAATAACCTCGCCCGCAACGTCGCCTACCGCTACCCGGGCTTCGCCTGTGACCGTCTTCCCGAGGGCATCGTCGTCCTCGACCTCGGGTACCAGACCCAAGGCGAAGCTGTGGCGCGAGAGCGGCTGCTGCTCGCCGGGGGCCGCCTGGCGGGTCTCCTCAACCAGACGCTCGGGACGCCCTGAAACCGGCCCAGGGCCCCCCGCACGGGGTTGCTGGCCCCGGGGCAGGCCCATGCTAGATTAGGGTTTCCCCTGATGGAGGCTGGCGAGCCGTGAATGCCGTTGACGAGAGCGTGGCGGACCGCACCGAGCGGACGGACGGGCAACACCCCGGCGGGCACGTTCGAACCTCGCCGAGGACGGGCGCGGGCCTCGATGCCTGGCTCCTCTCCCGGCTGAGCGCAATCCTCGGGGAGCCCCCGATCGAGCTCGCCGTGCGCGACCGGGCCCGGCTCGCGCCCCCGGGAGATGCGGTCGCGCGCGTCACGTTCGCCAACCGCGCGACGCTGCTCGAGCTCCTGCCCGACCCGCCCCTGCGCTTCGGCGACGCCTACAGCGACGGCCGCGTCACGATCGACGGCGACCTGGTGCAGCTGCTCGAGTCCGTCTATCGCGCCGGCGTGAGCGCCGGCAAGACGCCCTCATTCCTGCGCCGCGCCGCCGGCGCGCTGCAGCGGCCGCGCCGCAACACGCTCGCCGGCTCGCGCGAGAACATTCACCACCACTACGACATCGGCAACGAGTTCTACGAGCTGTGGCTCGGCTCGACCATGGCGTACACCTGCGCCTACTACCCGACCCCGAGCGCGACGCTCGATGAGGCACAGACCGCGAAGATGGACCACGTGTGCCGCAAGCTGCGCCTCAAGGCCGGCGAGAGCGTGGTCGAGGCCGGCTGCGGCTGGGGCACGCTCGCCCTGCACATGGCGCGCAAGTACGGCGTGCGCGTGCGCGCCTTCAATATCTCGCACGAGCAGGTGGCGTACGCGCGCGAGCGGGCGGCGCGCGAGGGGCTCGCGGGCCGCATCGAGTACGTCGAGGACGACTACCGCAACATCGCCGGCCAGTACGATGCCTTCGTCTCGGTCGGCATGCTCGAGCACGTCGGGCTCGCCAACTACACTGCGCTCGGTGAGATGGCGCGCCGCTGCCTCGGCGGGCGCGGCCGCGGCCTGATCCACTCCATCGGGCGCAACTTTCCGGCGGCGATGCAGCCGTGGATCGAGAAGCGCATCTTCCCGGGGGCCTATCCGCCCGCCCTGAGCGAGATGAGCCGGATCTTCGAACCCGTCAACCTCTCGATTCTCGACGTGGAGAACCTGCGCCTGCACTACGCGCAGACGCTGCGACACTGGCTCGCGCTCTTCGAGGGTGCGAGCGAGCGCGTGCGCGAGATGTTCGACGAGAAGTTCGTGCGCATGTGGCGGCTGTACCTCGCCGGCTCGATCGCCGGCTTCACCACCGGGACGCTGCAGCTGTTCCAGGTGGTATTCGCGCCCGGGGAGAGCAACGACATTCCCTGGACGCGAGCCGACGTCTACGCGCGCTGAGTCCTGCGCCCATGCGCTCCTGTGATGTGCTCATCGTCGGCGGCGGACCGGCCGGCTCGAGTGCCGCCTGGCGGCTGCGCCGCGCGGGCGCCGACGTGCTGCTGCTCGACCGCGAGAGCTTCCCGCGCCAGAAGCTGTGCGCCGGCTGGATCACGCCCGAGGTCGTGCGCGAACTGGAGATCGATGTGGCGACCTATCCGCACCGCCTGCTCACCTACCCGAGGCTGCGCATGCACTTCGGCCGCGTGCACCTGCCGGTGCCGTGCGTGCAGCACTCGATCCGCCGCTTCGAGTTCGACGCCTGGCTGCTCGAGCGCGCCGGCGTGCCCGTCGAGCGGCACAACGTGCGCCACATCGCCCCGGCGGACGGCGGCTACGTCATCGATGGCAGCTACCACTGCCGTTATCTCATCGGCGCCGGCGGCACGCGCTGCCCGGTGTACCGCGAGCTGTTCCGCGAGCTCAACCCGCGCGCGACCGAGCTGCAGATCGTGACGCTCGAGCACGAGATCGAGTACGACTGGCGCGACGCTGACTGCCACCTGTGGTTCTTCTCCCAGGGACTGCCCGGCTACTCCTGGTACGTGCCCAAGGAGCACGGCTGGCTGAACGTCGGCGTGGGCGCGATCGCCACGCGCCTGAAGGAGCGTGGCCAGGACATCCGCTCGCACTGGGCGCACCTGGCCGCGATGCTGGGTGCCTCGCTGGCGCCCGGCGCGCGCTACGACCCTACCGGCTACAGCTACTACCTGCGTGGCGCGGTCGAGGTCGTGCGCCGTGGCAACGCCTTCATCACCGGGGACGCCGCGGGACTTGCCACGCGTGACCTTGGGGAGGGGATCGGCCCCGCGGTGCGCAGCGGTCTGCGCGCGGCCGAGGCGATCGTCGGTGGTGCGCAGTACCGGCTCGAGGACGTCACCGGGGTCAGTCTCGGCAGCATCGCGCGCAGCATGTTCGACCGCAGCGCGCGCGCCGCTGCCCGCGCAGGGCGGCGCGGCGGCGTGCCCGCCACGAGGAGCGGCACATGGCCTATGTCACCGTGATCAACGAGCACCAGCACGTCCAGCAGATCGTGTCCGGCCATCACCGTCTCACCGCCGATGAGGCGGTGGCCGACGGCGGCAGCGACGCCGGCTTCGCCCCGCGCGAGTTGCTGCTCGCGAGCCTCGGCGCCTGCACGGCGAGCGCCGTGCGCCGGCACGCGGCGCAGCACGACTGGCCGCTCGGCAAGGTCACGGTCGGGGTGCGCTGGTCGCGCGATGCGGCGGGCCAGGATCATATCGAGCGGCGGTTGTCCTTTACCCGGCCGCTCACGGCGGAGCAGAAGGAGCGCCTGCTGCAGGCGGCGGCGGACTCCCCGGTGGCCGCGGTTCTCAGCCGCGGCATTGCCATCCACTCGCAGGTGGTCGACTAGCCGCTCACTTAAGGCGCAGCGCGCCGATGTCTAGCTCGGTGCGGTCGCGCGTCTTCACGTCCACCTCGGTGCGGCCCGAGTCGCTGAGCGTCCAGGGCAGCGGCAGGTTGTCCTGCTGCACGGTGATCACGTGATGCCCGGCGACCACCGCCGGGAAGTCGTAGCGGCCGTTGCCGTCGGTGCGTACCGAGAAGCGTCCGTCGAGGATCACGGTGACGTTGGCGACGCCGCTCTCGCCGGCGTCGAAGCGGCCGTTCTCGTTCGCATCCAGGTACACCACGCCGCTCAGGCGGCCGGCGCCCGAGCCCGCGGCGCCGCCTAGCGGCACGAAGTGCGCGCCGCCCGCGGCCTGGTACAGGACACTCAGGAAGATGCCGCGCACGCCCTGCATGGGCACCGGCGTCGGCGTGGGCGGCGCGAGCGGTGAGGTCACGACGAGCGGCGTCCAGGAGCCGATACGGTTCTCGTAGTAGTCCAGGTCCGCCGTCCAGTGACGCGTGATCTGGTAGCGCAGCGCGACGTCCGCGGAGGTCGAGGGCGCGGCACGGCCCTGCACGGCGGTCGCCCACTGGATCGTGCCGTCGACGGACAGCCGCGTGGTCAGGTCGCCACCGCCGTAGGCGGCGAGGCGCAGCACGGTGGTGTCCTGCGGGTATCCCGGGATCGCGGTGCTCTGCAGGCGATCGACCGCGACGCTGGTCGCGAGCCGTGTCCCCTGGCGCATCTCCCAGTTCTGCTGCAGCGTCACCGTGGCGTCCTGTGTCTGCGGATCGGTCGCGTAGTCGAGCTGCACGCGCGTGCTGCCGAGTGAGTTGAGGTTGTCGAGGTAGCCCTCGAGCGACCAGGCCGTGTTGCCGGGGGTGTAGCGCAGGTTGGCCACCCCGCCGATGCCGATGTCGCGCGACAGCTGGTAGCGCGCGTCGCTGTTGAAGAACGTGGTCTGCGGGCCCAGGCCCGAGACCGAGCGCACCTCGTCGACCCCGAAGTCGGCGATCCAGCGGCGGCTCTGGTAATTGACGCGGTAGTAACCGCCCTCGACGTCGCTCGTGATCAGCTGGTTCCCCCAGGAGAGGTTCGGATCGATGCGAAAGAGACCGAACATCTGGCTGTAGGCGCCCTGGGTGTGTGAGCCGTCGGCCCAGATGCCGAAGGCGTTGGCATTGCCGTCGAGCGTGCCGTCGATGACGTTGAGCTGCGCGCGGTTGCCGGTGTCCTGCCACGCGGCGGACAGAAACCCGGTGTTGGAGTTGATGCGCTGACTGGAGACCTCCGGCGGGAACAGGTTGGAGTCGACCGGCTGCAGGTAGAGCGCGGCGTTGCGCGCACCGGCGTACTCAGCGCCGACCACCCACTGCGGTGCCGGTGACCACTCGGCGCCCACGGTGGCGGTGGTGCCGCCGAGCGTCTGGAACGTCGGCACCTTGATGCCCTCGTACACGCCCGGCTCGCCGCCGCCGGCGACGATCTGGATGTTGTCCGGCCCGCGCCACTCGGTCGTCAGCCCCGCCATGGCCCCGGAGGTGAGCATGAAGCGCGTCTGGGTCCGCCCGAGCGTGATGAGCGGTGTGTTCAGGTCCCCGAGCGCGTTGTCGGTGAACCAGCCGTCGTCGAAGGGCATGCCGCGCTCGTGCAGCGAGAAGGCGGTGCGCGAGCCGCCGCCGCCGGTGAGGCGCGGATCGTCATCGGTGCCGATGCGTCCCGTGGCATCCAGCGACCAGGCGCCGTAAGAGTGCGTGTCCCACTGCGCATCGAGCAGCACACCGTTCTCGTGCAGGTCCGGAGCCGCGTTCGGCCCCTCCTGCTGCAGCACGCTCGCCACTCCCTCGAGACGGATGGCATGCGCTAGCCCCGAGGTGTCGCTGCTGCTGTAGTAATCGCCCTCGGAGATGTCGGGTGAGAGCTTGCCGTCGTCGATCAGGCGATCTTGGTAGCCGGGCGGCGGCTCGGGGCCGGTCGCAGTCTGCGCGCCTGCCACGGAGGGCACGGCGGCCGTGAGGGCGATTCCACACAGGCACGCAGTCAGGCGGCTGGCGTGCGCTGCGAGGGGCTTCATTTGAAGCGCTCGTTCAGTTCGGTGTTCTGATTACCCCATTCCAGCGTGCCCTGCACGGTGACCGGGAAGGTGAGGGTCGGGCTCGAGTTGTTGCTCGTCGAGGGTGTCAGGAACACCTCGCGAACTTCATCCGGGAGGATGGGCAGATCGGACGGGGTGAAGTCGTACTTCCTGCCCTGCGCGTCCGCACCGCTCAAAAAGCCGCTCATCCGGGTGTGGGCGTTGCCGGCGTTGTGTACGCGCAGCGCCGGGACCTGCTGACCGTTGAGGGTCACGACCTCGGGGCCGAACACCTCGATCTTCGGGGCCGCATCGCCGACGGTGACGTAGACGATGATGCCAATGCGTCCGACGACCGGCAGCTGCATCTGTCCCGCCTTGGCCATCGAGGGCTCATCTCCCTCGATGAGGATCCCGAAGCGACACTCGCCGTCCGGCGCATCCTTGGGCACCTGCACCTGGAAGCGGTAGCGGATGGTGCTGCCGGCGGGCAGCGCAACTAGCGCACGTTCGATCGCTACCCAGGGTCGGCAGCTGTCGGGCAGCAGCTCTTCGTGGAAGGCGACGCCGTAGTCGGCTCCCAGGGTGAAGTCGGCGGTGTGGATGCGGAATTTCGCCGGCGAGCCCGAGCGGTTGGTCAGCTCGAACACCTGACGGACCGTGCCTCCGGCCTTGGAGCTGAGCTCGAAGCGCGGCGGCGAGACCAGCGCCGCAAAGCCGTCGGCGAAGGCGTCCGTGGCCGTGAGGGTCGCGAGCAGCAGGGCCGAGCTCATGAGTAGGCGTCGCACGGTCATTCCTCGTCCATCTCAAAGTGAAAGTTCACGGGGTAGGTCTGCAGCATGCGTCGGCCGTCGACGCTGATGGTCAGCTGCACCATGTCCTCGATGAAGGGCGTGGTGATCGGGCCTGCGTAGACGAGAGTGCGGCTGCCGGAGGCGAGCTGCCCGGGCAGGAGCCGTCCCTGTGTGGTCCAGCTCGCCGTTATCGCGCCCGGCTGCTGAGCGGGCAGGACGAGGTAGATGCGTCCATTGCGCCGCAGCCACGGGGACACGTTGAGCTTTACGCGCAGCACGAGGGTGCCGACCATCTGCCGGCCCGCCGCGCCGCGCGGCTCGCCTTGCGCCCAGCGCAAGCTGAGCGCGGCGTTGTAGGGAAGCGTCCCCGAGTCGTCGACCAGCGCGGATTTGGCGAACGCCGGCGGCGCGGCGAGCCAGATTATGCAGAATGCCAGGAGTGAGACGGGGCGCATGGCGATCGTGCCTGAAGGCAGCGCGCTACGGGACCGTGATCGTGTAAAGCACGCGGCCCGTATAGGTGCCCGCGGCAGGTACGACGGTGTTCTTATAGGAGAACGTCCAGCAGCTCTCGGCCCACTGGTTCTGCCCGATGCTGCCGACGCTCTGCGAGGCGCCGGTGAAGGCTCCGGCCGGGAAGGGCTCGGCACCCGCATCCTGATTACCGGAGCTGGTCCAGGAAATCTGCGTGAACGGGATCGTGTCGCCGGCGCCGTCGCTGAGCGAGGTCGGCACGGTGGCGGTGACCGCCGCCGTACCGGTGCCGTTGCCGGTCGTGCGGTAGAAGCCACCGATATACAGCTGCTGCGGCAGATTGCAGAACAGGAACCCGTCCCAGAAGCTGTTGGCCGCGGTGCTGTCCGTCGTCATCGCCTGCGCCGCGCCGTTGCCGACGCTGCCCGCGGGCACCGTGACCGTGACCTTGTTGATCGTGGTGTTATTGCCCGGCGAACCGGTCGGCTGGCCGTTGCCCTTGATCGGGGTGTAGTCCCCGCCGGTGAACGTGCCGACACCGATCTGCAGATACACGGTCTTGGGTGCCGCGGCGGTGAGCGTCGCGGTGAAGGCCGCGGCCTCGCCGCAGAGGGCGGCAAGGCACAGGCAGCCGAGCGCCCGCGCGCTCGGGCGCATGGCGTGCCGCGAGGGGTCAGGCCCCCCGGGGCGCTGCTGCCTGTCGCGCCTCCGGGGGGACATGGTGCACCGTTTCCGCCGACTGTGAGGACGCTTACGGCAGGGCCGCGGTGTAGGTCACGCGGCCGCCGTTGACGTTCACACCGCCGTAGGTACCGGCGGGCGGGACGAGAGTATTGGCGTACTTGTACGTCCACTGCGCGTCCTGCTGCACGATCTTGCCGACCGCGGTGAGCGTCACGTTCGTCGTCGCACCGTCGGCGAGGGCGGGCGCCGCGAGCGTCGTGCCCGTGGTGTTGTGGGCAGCCGTCGTCGTGATCTGCGCGTAGCTGATCGTGTCGCCGCCGCCGTCCGAGAGGGCGCTGGTGGTCGTCGAGCTGAGAACGACGTTGCCATTGTTGGCCACCACTGCCGCCGTCTCGACGCCGCCGGTCAGGTCACCGCCGGTGCCGGTGAGCGCGCCGGTGCCGACCTGCGCCGCCGTCGGCGCCCAGGTGATCTCATCGATCGTGGCGTTGTTGGCGAAACCGCCGGCGGCCGTGCCGGTGCCCGTGCCCACCCTGAGGAACAGGAACTTCGGAATGGTGATCTGGAAGTCAACGTGCGCGGTCGCGGTCAGCGCCGCTGCGCCGGTCTGGAAGTTCGACTCGGCGTTGACCAGCAGGGGCATCCCCACGGCCGTGACGGCCAGGAGGCTCTTAACAACAGTTGCAATACGCATGATGCTTGGATTCCTGAGCTTGATAGACAGAGCGCGGGTGTCAAACCTTGGACGGAATCTTACGGGGGCGTTCCGGGGCGGCCCGATACTTATGTCACGCTTCCGCGCGCTGCCGGTGTGAGCCAAGCGGCACGAAAACACCGGTGGCGCGAAGTGGGACGCAGCGCACAGGGCGAGCGGCGAGCCCCGTGGCTGCGCCGTGGTAGCCGCGGACCATCGGCCCGACGGCTGGATAAAATCTCCCAATCTCAGCCTCGCGGAGCCCGCGGGTGGGGATCCCGCGCGCAGGTCGTGCGCGGCCGCCGCGGGTCCCGGACCGCAGCGCCTGACACTTCTTTGCAGACAGCGAGCGCTTAGGGGTCTCACGCCGGCCGCGGTCGCGGTACGCGGTGCGTTACCATTGCGCGCGCTTTTGCGCCCCCTACCAAGATGCCAACGAAAGGCGGGATGCGATGAGCTGGTCCAGGTCTGAGCACGCAGGATTCGGGAGCCGCCGGCTCGCGCGCGCACTCCTCTTAATAGGGTCCGCGGGGGTCACCCTGACGGGGCTGGCGGCGCCAGATGAAGCGCCGCTCTTTGGTTTCAGTGCGGCGCAGTCGACACAGGAGCGCGGCATCGAGCAGCGCTTCGACGGCGCATTGCACGCAGAGCAGCTGCGGGCTTGGCTGAAGGCGCTCTCCGCAGAGCCCAATCACGTCGGCTCCCCGCACGACCGGGCGAACGCCGAGATGGTGCGCGACCTGTTGCGCTCCTTCGGCTGGAACGCGCAGATCGAGGTCTTCGAGGTGCTCTACCCGACGCCGAGGTCCCATACCCTGGAGCTCGTCGCGCCCACCCGCTTTGTCGCGAGCCTCAAGGAGCCCGCCATCGAGGGAGACGCGAGCTCGGCGCGCACCGACGGACTTCCTCCCTACAACGAGTACGGGGCGGACGGCGACGTGACCGGCGAGCTCGTCTATCTCAACTACGGCATGCCGCAGGACTACAAAGATCTCGCCCGCCGTGGCATCGACGTGCGCGGCAAGATCGTCATCACGCGCTACGGCGGCGGCTGGCGGGGGCTGAAGCCCAAGCTCGCACAGGAGCACGGCGCGATCGGCTGCATCATCTACTCCGATCCGCACGATGATGGCTACGCGATGGGTGACGTCTATCCGGAGGGCGGCTGGCGGCCCGAGGGCGGCGTGCAGCGCGGCTCGGTGCTCGACATGACGGTCTATCCGGGCGACCCGCTCACCCCGGGCACCGGCGCCACCAAGGACGCCAGGCGCCTGCCGATCGCCGAGGCGAAGACGATCCTGAAGATCCCGGTGCTGCCGATCTCCTACGGCGACGCGCGGCCGCTGCTCGCCGCGCTCGGCGGACCGGTGGCACCGCGCCGCTGGCGCGGCTCGCTGCCCGTGACCTACCACATGGGACCGGGACCTGCACGCGTGCATCTGGCGATCAGCTCGGAGTGGGGGCAGAAGCCGCTCTATGACGTGATCGCCCGGATCGACGGCAGCGAGAGCCCGGATCAGTGGATCGTGCGCGGCAACCACCGCGACGGCTGGGTGTTCGGCGCGTGGGATCCGCTCTCGGGACAGGTGGCCATGCTCGCGGAAGCCCAGGCGATCGGCACGCTGCTCAAGAGCGGCTGGCGCCCCAGGCGTACGCTGGTATACGCCAGCTGGGACGGCGAGGAGCCGGGACTGCTCGGCTCGACCGAGTGGGCGGAGGCGCACGCCGCGGAGCTGCGCCACAAGGCGGTGCTGTACCTCAACTCCGACACCAACACGCGCGGCTTCCTCGGCGCGCAGGGCAGCCACTCCCTGCAGCACCTCGTGAACGACGTCGCCGCCGGCATCACCGATCCGGAGACCGGCGTGAGCGCGCGCGAGCGCCTGCGTGCCCGCATGCTGATCGACGGCTTCGAGAAGAATCCCCTGGACGAGAAGGACGTCGCCGAGGAGAAGGCGCGCGACGCGCGCATCGCCGCCAAGGGCGGCGACCTGCCGATCGGAGCGCTCGGCTCGGGCTCGGACTACAGCCCGTTCCTGCAGCACCTGGGGCTCGCATCACTCAATATCGAGTACGGCGGCGAGGCCGATCAGCAAGGCGTGTACCACTCCGACTATGACTCCTTCGAGCACTACGTGCGCTTCGGCGATCCGGACTTTGCCTACGGAGTCCTCGAAGCCCAGACCGCGGGCCACGTCGTCCTGCGCATGGCCGATGCGGACGTGCTGCCGCTGGAGTTCGGGGAGTTCGCCGACACGCTCGGCGACTACCTCGAGCAGCTGCACAAGCTGAGCGACGAGCGCCGCAGCCACGCTGCCGAGGTCGACCACCTGATCGACGCACGCGCCTTCGCGCTCGCCGCCGACCCGACCCGCGTGGTCGGGCCACCGGAGCGCGAAGCCGAGGTGCCGCAGGTCGCCCTCGCGCCGCTCGAGGCGGCGGTCGCCAAGCTCAAGAAAAGCGCCGCGGCTTACGACGCCGCCTACCAACGCGTGACCTCGGGCGAGGTGCAGCTGAGCGCGGCGCGCCGCCGCGAGCTCAACGCGCTGCTGCAGCAGATGGAGCAGCGCCTGACAGACGAGCGCGGGCTGCCCGGACGTGACTGGTTCAAGCACCTGGTCTACGCGCCGGGGATGCTGACCGGCTACGGCGTGAAGACCGTTCCGGGAGTGCGCGAGGCACTCGAGGGCGCGCGCTGGGCTGAGGCCGACGAGTACGCGGCCCGTACGGCCCAGGCGCTGAACGCCTACAGCGCGCAGCTCGATAGGGCAACGGCGCTACTCGCGGCGCGCTGAGCGCTCACGGGCTATTTCGCGAACAGCTGCCCCATGTCAGCGAAGGACTTGAACTCGAGCGCATTTCCCGAGGGGTCCAGGATGAACAGCGTCGATTGCTCGCCCGGGGTATTCTTGAAACGCGTGTAGGGCTCGATCACCCACTCGACCGTGCGCGTGCGCAGGCGCTCGGCCAGTGCATGCCACCGCGCCGGTGGCAGCACCACGCCGCAGTGCGGCACGGGTACGCCGTGGCCGTCGACGGGGTTGAAGTGCATTAGAAGGCGACCTTGCGGGCCGAGCTGCGGGTTCAGATGGCAGACGAACTGGTGACCGAACAAGTCGAAATCGACCCAGTCCCGGTCACTGCGGCCTTCCGGGCAGCCGAGTGTCTCGCCGTAGAAGCGGCGTGCCTCGGCGATGTCGCGCACCTGCACGGCCACGTGAAAGGGTGTCAGTTCCACGGCGCCCAAACCTCAGGATGAGAAACCGGAGTGTCCCCTGGGAGCATAACAGCCCGTAGCACGGCCGCGCAGACGCTACACGCACTGGCGCTCGCGCTGCCCGCTTCGGTTGCAAGTGGCTGACCGCGGTCCCATATATACGCGGTAATATTCTCCGGCGGATCACGGTCTACTCCTACGGATGCGATACGCGCCATGCGCGCTGCGCATCCGCCGTTTCTCACCGGCAATGAGGCTCACCTGTGCACGCTAATGCTACCGCCGTACACCCGGCTCTTACCGCTCGCCGCCACGCCCGACCCGTTCGCTTCGCAGCCGCTGCGCTGGCCGTGTGCGGGGTCATCCTGCAGTCGCTCGGCTGCGCCGGCGAGGCGCCGGTTGCGATACCCCCGCCGGCGCTGGACAACCCCAAGGTGCCGGGAGCGGCGCAGACCGCGGTGCTCGCCGGCGGCTGCTTCTGGGGCGTGCAGGGCGTCTTCGAGCACGTCACCGGCGTGAAGCGTGTGCTCGCCGGTTACTCCGGCGGCGACAGGCGCACCGCCCAATACGAGTTGGTGAGCAATGGCGACACCGGGCACGCGGAGTCGGTGCAGATCGTGTTCGACCCGCAACAGATCTCCTACGGACAGATCCTGCAGATCTTCTTCTCGGTGGCGCACGATCCTACGCAGCTCAACCGGCAGGGTCCGGACACGGGTACGCAGTACCGCTCCGCCGTCTTCTACGGCGATGACACGCAGAAGCAGATCGCGAACGCCTATATTGCGCAGCTCGACAAGGCACGGGTATTCCGCGCCCCGATCGTGACCCGGATTGATTACAACAAGGGCTTCTATCCCGCCGAGGCTTATCATCAGGACTTCCTGCTGAAGAACCCCTCGCACCCGTACATCGTCTTCAACGACCTCCCGAAGATCCGCGCCCTACAGAGCACGCTGCCGGGGCTCTACCGCGGCGCGCCGGTCACGGTGGCGATGAATCAGCCGTAAGAGCGGCGACAAACAAGGTTCCGATCGCTCATGCTGCTTGCGCTCCTCGCCTTTCTCGGCGGCGCGCTCACGATCGTGAGCCCGTGCATCCTGCCGGTGCTGCCGTTTGTGTTCGCACGCCACGGGCAATCCTTCGCGCGCACCACGCTGCCGCTGCTCGCCGGGATGGCGATCACCTTCGCCGCGCTGGCGAGCCTCGCGGCCGTCGGCGGCGCCTGGGCGGTGCGGCTGAACAGCTACGGGCGAGTGATCGCGCTGCTACTGCTCGCGGCATTCGGCTTTGCGCTGATCTCCCGCCGCTTCGCCGAATGGCTGGCGCGACCCTTCGTCTCCTTCGGCAACCGCCTGCTGCAGCCCGGCACGGAGCCTACGGCGGCGCAGTCGGCGCTGCTCGGGGTTGCCACCGGCTTCCTGTGGGCGCCCTGCGCCGGGCCGATCCTCGGCCTGATCCTCACCGGCGCGGCGATCAGGGGGCCGAGCACCGCGACGACTGTGCTGCTGCTCGCCTACGCGCTGGGTGCGATCGCCTCTCTCGCACTGGTGACGCTCGCCGGGCGGCGCATCGCGCGGGCTTTCACCCGCTCGCTGGGCGCCACCGAATGGTTGCGCCGGGCGCTGGGCATCGCCGTGCTCGTCGGCGTGGCGGCGATTGCCTTCGGCTGGGATACGGGTGTCCTGACGCGCCTCTCGTACGCGAGCACGAACCATCTGGAACAGTCCCTGATCGATACCGTGCATCCGGCTTCGCAGGCGATGCAGGGCGCGGACGGCGCCATGAAGGGCTCGGCTGGGGCGGCGGACGCCATGACCGGCGCGACGATGACGCGCGCCTCGACAGGCGCCCCGCCCGTCGAGGGCGAGATGCCCGAGCTCACGGGTGCCGTCGCCTGGCTCAATTCCCCGCCGCTCACCCGCGAGGCACTGCGCGGCCGGGTCGTACTTGTCGATTTCTGGACTTACTCCTGCATCAATTGCCTGCGGACGCTGCCGTACCTCAAAGCCTGGAACGCGCGCTACCGGGACCACGGGCTCACGATCATCGGCGTGCATTCCCCGGAGTTCGCCTTCGAGAAGGACGAGGCCAACGTGCGGCGGGCGGTGCACGAGCTGGGGATCGACTACCCGGTTGCCATCGATAACGACCTGGCGGTCTGGCGCGCCTTCAACAACCAGTATTGGCCCGCGCATTTCTTCATCGATGCGCAGGGCCGCATTCGCGGCCACCACTTCGGCGAGGGGGAGTACCAGCAATCCGAAGCGCTGCTACGCACGCTGCTCACCGAGGCCGGCTACCGCGATCTGCCACCGGCATCGGCGGACATGGCCGGCGAGGGCGCGCAGCGCGCCGCCGATGAGGCCGATATCGCCTCACCGGAGACCTATGTAGGCTTCGAGCGCGCCGAGAACTTCGCCGCGCGCGAGCCGCTGACGCGCGATCGCACACAGCGCTATACGGTGCCCGACTCGCTCCCGCGCAACGGCTGGGCGCTCGGTGGCGCCTGGACGGTCGCCGATGAGTCTGCGACCGCCGCGGTCGCCGGCGACACGCTCGTCTTTCGCTTCCACGCCCGCGACCTGCACCTGGTGCTCGGCCCCGGGCCGGACGGCCGGCCGGTACGTTTCAAGGTGACGCTCGACGGCGCGGCGCCGGGGGATAACCACGGCGCGGACATCGACGCCGCAGGAAACGGCGAGGTGCGCGAGCAGCGCCTCTATCAGCTCATTCGCCAGACGCAGCCCGTGCAGGATCGGACATTCACGATCGAGTTCCTGACCCCCGGGGTGCGGGCCTATTCCTTTACCTTTGGCTGACCGAGGAGGCCGTCATGAAACGCAACCGGCCCACTGATGCGATGCCCTTTTCCGCCGCGCGCCGCGCGCTCATCGTCGGCGGCGCCGCCGCCGCCGGAGCGTACCTGCTCACGCGGCGCGGGGCCGCCGCGACCCTCTCCGCGCCCAAGCGCGGCACGAGCGTGCGCATCGAGAACTTCTCCCCGTCCGGGCACAGTCTCGGCGTGAGTGAAGTGCCGCGCGTGCAGAAGTCTGACGAGGAGTGGCGCGCGCTGCTCTCGCCCGCGGCCTATCAGGTGACGCGCAAGGAGGGCACAGAGCCCGCCTTCTCCGGCAAGTACGACGAGAGCCGCGCCGATGGCCTGTACGTGTGCGTCTGTTGCGCCACCGTGCTGTACGACTCGCGTACCAAGTTTGATTCAGGGACCGGCTGGCCGAGCT
>DATBBQ010000135.1:0-2397 GCA_036270915.1 Steroidobacteraceae bacterium
AATTGCCGGGCCCGAGGAATTGGGCAATGGCGGGCGAGTAGCCCCGCGGCTTCGATGCTGTTCAGCTGAGCGCCGCTCGCACGACAGATTACGTCGAGGGTCGGACACGACGCCCGCTGGCGGCTGCTACCTCGATCGCCCCGATGAGGCGGTGAAGTTCAACCGCGTCGTCGAAGCTCGGCGCCGTCCGGGTCTTCTCCCGCACGTCGGACGCCATACGCGCGTAAATGCGCGTGTCAACGCCGCCCGGATCCTGGACCAGCGGGCAGAGCAAGAGTGTACCGGCTCGGCGGCGCGCTGGCGCGGCACGGCGGTGTGGGGCGCCGTGAGACCCGTTAGACCGACGGGTCCGCGTCAAACCGGTCGGATGGTTGAGCGCGTCGCTGCCGCTTGCTCTGGGTGAGCCGGTAGCTGTCGCCGTTCATCTCGAGGATGTGGACGTGGTGCGTGAGGCGGTCAAGCAGCGCGCCCGTCAGCCGCTCCGAGCCAAAGACCTCGGTCCACTCATCGAAGGGTAAGTTGCTCGTCACCAGGACCGAGCCCCGCTCGTAGCGTTGGCTGAAGACCTCGAAGAGCAGTTCAGCGCCGGTCTTGGACAGGGGGACGAAGCCGAGCTCGTCGATGATCAGCAAGCGGTGGCTGGCGAGCTGCTTTTGGAGCCGGAGCAGGCGCTTCTCGTCGCGCGCCTCCAGCAGCTCGTGGACGAGCGCGGCGGCGGTCGTGAAGGCGACCGACTGGCCATGTTGACAGGCCGCCAGGCCGAGCCCGAGGGCGATGTGCGTCTTGCCGGTGCCGCTGTTGCCGAGGACGATCACGTTCTCCTGCCGGGCCAGGTACTCCCCGCGGGCCAGCTCCAGGACGAGCACCTTATTGAGCGACGGCAGAGCGAGAAAGTCGAAGCTGTCGAGGCTCTTCACGGCCGGGAAGCGCGCCGCACGGATCCGCCGCTCCACGAGGCGGCGCTCCCGGTCGATCAGTTCCAGCTCGGCCAAGCGCAGCAGGAAGCGCTCGCAGTCGACCCCCTCAGCGGCGCACTGGCGCGCCACCTTGTCGTACTCCCGGAGGAAGGTCGGGAGGCGCAGCGCCTTGAGATGATGGGCCAGCAACAGTTGCGGGGTCTCACTCATGGGTCCGTCCCGCGCAGCAGCCCCAGGTAGGCGGTGGCCGCGGTCGTCGCGACGTGCGCCCCCGGCAGGTAGGGGTAGCGCGCCAGATTGAGCCGCGGCGGCCGGCGTTCGAGGCGGGCCAGCACGAGGTGTTTGACGGCATCGAAGCCGAGTGCCCCCAGCCGCAGCGCCGTCTGGACGGCGGCGTGGACCAGGCCCAGCTCAAACGTCTCCAGGAGGCGCAAGACCTGCACGTATTCGCGCGTGCCGGCCTTGCCCATGCGGGCCTCGAGCAGCCGCCGCAGCTGGCCAAACGCCTCCGGGAGCTCCCAGCCGGCGAGCGCCGCCGCCTGGTCCATGGCCCCGATCTTCTGCTCGAGCAGCGCGAGATAGTGCCGCGGATCGAGCACGAGCGCCTCGCGCTCGTACGACCGCCGGTGCCGCGCAATGACGGTCGCCCCGCAGGTCACGATCACCTCGTGCACGTACCCGCGCACGAGGACCGCCTGGTGCCCATACGCCACGGGCACCGAGTAGTCGTTGCGGCGGTAGCGCACCAACGACAGCGAGCTCACGCGGGTCGCGCGTCGATCGCACGCGTCGTACGGGGTTGCCGGTAACGGGAGCAAGGCGTGCCGGTCCCGCTCGAAGCGCTCGCCGATCGTCTCCGCGTGGCCCCGCAGGCGCGCCGCCCGCCGCCGCTCGCACTGCTCCCGCAACCGCGCGTTGAGGGCTTCGTAGCTGTCGCACCGGGGGATCGGCACGAAAAAGTTGCGGCGGGCAAAGCCCACCAGCCCTTCGACGTGGCCCTTGTCGTTCCCCTTGCCCGGGCGCCCGAAGCGGTCGGCGAACAGGTAGTGCGACTGCAGCTCGGCAAAGACCCGCGTGCGCTGCCGCCGGCCGTCCCCCAGAATCCGCACGACCGCGAGCTTGGTGTTGTCGTAGAGCATGGTCTGCGGGACGCCGCCGAAGAAGCCGAACGCCGCGTTGTGCCCCTCACAGAAGGCTTCGGTCGTCTCGGCCGGATAGGCCTGCACGCAGCAGGCGTCACTGTGCGGCAGATCGATCGCGAAGAAGTGTGCCGTCTGCTCGACGCCCCCGATCACGACCTGGGCTTCGCCGAAATCGGCTTGCCCATGTCCGGGCAGATGCACCAGCGGGACAAACATCTCCCGCGCCTGCCGCCGATGCTGCCGCACGTAATCCTTCACGATCGTCTGGCCACCCGCAAACCCGTGCTCGTCCCGCAGCCGCTCGAAGATCCGCTTCGCCGTGTGCCGCTGCTTCTTCG
>DATBBQ010000136.1:0-3897 GCA_036270915.1 Steroidobacteraceae bacterium
CGCCATGATCACCGAGCTCAACGATCAGTTGCGCTCCCAGGCGCTTGCGGATGCCCGTCGGGCAGTTGAGTTGCTGACCAAACGCGTCGAGTCCGATCAGCTGCAGAGCGTGCATCAGGCGGCGAGCACCTTGCTTGAGGCGCAGTTGAGGCGCGAGGTCGGGACCGAGAGCCGCTCCGAATTCGCCCTCAAGATTCTCGATCCGCCGAGCCTGCCGATAGAGCGTAACTATCCCAGGCGCTCGCGCATGGTGATGATCGGCGCGGCCACGGGGTTTCTGTTCGGCGCACTTTACGTGCTCGCCGTATCGTGGTGGCGCCGGCGGGGGCTGCGGCACAGAGACGAGGATGGCCTTGACTGAGACTGCCCCCGCGCGCCAGGTCGTGCAGCACCTGCGCACGGGGACGATCGAATTGCTGGAGCTGCCGGCACCGCGGCCACTGCCGCACGAACTGCTGGTGCAGACCCGCTGCTCGCTGCTCTCGGCCGGGACCGAACGCATGCTGCTCGAGTTCGGTCGTGCGGGACTCATCGGCAAGGCGCTGCAGCAGCCCGAGCGCGTACGACTGCTGCTTGAGCGGCTGCGCACCGACGGCATCGGTCCGGTCCTGGACGCCGCCTTCGCCAAGCTCGATGAGCCGCTGCCGCTCGGCTATGCCAACGTCGGCGTGGTGGCCGACGTAGGCGCCGAGGTGCGCGCATTCCGTGCCGGTGAGCGCGTCGTCTCCAACGCCGCGCACGCGAGCTGGGCGCGCGTCAGCACGAATCTTTGCGCGCGCATCCCCGACGTGGTCTCCGACGAGCAGGCGGCCTTCGTCGTTCCGGCGGCCATCGCCCTGCAGGGCGTGCGCCTTGCCGAGCCGACTCTCGGCGAGTGCTTCGCGGTGATCGGCACCGGGCTCATCGGGCTCCTCGCCGTGCAGCTGCTCGCGGCCGCCGGTTGTCAGGTCATCGCGCTCGACACGCGCGCCGATCGCCTCCAGCTGGCGGCGCGCTTCGGCGCCCGCGTTATAGCCGCTGACGACGCCGACGTCGCCGAGCGCGTGCGCGAACTCACCGGTGGCCGCGGCGCGGACGGGGTGTTGGTGACCGCAGCGACCGACAGCGACGCACCGATGCACGCGGCCGCGCAGATGAGCCGTAAGCGCGGCCGGGTGATCCTGGTCGGCGTCGCCGGGCTGCGCCTGTCGCGGGCCGACTTCTACGCCAAGGAGCTGAAGCTGCAGGTCTCCTGCAGCTATGGTCCGGGGCGCTATGATCCCGAGTACGAAGCACGCGGTCGCGACTACCCGTTGCCGTTCGTGCGCTGGACCGAGCAGCGCAACTTCGAGGCCGTGCTCGACCTGCTCGCGACCGCACGCCTGGCGGTCGAGCCGCTCATCTCGCATCGCTTTGCCTTCGGGGAGGCGCAGCAGGCGTACGAGGCACTGCTCAACGACCCCGATGCTCTGGGCGTCCTGCTCAAGTATGACGCCGAGCCGGCCACGCGGCCGGCCGCGACCGTTCCGCTGCGCGCGCTGCCCGGCGCGGCCCGCCCTCCCGCGGCGGTTCCGACGCTCGGCATGATCGGCGCGGGCGCCTACGCGCGCCGCTTCCTGCTGCCCGCGCTGAAGGACAGTGGCGCGCGACTCGCGCTGCTCGCCGCCCAGGGCTCGGCGCCCGCCGGCTGGGCCGCACGCACGGCGGGGTTCGAGGCGCTCACCAGTGACGCCGAAGCCGTCATCGGCAGTGAGGCGATCGACGCGCTCGTCATCGCCACCCGTCACGACAGCCACGCGCGCTACGTGTGCGCGGCGCTGCGCGCGGGCAAACACGTATTCGTCGAGAAGCCGCTCGCCCTCACCACTCAGGAGCTCGAGGACATCGGGTCCGCCTACGCGCACTGTCCGCAGCCGAAGCCGATCCTCATGGTCGGATTCAACCGTCGCTACGCGCCGTACACGCTCGAGCTGCGCCAACGCCTGCAGCGCGCTCCGGGGCCGCGCTGCCTGATCTACACGGTGAACGCCGGCGCGCTCGCGCCCGAGCACTGGAACCATGATCCGCTCCTCGGCGGCGGCCGGCTGATCGGGGAGGCCTGCCACTTCATCGATCTGCTGCGCTTTCTCGTCGGCCGCCCGATCACCGCCGTCACCGCCAGCGCGCTACCGGGGCGTGCCGGGCAGCCGAGCGATTCCGCCACGATCACGCTGCGCTTCGCGGACGATTCGATCGGCACCGTGCACTACTTCGCCGACGGCGCACGCCGCTTCCCCAAGGAGCGCCTCGAGGTGTTCGGCACGGGCGACACCTGGCAGCTAAACAACTTCCGCTCACTCACTTCGTTCGCCGCGCGCGCGCCGCGTGTCGGTATCAGCTGGCGGCAGGACAAAGGCAACCGCGCGTGCGTGCGCGCCTTCGTCGCCGCCCTGCGCGAGGGCGCGCCGAGTCCGATGGATTTCGCCGAACTGGTCGAAGTCTCACGCGCGAGCATCGAGGCCGCACGTCAGGCGCAGGCCTACGTGCGCCCTGACGTGCCCGCCTCGTGAGCACCCGGCGCGCGGGCGTCGGCGTATCGGCCCAAAGATCATGCTGCCCGCGCTACTGATCGCGATCGCGTGCTTCACGGTCGCGGCGCTGCTCACCATGCGCATCGGTCGCGAGGCGGCGCACTTCGGCCTGCTGGACGTACCGAACCCGCGCAGCTCCCACAGCCACGCCGTGCCGCGCGGCGGCGGCCTCGCGATCGTGCTGGTGACACTCTGCGCGGCGCTCCTGCTGACGCTCGCCGGCCGCTGGTCGGCGGCCGAAGCGATCGCCTGGCTCGGCGGCGGTAGCGCCGTGGCGCTCGCGGGTCTGCTCGATGACCGTGGTGGCCTGAGCGTGCGCAGCCGTCTGCTGGTGCACTTCGCGGCGGCCGCGTGCGCGCTTTGGGCGCGACAGCGTCTGCTCGCACCGGGCACGCCGCCGGACGGATGGGCGTTGAGCCTGACACTGTGGGCCACCGGCGGGCTCGCCGTAGTCTGGGGTACCAATTTCTTCAACTTCATGGACGGCATTGACGGGCTCGCCGCGCAGCAGACCGTGTTCGTCGCGGGCGCCGCCTGGCTGCTGGGCGCAGGACCGCGCACGGGCGCCGAGGGCTGGATGTTGCTGTGCCTGGTGGGCGCCACCTCGGGCTTCCTCGTCTGGAACTGGGCGCCCGCCCGTATCTTCATGGGCGACGTCGGCAGCGGTTTTCTGGGTTTCTCCCTGCAGCTCCTGGCGCTGCTGACCAGTGCCAACGGCTCGCTCAGTCTGTGGAGCTGGGTGATCCTCGAAGGCGCCTTTATTGTCGATGCCACCGTGACGCTGATCGTGCGTGGTGCGCGTGGCGAGCGGCTGTCCGCGGCACATAGGCAGCACGCCTACCAGCGTCTCGCACGCCGCTTCGGGTCGCACGCCCGGGTGAGCTGGGGCTTTGCAGCCGTGAACATCCTGTGGCTCCTGCCGTGCGCCGAGTGCGCGGCGCGCCGCCCGCAGTCCGCGCCATGGATCACGCTCGGCGCGCTCGCACCGCTGATCCTCATCGCCTTTCTGCTCGGGGCGGGGCGGGGCGGCGAGTTCGGCGTTCCGCGTCAGGCATCCGCCAGCTAGATGACTCGCTGCCCGCCGCCGGTCAACGGTTAGCAAGCTTTACCGTTGCCACGTCAGAACGGCGTGCGCGAGGCGAAGCGTTGCCGTTCGCTCTGCGGCGATGTTATTTTCATGGATCTGACAGTGCTGACCTCCTGACAAATGTTTACATCCTGCAGCGATCGGAAATCCAACAGCCCGCGCCCGTTGCTCGCGGCGCTGCTGCTGCTTGCCGCGCTGTGCGGGTGCGGTGGCGGCGGCGGCGGTGCGGACGGTGCGCCGGACGCAGCTTCGACGGTCGCC